>CAMCUZ010000001.1 GCA_945879145.1 uncultured Mediterranea sp.
AGCACGTGATTTGTAATCTCGGGGTCGTTGGTTCGAATCCGACAAGAGGCTCGAAGAAGAAACGTTTGTAGGGCAAATACCAGAGTGGCCAAATGGGGCAGACTGTAAATCTGCTGGCTTACGCCTTCGGTGGTTCGAATCCATCTTTGCCCACTTCTCTTTTTGCTGTTATAGCTCAGCGGTAGAGCACTTCCTTGGTAAGGAAGAGGTCCCGGGTTCAAGTCCCGGTAACAGCTCCAAATGACGATACTGATTATTAATCAATAAATTAAAATAGAAAAGCTATGGCTAAAGAGAAATTCGAACGTACCAAACCGCACGTAAACATTGGTACTATTGGTCACGTTGACCACGGTAAGACCACTTTGACCGCTGCCATCACTACCGTATTGGCTAAGAAGGGTCTTTCTGAAGTGAAGTCTTTCGATCAGATCGACAACGCTCCTGAAGAAAAGGAACGTGGTATCACGATCAACACCTCTCACGTTGAATATGAAACCGCTAATCGTCACTATGCACACGTTGACTGCCCGGGACACGCCGACTATGTTAAGAACATGGTAACTGGTGCTGCTCAGATGGATGGTGCTATCATCGTAGTAGCTGCAACTGATGGTCCGATGCCTCAGACTCGTGAGCACATCCTGCTCGCTCGTCAGGTAAACGTTCCCCGTCTGGTTGTCTTCATGAACAAGTGTGATATGGTTGATGACCCCGAAATGCTTGAGCTCGTTGAGATGGAAATGCGTGAACTGCTTTCTGCTTACGAATTCGATGGCGACAACACTCCTTTCATCCAGGGTTCTGCTCTTGGTGCACTGAATGGTGTTGAGAAGTGGGAAGAGAAGGTTATGGAACTGATGGACGCTTGCGATACTTGGATTCCTCTGCCTCCCCGCGATATTGATAAGCCCTTCCTGATGCCTGTTGAGGACGTGTTCTCAATCACTGGTCGTGGTACTGTAGCAACTGGTCGTATTGAGACTGGTGTTGTTAAGGTAGGCGACGAAGTTGAAATCCTGGGTCTTGGTGAGGACAAGAAGTCGGTTGTAACTGGTGTTGAAATGTTCCGTAAGCTCCTTGATGAAGGTGAAGCTGGTGATAACGTAGGTCTGCTGCTCCGCGGTATCGACAAGAACGAAATCAAGCGTGGTATGGTGCTCTGTAAGCCCGGTCAGATTAAGCCTCACTCTACTTTCAAGGCTTCTATCTACGTGCTGAAGAAAGAAGAGGGTGGTCGTCACACTCCGTTCCACAACCACTACCGTCCTCAGTTCTACCTGCGTACTATGGACTGCACGGGTGAGATTACGCTCCCCGAAGGAACTGAAATGGTAATGCCTGGTGATAACGTAGAGATTCAGGTTTCTCTGATCTACCCCGTTGCTCTGAACGTTGGTCTTCGCTTCGCTATCCGCGAAGGTGGCCGCACGGTAGGTTCTGGTCAGATCACCGAAATCCTCGACTAATCCAAACAATTCATATCAATCAGTTCTCGGCCTCGGTCGGGAACTGATTATGTTCAAACGGGAGTAGCTCAGTTGGTAGAGCACCGGTCTCCAAAACCGGGTGTCGGGAGTTCGAGCCTCTCCTCCCGTGCTAATACTTTAAAGATGAATAAGATTATAGCTAATTTAAAGGAAACCTACGACGAACTTGTGCATAAAGTGTCGTGGCCTACTCGTTCCGAACTTACTAGCAGTGCAGTTGCTGTTTTATATGCTTCCCTTCTAATTGCAGTGGTAGTGTTCGCGATGGACTTCTGTTTCCAACAAGTGATGGAATTTATTTATCCACGTTAAACGTAAGAAGTAATGTCTGAGATTGAAAAGAAGTGGTACGTGTTACGTGCCGTAAGTGGTAAGGAAGCCAAAGTTAAGGAGTATCTTGAAGCCGATATGAAACACGGTAACTTTGGTGATTACGTTTCTCAGGTGTTGATTCCTACCGAGAAGGTATATTCTGTTCGTAATGGCAAGAAAATTGTCAAGGAACGGAGTTATCTCCCTGGATACGTTCTTGTTGAAGCTGCGTTGGTAGGTGAGGTTGCGCATCGCCTTAGAAATGCACCCAATGTGATTGGGTTCTTGGGCGGTACGGATAAACCCTCTCCGCTGCGGCAGTCGGAAGTGAATCGTATTCTTGGTACGGTTGATGAATTACAGGAGAACCCTGTTGAAGTGGCTATCCCGTATGTAGTTGGCGAGACCGTAAAGGTGAATTATGGTCCGTTCACTGGATTCAGTGGTATCATTGAAGAGGTGAATACCGAGAAGAAAAAACTGAAGGTCATGGTTAAGATCTTTGGGCGTAAAACTCCCTTGGAACTTGGCTTTATGCAGGTAGAAAAGGAATAATGCAGCGCGTTACACACTGTGTTGTTCTTTTATTAATGTTTATATATAAATCAATTTTGAACAATGGCTAAAGAAGTTGCTGGACTTATCAAGTTACAGATTAAAGGAGGCGCTGCAAACCCATCACCTCCCGTAGGCCCCGCTTTGGGTTCGAAGGGTATCAATATTATGGAGTTTTGCAAGCAATTCAACGCCAGAACCCAGGACAAGGCAGGAAAGATCCTTCCTGTTATCATTACGTACTACGCAGACAAGTCGTTTGATTTCGTTATCAAGACTCCTCCCGTAGCCATCCAATTGCTTGAGCTCACTAAGGTGAAGAGCGGCTCTGCCGAACCTAACCGTAAGAAAGTGGCTGAAATCACTTGGGACCAAGTTCGTACTATTGCTCAGGACAAGCTCGTTGACTTGAACTGCTTTACAGTAGAAGCTGGTATGCGCATGGTAGCAGGTACTGCACGTAGTATGGGTATCGCTGTAAAAGGGGAGTTCCCGGTTAATAACTAATAAACTTCAATTAGAATGAGTAAACTGACAAAAAATCAAAAGTTAGCTGCTGGAAAGATTGAAGCAGGGAAAGCATACTCTCTCAAAGAGGCTTCTCAACTCGTAAAGGATATTACCTTCACGAAGTTTGATGCTTCTGTTGACATCGATGTACGTCTTGGCGTTGACCCGCGTAAAGCTAACCAGATGGTGAGAGGTGTCGTTTCACTCCCTCACGGTACGGGTAAGGTAACGCGAGTACTCGTTCTCTGTACTCCTGATGCTGAAGCTGCTGCTAAGGAAGCAGGCGCTGACTATGTTGGTCTTGACGAATATGTTGAAAAGATCAAAGGTGGATGGACTGATGTGGATGTAATCATCACGATGCCTTCCATCATGGGTAAGATTGGTGCTCTGGGTCGCATCCTCGGTCCTCGTGGACTGATGCCTAACCCCAAGAGTGGCACCGTAACTATGGATGTTGCTAAAGCTGTACGTGAAGTGAAGCAAGGTAAGATTGACTTTAAAGTCGATAAAACAGGTATCGTGCACACTTCTATCGGTAAAATCTCGTTTAACGCTGATCAGATTCGCGACAATGCGAAAGAGTTCATCTCTACCTTGATTAAGTTGAAACCGAGCGCAGCCAAGGGTACATATATTAAGAGTATTTATCTTTCGAGTACTATGAGTGCTGGTGTCAAGATTGACCCCAAGGCAGTGGAAGAAATTTAATAAAAAGCAGAAACAATGAGAAAGGAAGATAAATCTACGATTATTGAGCAGATTGCTGCTACTGTTAAGGAATACGGTCACTTCTATCTCGTGGACACAACAGCTATGAATGCTGCTGACACGAGCGCACTGAGAAGAGAGTGTTTCAAGGCGGACATCAAGTTGATGGTTGTTAAGAACACGCTGCTTCACAAGGCTCTTGAAAGCCTTGAAGGTGACTTCTCTCCCCTCTATGGCAGCATGAAGGGTACGACGGCTGTGATGTTTACTAACACAGCTAATGCTCCTGCCAAACTGCTGAAGGATAAAGCTAAGAACGGTGTTCCTGGTCTGAAGGCCGCTTACGCTGAAGAAGGCTTCTATGTAGGTGCTGAACAACTCGACGCCCTCGTAGCTATCAAGAGCAAGAACGAAGTTATTGCCGACATTGTGGCTCTGCTGCAGTCGCCCGCCAAGAACGTTATTTCTGCTCTGCAGTCTGGTGGTAACACCCTCCACGGAGTTCTTAAGACTCTTGGTGAACGTCCCGAAGCGTAAACTTCGGATTAGATGCAATGGGTTGTCCCCTGCATCGCAAACAACAACTATCAAATTATTCAGTAAATAAACAATTAAAATTATACTAAAATGGCAGATTTGAAAGCTTTTGCAGAACAATTGGTTAACTTGACAGTAAAAGAAGTTAATGAACTTGCAACTATCCTGAAAGAAGAATACGGTATTGAACCTGCTGCTGCAGCTGTTGCAGTTGCTGCTGGCCCCGCTGCTGCTGGTGCCGCTGTTGAAGAGAAGACTTCTTTTGATGTTGTATTGAAGAGTGCTGGTGCAGCTAAACTTCAGGTCGTAAAGGCTGTGAAGGAAGCTTGTGGTCTGGGTCTGAAGGAAGCTAAGGACTTGGTAGATGGTGCTCCTAGTGTAGTTAAGGAAGGTTTGGCTAAAGACGAAGCAGAATCACTGAAGAAGACACTCGAAGAGGCTGGAGCTGAAGTTGAACTTAAATAACATTAGCCTGTAAATCAGGTAATTCGGTTAGGAACCCTTGGCGAAAAGGGTTCTTAACCTTTTTGTGTATATATTTCATTACAAGTTCTACAAATCCATTATCAGATGTCTTCAAATACTGAAAATCAAAGAGTTAATTTTGCTAGAACCAAGAAGCCGCTCGACTATCCGGATTTTTTGGAAGTGCAATTGAAGTCGTTTAAGGACTTCTTACAGCTTGACACCCCACCTGAGAAAAGAAAAAACGAGGGATTGTACAAGGTATTTGCTGAAAATTTCCCTATTGCCGATACAAGAAACAACTTTGTGCTTGAGTTCTTGGACTACTATATTGATCCGCCGCGCTATAGCATTGATGAGTGTATAGAGCGAGGGCTCACCTATAGTGTTCCTTTGAAAGCTAAGCTAAAGCTCTATTGTACCGACCCCGATCATGAGGATTTTGATACGGTCATTCAGGATGTGTTCCTTGGACCTATTCCCTATATGACCGATAAGGCTACGTTTGTTATTAATGGTGCTGAACGCGTTGTGGTTTCTCAGCTACATCGTTCTCCTGGTGTGTTTTTCGGCCAGAGCCAACACGCTAACGGTACAAAGCTTTATTCCGCCCGTATCATTCCCTTCAAGGGCTCTTGGATTGAGTTTGCTACTGACATCAATAATGTGATGTATGCTTATATCGACCGAAAGAAGAAATTGCCTGTTACCACGTTGCTTCGTGCCATCGGTTTTGAGAATGATAAAGATATTCTTGAAATTTTCAATCTGGCTGAAGAGATCAAGGTGAACAAGGCAAACTTAAAAAAGATCATTGGTCGTAAGTTGGCTGCTCGTGTGCTGAAAACTTGGATTGAGGACTTTGTTGATGAGGATACCGGTGAAGTGGTTTCAATCGAACGTAATGAGGTGTTGATTGACCGCGAGACTGTTATTGAACCGGAACATATTGATGAAATTCTGGAGTCGGGTATCGCTAATATCTTGGTTCATAAAGAAGAACCTAATCAATCCGACTATTCTATCATATACAATACACTGCAAAAAGACCCGAGTAACTCGGAGAAAGAGGCCGTACTCTATATTTATCGCCAATTGCGTAACGCTGATCCTGCTGATGATGCTAGTGCACGTGAGGTGATCAATAGTCTCTTCTTCTCTGAAAAGCGCTATGACTTGGGTGATGTGGGTCGTTATCGTATCAACAAAAAGTTGAACCTAACGACCGATATGGATGTTCGTGTATTGACTAAGGAGGATATTATTGAGATTATTAAGTACTTGATTGAGCTGATCAACTCCAAGGCTGATGTTGACGATATTGACCATTTGAGCAATCGTCGTGTACGTACCGTTGGTGAACAGCTTTCCAATCAGTTTGCTATTGGCTTGGCTCGTATGTCGCGTACCATCCGTGAGCGTATGAATGTCCGCGATAACGAGGTGTTCACGCCCATTGACTTGATTAACGCCAAGACCATTTCTTCGGTAATAAACTCTTTCTTTGGTACGAATGCGCTGTCGCAATTCATGGACCAAACCAACCCGTTGGCTGAAATCACACACAAACGTCGTATGTCAGCTCTTGGTCCTGGTGGCTTGTCGCGTGAGCGTGCAGGTTTTGAGGTGCGTGACGTACACTATACGCACTATGGACGTCTCTGCCCTATTGAGACTCCTGAAGGCCCGAATATTGGTCTGATTTCTTCACTCTGCGTTTTCGCAAAGATTAACGACTTGGGCTTTATCGAAACGCCCTACCGCAAAGTGGAGAATTCGAAAGTGGATCTCTCGGAGAATGGTCTGGTATATCTTAGTGCGGAAGAGGAAGAGAACAAGATCATTGCACAGGGCAATGCTCCGCTTAACGATGATGGATCCTTCATCCGTGATAGGGTAAAAGCGCGTCAAGATGCTGATTACCCTGTAGTACCTCCTTCGGAAGTGGAACTGATGGACGTATCTCCGCAGCAGATTGCTTCAATTGCTGCTTCGCTGATTCCCTTCTTGGAGCACGATGATGCTAACCGTGCATTGATGGGATCAAACATGATGCGTCAAGCTGTGCCTTTGCTTCGTACCGAGGCTCCTATTGTAGGTACGGGTATCGAGCGTCAACTGGCACGCGATTCTCGTACGCAGTTGGCAGCAGAAGGTGATGGCGTGGTAGATTTTGTGGATGCAACGACAATCCGTATCCTTTATGACCGTACGGAGGATGAAGAGTTTGTCAGCTTTGAGCCTGCCTTGAAGGAGTACCGGATTCCGAAATGGCGTCGTACCAACCAAAATATGACTATCGACCTGCGTCCTATTTGCAAAAAAGGACAGCGCGTTGTGAAGGGTGAAATTCTGACTGAAGGCTATTCTACTGCTGACGGTGAACTGGCCCTTGGTAAGAACCTGCTTGTAGCCTATATGCCTTGGAAAGGTTACAACTACGAGGATGCCATTGTGCTGAACGAACGTGTCGTTCGTGAAGATCTATTGACCTCTGTTCATGTGGAGGAGCTCTCCCTTGAGGTGAGAGAGACCAAAAGAGGTATGGAAGAGTTGACTTCCGACATTCCTAATGTGAGTGAAGAGGCTACAAAGGACTTGGATGACAATGGTATTGTACGTATCGGTGCTCGCATTGAACCGGGTGATATATTAATAGGTAAGATTACCCCGAAGGGTGAATCTGATCCTTCACCTGAGGAGAAATTGCTGCGTGCGATCTTTGGTGATAAAGCTGGTGACGTGAAGGATGCTTCACTCAAAGCCTCTCCTTCGTTGAAGGGTGTGGTTATTGGAAAACGTCTCTTCTCGCGTGCAATCAAGACCCGTAGCTCTAAGCTGGCTGATAAAGCCCTGCTCCCCAAGATTGATGAGGAGTTTGAAGCGAAAGGTGCCGAACTGAAGAAGGTGATGATCAACAAGCTGCTCAAACTGACTGAACCCTGGACATCGGAGGGTGTGAAGGATTATCTGGGAACCGATGTGGTTCCTAAGGGTGCTCACTTCTCTGCAAGTGACTTCAGTGATCTCGATTTCACCTCGATCCAGCTGAGCGGTTGGACCAAGGATGAACATACCAACGACATGATTCGTGCGTTGATTATGAACTTCATCAAGAAGTATAAAGAACTGGATGCTGAACTCAAGCGTAAGAAGTTTGCCATTACAATTGGTGATGAATTGCCTTCTGGTATCATGCAACTGGCTAAGGTCTATATTGCTAAGAAACGTAAAATCGGTGTGGGTGATAAGATGGCCGGTCGTCATGGTAATAAGGGTATCGTATCGCGTGTAGTTCGTCAGGAGGATATGCCTTTCTTGGCTGATGGTACGCCGGTAGATATTGTACTGAACCCGCTGGGTGTGCCTTCTCGTATGAATATCGGCCAGATCTTTGAGGCTGTTTTGGGTCGTGCCGGTCGTAAGTTGGGCGTGAAGTTCGCTACGCCTATCTTCGATGGTGCTTCGCTGGATGACTTGAATGAATGGACTGACAAGGCCGGACTCCCTCGCTACGGCAAGACTACCTTGTACGATGGAGGAACCGGTGAAGCCTTTGAACAACAGGCTACTGTAGGTGTTACGTACATGTTGAAACTTGGTCACATGGTGGAAGACAAGATGCATGCTCGCTCCATTGGCCCGTACTCATTGATTACGCAACAGCCTCTTGGTGGTAAGGCTCAGTTCGGTGGACAACGTTTCGGAGAAATGGAGGTTTGGGCACTCGAAGCCTTTGGAGCTGCTCATATCCTGCAGGAGATTCTGACGATCAAATCAGATGACGTAGTGGGTCGTTCGAAAGCATACGAAGCTATCGTTAAAGGTGATGCTATGCCTACTCCGGGTATCCCAGAGTCTCTGAACGTTTTGCTCCACGAGCTCAGAGGTCTTGGTTTGAGTATCCACTTAGAGTAATGGCTTCTAAAAGAGTCCTCTGTTTTTAGTTTAACAATTCAAACTCAATATACTAATTGTATGGCTTTTAGAAAAGACAATAAGATTAAGAGTAATTTCTCGAAGATTTCTATTGGACTGGCCTCTCCTGAAGAGATCCTGGAAAATTCGAGCGGTGAAGTTTTAAAGCCTGAAACTATAAATTACCGTACCTACAAGCCTGAACGTGACGGTTTGTTCTGCGAGCGCATCTTTGGACCTATCAAGGACTATGAGTGCCATTGTGGTAAGTACAAACGTATTCGTTATAAAGGTATTGTCTGTGACCGTTGCGGTGTGGAGGTTACGGAGAAGAAAGTGCGTCGTGAACGCATGGGACATATTCAGCTCGTGGTGCCTGTAGCGCATATCTGGTATTTCCGCTCATTGCCTAACAAGATTGGTTATCTGCTGGGATTACCTACAAAGAAGCTGGATGCGATCATCTATTACGAGCGTTATGTTGTGATTCAGCCTGGTGTGTTGTCTGACGATGTAGCTAAATATGATCTCCTTGAAGAGGGTGAATACCTCGACCTACTTGATAAACTGCCTAAGGATAATCAGTTCCTTGAGGATACCGATCCGAATAAGTTTATCGCTAAGATGGGTGCAGAGGCTATTTATGATTTACTGACTGCAGTCAATTTGGATGAGCTCTCTTACGAACTGCGTCATCGTGCTGGTAGTGACGCTTCTCAACAGCGTAAGACAGAGGCGTTGAAGCGTTTGCAGGTCGTAGAGTCTTTCCGTGCCTCGAAAGAGCGTAACAAGCCTGAATGGATGATTGTACGTTACGTTCCGGTTATACCACCTGAATTGCGTCCGCTCGTTCCGTTGGATGGTGGTCGTTTTGCCACTTCTGACTTGAACGATCTCTATCGCCGCGTGATTATTCGTAACAATCGATTGAAGCGTTTGATCGAGATTAAGGCACCTGAGGTTATTCTCCGTAATGAGAAGCGCATGTTGCAAGAGGCTGTGGATTCTCTTTTCGATAACTCTCGTAAGTCTAGTGCAGTGAAGACGGATGCTAACCGTCCATTGAAATCGCTCTCTGACAGTCTGAAAGGTAAGCAGGGTCGCTTCCGTCAGAATTTGCTGGGTAAACGTGTCGATTATTCAGCCCGTTCGGTTATTGTTGTAGGTCCTGAGCTTCGTATGGGTGAGTGTGGTATTCCTAAACTGATGGCTGCAGAACTTTACAAACCGTTCATTATACGAAAGTTGATTGAACGCGGTATTGTTAAGACAGTGAAGAGTGCTAAGAAGATTGTCGATCGCAAGGAGCCTGTCATTTGGGATATTTTGGAGCATGTTATGAAGGGCCATCCGGTGTTGCTCAACCGTGCCCCGACACTTCACCGCCTTGGTATCCAAGCCTTCCAGCCGAAGATGATTGAAGGCAAGGCTATTCAATTGCATCCATTGGCTTGTACGGCATTTAACGCGGACTTCGATGGTGACCAGATGGCTGTCCATTTGCCACTGAGCAACGAGGCTGTGCTGGAGGCCCAGATGCTGATGCTTCAATCGCACAACATCTTGAACCCTGCCAATGGCGCGCCAATTACCGTACCTGCTCAGGATATGGTCCTTGGTCTGTATTATATCACCAAGTTGCGTAAAGGTGCAAAAGGTGAGGGCTTGACTTTCTATGGCCCTGAAGAAGCGTTGATTGCCTATAATGAAGGAAAGTGTGATATTCACGCTCCAGTCAGTGTGCTGGTTGATGATGTGGATGAAAACGGCAATATCGTGAAGAAGATGATGCACGACACTTCTGTAGGTCGTGTCATCGTGAATGAGATTGTTCCTGCTAAGGCTGGTTACATTAATACGATCATTTCTAAGAAGTCGCTTCGTGATATCATTAGTCACGTAATTAAAGTTTGTGGTGTGTCAGAGGCGGCTGACTTCTTGGATGGCATCAAGAACTTGGGTTATTACATGGCCTTCAAGGGAGGTCTTTCCTTTAACTTGGGCGATATTATCATCCCGAAAGAGAAGGAAGCGCTTGTTCAGAAGGGATATGACGAAGTTGAGCAGGTGATGAACAACTATAACATGGGCTTTATCACTGACAACGAGCGTTATAATCAGGTTATTGATATTTGGACTCACGTTAACTCCGAACTTTCCAACATCTTGATGAAGACCATTTCGAGTGATGATCAAGGCTTCAATTCGGTTTATATGATGCTGGATTCAGGAGCCCGTGGTTCGAAAGAGCAGATCCGTCAGCTCTCTGGTATGCGTGGTCTGATGGCCAAGCCTCAGAAAGCAGGTGCAGAAGGTGGTCAGATTATTGAGAACCCGATTCTTTCAAACTTCAAGGAGGGCCTTTCGGTGCTGGAGTACTTTATCTCTACCCACGGTGCACGTAAGGGTTTGGCCGATACTGCCTTGAAGACAGCTGATGCCGGTTATCTGACGCGTCGTCTGGTTGACGTATCACACGATGTGATTATCAATGAAGAGGACTGTGGTACGCTGAGAGGACTGCTTTGTACCGCTTTGAAGAATAATGATGAGGTAATTGCAACACTTTACGAACGTATCTTGGGTCGAGTTTCGGTTCACGACATTATTCATCCGACTACTGGAGAATTGATTGTTGCTGGAGGCGAAGAAATTACGGAGGAAATTGCTCAGAAGATTGAAGATTCGCCCATTGAGACCGTTGAAATCCGTTCCGTACTTACCTGTGAGTCAAAGAAGGGTGTTTGCGCCAAGTGTTATGGACGCAACCTGGCCACAAGCCGTATGGTACAAAAGGGTGAGGCTGTGGGTGTGATTGCAGCTCAATCTATCGGTGAGCCAGGTACACAGCTGACACTTCGTACGTTCCATGCTGGTGGTATCGCTGGTAATATGGCTGCCAATGCCAGCATCGTTGCCAAGAATGCTTCGAAGCTTGAATTTGAAGAGTTGCGTACGGTTGATGTGCTTGACGAAGCTGGACAACCTGCTAAGGTGGTTGTAGGCCGACTTGCTGAAGTTCGCTTTGTGGATGTCAATACGGGTATTGTACTTTCTACGCACAATGTACCTTATGGCTCTACGCTCTATGCTTCAGATGGTGAGGTCGTTGAGGTAGGTAAGTTGATAGCTCGTTGGGATCCCTTCAATGCTGTGATTATCACGGAAGCAACGGGTAAGATTCAGTTTGAGGATGTGATTGAAAACGTAACCTATAAGGTGGAATCGGATGAATCTACAGGTTTGCGCGAAATCATTATCATTGAGTCGAAGGATAAAACGAAAGTTCCTTCAGCCCATATCCTTACGGAAGATGGAGAGTTGATACGTACCTATAACTTGCCTGTAGGAGGTCACGTAGTGGTTGAAGACAACCAAAAGGTGAAAGCCGGTGAGGTTATTGTAAAGATTCCGCGTGCAGTGGGTAAGGCTGGTGATATCACTGGTGGTCTGCCTCGTGTTACGGAGCTGTTCGAGGCTCGTAATCCCTCTAATCCTGCTGTCGTTTCTGAAATCGACGGTGAGATTACGATGGGTAAGGTGAAACGTGGTAATCGCGAAATTGTGGTTACTTCCAAAACTGGAGAAGTGAAGAAGTATCTGGTGCCGCTTTCGAAGCAGATTCTGGTACAGGAAAACGACTATGTTCGCGCTGGTACACCGCTGTCAGATGGTGCCATCACGCCTTCTGATATCTTGGCCATTAAAGGTCCTACAGCTGTTCAGGAGTATATTGTAAATGAGGTACAGGACGTATATCGACTACAAGGTGTGAAGATTAATGATAAGCACTTTGAGATTATCGTTCGTCAGATGATGCGAAAGGTTGAAATCGATGAACCGGGTGATACCCGCTTCCTGGAACAACAGGTGGTTGATAAGCTCGACTTCATGGAAGAAAACGACCGCATCTGGGGTAAAAAGGTCGTAGTGGACAGTGGTGACTCCCAGACTTTGAAGCCTGGACAGATTGTTACAGCCCGTCGTTTACGCGATGAGAACTCTATGCTTAAGCGTCGTGACTTAAAGCCTGTAGCTGTGCGTGATGCTGTTCCTGCTACTTCTACTCAGATTCTCCAGGGTATTACTCGAGCTGCTCTGCAAACCTCAAGCTTCATGTCCGCTGCATCATTCCAGGAGACAACGAAAGTGCTCAACGAAGCAGCCATCAACGGTAAGGTGGACTTCTTGGAAGGCATGAAAGAAAATGTGATCTGTGGTCATTTGATTCCTGCAGGTACAGGTCAACGTGATTTTGAAAAGATCATCGTTGGTTCAAAGGAGGAATACGATCGAATGTTGGCTAACAAGAAGACCGTCTTGGATTACGATGTAGAAGAGAAATCGGAAGAATAAGTTATTTCCCTTTTGATTTAGGTTATTCATCTATTAATAATTAGAAGAAAAGGTGACTCTTTTGAAGCAGTCACCTTTTCTTTTATCCATTCCTTTATTTATTTGTTTACTTATGGTTAGATCTGACAATAACGCGGAGATTAAGCTCCAGTTTTCCGACGATGCCGCTCAAGGCAAATACGCCAATTTGGCTGTGGTGGCGCACAGCAGTTCGGAGTTTGTAATTGACTTTGCCAAGGTACTTCCTGGATTTCAAAGTCCACTTGTCCATACCCGCGTCATCATGGCGCCTGAACATCTGAAGCGACTGATTGCTGCCTTGCAAGACAATATGAACAAGTTTGAGCAGCAGTATGGCGAAGTCAAACTGCCTGAGCAGCATTTTGTGATGCCTGCAATTACTCCAAAGGGGGAGGCTTGATCTTTTTTACCCCTCTTTTTACCTGTCACTGGGCCAAATTGTGGAGAAATACATCGTTAAAAATAAATAAATAGAGGTATTGCATTGTTGTTTCAAAAATTATGCGTATCTTTGCAGCCCGAAAAAGTGTATTATAACGAATTTAATATAAACATAATATATAACTAAAAACAATTGAAATGCCTACAATTCAGCAATTAGTAAGAAAAGGACGCCAAGTGCTGGTTGACAAGAGTAAGTCACCTGCCTTGGATTCATGTCCTCAAAGACGTGGCGTTTGCGTGAGAGTGTACACAACCACTCCGAAGAAGCCTAACTCAGCAATGCGTAAAGTTGCTCGTGTTCGTTTGACCAATGGTAAAGAGGTGAACTCTTATATCCCTGGTGAAGGTCATAACTTGCAAGAACACTCTATTGTATTGGTTCGTGGTGGTCGTGTGAAGGACCTTCCCGGTGTTCGTTATCACATTGTTCGTGGTACTTTGGATACCGCTGGTGTTGCCGGCCGTACGCAGAGACGTTCTAAGTATGGTGCAAAACGTCCGAAACCCGGACAGGCTCCCGCAAAGAAAAAGTAATAACGCCTAATAACTTATAGATTTTTATTAATACACGTTTTTAGTTTGTTGGAAATGCTAAAGGTTGAGTAAATTCTCTGGAGTGAGGGTTGAAGAAGACAGAAGTAACAGCCAAAAACAAAAACATTATTCATTCAAACAATGAGAAAAGCAAAACCAAAGAAACGCGTCATCCTTCCGGATCCCGTTTTTAATGATGTAAAAGTTTCAAAGTTCGTTAACCATCTGATGTATGATGGTAAGAAGAATACTTCTTATGAAATCTTTTATGCTGCGCTCGAAACTGTAAAGAACAAGATGCAGAATGAAGAGATGTCTGCTCTTGAAATCTGGAAGAAGGCGCTTGATAATGTGACTCCTCAAGTGGAAGTTAAGTCTCGCCGTGTGGGTGGTGCAACTTTCCAGGTTCCTACTGAAATCCGTCCGGATCGTAAGGAGTCTATCTCTATGAAGAATCTTATCCTCTTTGCCCGTAAACGTGGTGGTAAAACTATGGCTGATAAGCTTGCCTCTGAAATCATGGATGCTTTCAATGAACAGGGTGGTGCTTTCAAGCGTAAGGAAGATATGCACAGAATGGCGGAAGCTAACCGCGCATTTGCTCACTTCAGATTCTAATTTAAAACCTCAAATAAGTAGATAATAACGATGGCAAAGCGTGATTTACATTTGACTCGTAATATCGGTATCATGGCTCACATTGATGCTGGTAAGACAACAACTTCTGAACGTATCCTGTTCTATACGGGCTTGACTCACAAGATTGGTGAGGTGCACGATGGTGCTGCTACGATGGACTGGATGGAGCAGGAGCAGGAACGTGGTATTACCATTACTTCTGCTGCTACGACCACTTTCTGGAATTATGCTGGCAATAAGTATAAGATCAATCTGATTGACACTCCGGGACACGTTGACTTTACTGCTGAGGTTGAACGTTCGCTGCGTGTACTTGATGGCGCTGTAGCTACTTACTGCGCAGTGGGTGGTGTTGAGCCTCAGTCTGAAACAGTATGGCGCCAGGCTGACAAGTACAATGTGCCCCGTATCGGTTATGTCAACAAGATGGACCGCTCGGGTGCTGACTTCTTTGAGGTAGTTCGCCAGATGAAGGACATCCTTGGCGCTAATCCTTGTCCCGTAGTTATTCCTATTGGTGCAGAAGAGTCATTCAAGGGTGTTGTCGATCTGATTAAGATGAAAGCTATTCTGTGGCATGATGAGACCATGGGTGCTGACTATGATGTGGAGGAAATACCTGCTAATCTTCAGGCTGAAGCTGAGGAGTGGAGAGAGAAGATGCTCGAAAAGGTCGCTGAATATGACGACGCTTTGATGGAGAAGTTCTTTGAGGATCCTTCTACAATCACCGAAGAGGAAATTCTGCGTGGCTTGCGTGCTGCTACCTTGAAGATGGATATTGTTCCGATGCTTTGTGGCTCTTCGTTTAAGAACAAGGGTGTGCAAACTCTTCTTGATTATGTTTGCGCTTTCTTGCCTTCTCCGCTGGATACTCCCAATATTGTGGGTACGAATCCCAGCACCGGTGCTGAGGAAGATCGTAAGCCCGATGAAGATGAGAAAACTTCTGCTCTAGCATTTAAGATTGCTACTGACCCCTACGTTGGTCGTCTGACTTTCTTCCGTGTTTATTCTGGTAAGGTTGAAGCTGGTTCATATATCTTCAATACGCGTTCTGGCAAGAAGGAGCGTGTGTCTCGTCTGTTCCAAATGCACTCTAACAAGCAGAATCCTGTGGAAGTGATTTCTGCTGGTGATATTGGTGCAGGAGTTGGCTTCAAAGATATCCGTACTGGTGATACCCTTTGCGATGAGGAAGCACCTATTGTACTCGAATCAATGGATTTCCCTGAACCCGTTATCGGTATCGCAGTTGAGCCCAAGACTCAGAAAGACATGGACAAGTTGTCAAATGGCTTGGCTAAACTGGCTGAAGAAGATCCTACCTTTACCGTTCGTACGGATGAGCAGTCGGGTCAAACCGTAATCTCTGGTATGGGTGAGCTTCACTTGGATATCATTATTGATCGTTTGAAGCGTGAGTTCAAGGTAGAGTGTAATCAGGGTAAGCCCCAGGTGAACTATAAGGAAGCTATCACGAAGACTGTTAACCTGCGTGAGGTCTATAAGAAGCAGTCTGGTGGTCGCGGTAAGTTTGCCGACATCATTGTTAATGTAGGTCCTATTGATGAGGATTTCAAGGAAGGTGGTCTGCAGTTTATCAATGAAGTGACTGGTGGTAACATTCCTAAGGAGTTTATTCCTTCAGTTCAGAAGGGCTTCCAGAACGCAATGAAGAATGGTGTGCTCGCTGGCTTCCCGATGGATTCTCTTAAGGTTACGCTGCTTGACGGATCTTTCCACCCGGTTGACTCTGACCAGTTGTCATTTGAAATTTGTGCTATTCAGGCTTATAAGAATGCTTGCTCTAAGGCCGGTCCTGTGTTGATGGAACCCATCATGAAGCTGGAGGTTGTAACCCCCGAAGAGAATATGGGTGATGTCATCGGCGACTTGAATAAACGTCGTGGTCAGGTAGAAGGTATGGAATCCAGTCGTTCAGGCGCACGTATTGTCAAAGCGATGGTTCCCCTTGCAGAGATGTTTGGTTATGTAACCGCTTTGCGTACCATTACCTCTGGTCGTGCTACCTCATCTATGTCTTACGATCATCATGCTCAGGTTTCTACTTCTATTGCCAAAGCAGTGCTTGAAGAAGTGAAGGGCCGTGCTGATTTGCTTTAAAAAATTATGAAGAGAGAGGGCTAGCGTATGACTCTTAGCTCTCTTCTCTTCCTTTATTATACTATTTTATAACCAAATTCAACAATGAGTCAAAAAATTAGAATCAAACTGAAATCTTACGACCACAACTTGGTTGACAAGTCAGCTGAGAAGATTGTGAGAACCGTAAAAAGTACAGGTGCTATTGTGAGTGGCCCAATTCCTCTGCCTACTCATAAGCGTATCTTTACCGTTAACCGCTCGACTTTTGTTAACAAGAAGTCGCGTGAACAATTCGAACTCTCTTCCTATAAGAGATTGATTGACATCTATAGCTCTACAGCTAAGACAGTTGATGCACTTATGAAGTTGGAGTTACCCAGTGGTGTAGAAGTAGAAATTAAGGTCTAAGTTATTAAATTATTAGTGAAATGCCAGGATTATTAGGAAAAAAAATCGGAATGACATCCGTTTTCAGTGCCGAGGGTAAGAATGTACCATGCACTGTTATCGAAGTAGGTCCTTGTGTTGTTACTCAAGTGAAAACATTGGAAAAAGATGGCTATGAGGCTGTTCAGTTGGGCTTCCAAGACAAAAAAGAGAAGCGCACTACGAAACCTCTGATGGGCCATTTCAAGAAGGCTGGAGTAACTCCCAAGAAGCACTTGGCTGAGTTCAAAGGATTCGAGAATGCATTGAATCTGGGTGATACGGTTACAGTTGAACTTTTCAACGATGCAACTTTTGTTGATGTAGCCGGCATCTCAAAGGGTAAAGGTTTCCAAGGCGTAGTAAAGCGCCATGGTTTTGGTGGTGTAGGTCAGACTACTCACGGTCAGCACAACAGAGCTCGTAAGCCGGGTTCTATCGGTGCTTGTTCTTATCCCGCAAAGGTGTTTAAGGGCATGCGTATGGGTGGCCAGCTTGGTGGCAACCGCGTGACCGTTCAAAATCTTCAAGTATTAAAAGTAATCGCGGAGCATAACTTGCTTCTTATCAAGGGTTCTGTTCCAGGTTGCAAAGGTTCAATCGTAATAATCGAAAAATAATGGAAGTTAACGTATATAACATTAAAGGTGAAGCAACTGGAAGAAAGATTACGTTAAACGAGTCTATCTTCGGCATTGAGCCCAACGACCATGCTATCTATCTGGATGTAAAGCAGTTTTTGGCTAACCAGCGTCAGGGAACTCACAAGTCTAAGGAAAGAAGCGAGATTAGCGGTTCAACCCGCAAAATTGGTCGTCAAAAAGGTGGCGGCGGTGCTCGTCGTGGTGATTTGAACTCTCCGGTTCTTGTTGGTGGTGGTCGTGTATTCGGTCCTACCCCTCGTGATTACTCGTTCAAGTTGAACAAGAAAGTGAAGGCTCTTGCGCGCAAGTCTGCTTTGTCTTATAAGGCTAAAGAAGATGCTGTTGTCGTAGTTGAAGACCTCAATTTCGAAGCACCAAAAACTAAAGTTTTTGTTGAAATGACAAAGAATCTTAAAGTTTCTGATAAAAAGGTGCTTGTAGTTCTTCCGGAATCAAATAAAAACGTATATTTGTCAGCTCGTAACGTGAAGGGTGCTGACGTACAGACGGTCTCAGGGTTGAATACCTATCGTGTATTGAACGCTGGGGTTGTTGTGTTTGCTGAAAGTGCACTTTCTGCTATCGATAACATTTTAAAGTAATTGGAGGCTTACATAATGGGATTTATTATTAAACCGTTGGTGACAGAAAAGATTAACGCAATCACAGAGAAGGTGAACAATCGTTTCGCCTTCGTTGTGCGTCCTGAAGCTAACAAACTTGAAATTAAAGCGGAAGTTGAAGCCCTTTACAATGTGACAGTTGAGAAAGTAAATACGATCCGTTATGCTGGTAAGAGCAAGAGCCGTTATACCAGAACGGGCATCGTCAATGGTCGTACAAATGCCTATAAGAAGGCTATTGTAACATTGAAAGAGGGAGATACTATTGATTTTTATAGCAACATTTAATAGAAATGGCAGTACGTAAATTTAAGCCCACAACACCGGGGCAAAGACACAAAATTATTGGTACCTTTGAAGAGATTACTGCGCGGGTACCAGAAAAGTCTCTTGTATTTGGTAAGAAGTCTTCAGGTGGTCGCAACAACGAAGGTAAGATGACCATGCGCTACATTGGTGGCGGCCATAAGAAGGTTATCCGTGTGGTTGACTTCAAGAGAAATAAGGACGGTGTTCCTGCAGTAGTTAAAACAATTGAGTACGATCCGAACCGTTCGGCTCGTATCGCGCTGTTGTACTATGCAGATGGTGAAAAAAGATATATCATTGCTCCTAATGGATTGCAGGTAGGTGCCACGCTCATGTCAGGTGAAACTGCTGCTCCTGAAGTTGGTAATGCACTGCCTTTGCAGAATATTCCTGTAGGTACTGTAATCCACAATATTGAATTACGCCCTGGACAAGGTGCTGCGCTGGTTCGCTCAGCTGGTAACTTTGCTCAGCTTACTTCGAGAGAAGGAAAGTATTGCGTAATTAAACTGCCTTCTGGTGAATTGCGTCAGATTCTTTGTACTTGTAAGGCGACTATTGGTAGTGTAGGTAACTCTGATCACGGACTGGAGTCTTCTGGTAAGGCTGGTCGTTCTCGTTGGTTAGGTCGTCGTCCTCACAACCGTGGTGTAGTTATGAACCCTGTTGATCACCCGATGGGTGGTGGTGAAGGACGTCAGTCTGGTGGCCATCCGAGATCTCGTAAGGGCTTGTATGCTAAGGGACTCAAGACTAGAGCTCCTAAGAAACAGTCTAATAAGTATATTATTGAGAGAAGAAAGAAGTAATCTGATTAATTGAATAAATTATGAGTCGTTCATTAAAAAAAGGTCCTTATATTAACGCGAAGCTTGAGAAGAAAGTACTCGCTATGAATGAGTCTGGCAAGAAGGTCGTAGTTAAGACGTGGGCCAGAGCTTCAATGATCTCACCTGATTTTGTAGGTCATACTGTTGCAGTTCACAATGGAAATAAATTTATTCCCGTTTATGTTACCGAAAATATGGTAGGACACAAGTTGGGCGAATTCGCTCCAACTCGTACGTTTAGAGGACATGCTGGTAACAAGAAGAAATAATCGGGACTAATCTTATATTTAAAAAGTATTTTTATAATGGGAGCTAGAAAAAAAATATCGGCTGAAAAAAGAAAAGAAGCCTTAAAGACCATGTATTTTGCCAAGTTGCAAAATGTCCCTACTTCTCCTCGTAAGATGCGTCTTGTAGCAGACATGATTCGTGGTATGGAGGTAAATAGAGCTTTGGGAGTACTCAAGTTCTCTTCAAAGGAAGCTGCAGCTCGTGTAGAGAAGCTGTTGCGTTCTGCTATTGCCAATTGGGAACAGAAAAACGAACGCAAGGCAGAAGCTGGTGAATTGTTTGTAACTAAGATTTTTGTTGATGGAGGTGCTACTCTCAAGCGTATGAGACCTGCTCCTCAGGGTAGAGGTTACAGAATTCGCAAACGTTCTAATCATGTAACGTTGTTCGTTGGTTCTAAAAGTAATAACGAAGATCAAAATTAAGGTAAATGGGACAAAAAGTTAATCCAATAAGTAACCGTTTAGGAATCATTCGTGGTTGGGATTCCAATTGGTATGGTGGAAAGAAATACGGTGATGCTCTGCTTGAAGACAGCAAGATCCGTAACTACCTCAATGAGCGTCTGGCTAAGGCCAGCGTTTCTAGAATTGTCATTGAGCGTACGCTTAAATTGGTGACAATTACAGTTTGTACGGCTCGTCCGGGTTTGATTATCGGTAAAGGTGGACAGGCTGTTGACAATCTGAAAGAAGAACTCAAGAAAGTTACAGATAAGGATATTCAGATCAATATCTTCGAGGTGAAGCGTCCTGAGCTGGATGCAGTTATCGTAGGTAACAACATTGCTCGTCAGGTTGAAGGTAAGATTGCTTACCGTCGTGCTATTAAGATGGCCATTGCAAACACCATGCGTATGGGTGCCGAGGGTATTAAAGTGCAGATTTCAGGCCGTTTGAATGGCGCTGAAATTGCCCGTTCTGAAATGTACAAGGAAGGAAGAACTCCGCTTCACACTTTCCGTGCAGACATCGACTATTGTCACACTGAAGCGCTGACTAAGGTAGGTCTTCTTGGCATTAAGGTCTGGATTTGCCGTGGTGAGGTGTTTGGTAAGCGTGAACTTGCCCCTAACTTCACTCAGAAGGATTCTCCTCGTGGCGTAAATGGCGCAAATGGTGGTAGAAACTTTAAGAGAAAGAAAAACAATCGCTAACTGATATCGAGATTCAAGAATTATGTTACAACCTAAAAAAACAAAATTCAGAAGACAACAGAAAGGCCGTCAGAAAGGTAATGCTCAGCGTGGTAATCAGTTGGCATTTGGCTCTTTCGGTATTAAAGCTTTGGAGACAAAGTGGATTACGGGCCGTCAGATTGAGGCTGCTCGTATCGCGGTAACTAGATATATGCAACGTCAGGGTCAGATTTGGATTCGTATCTTCCCTGATAAACCTATCACTAGAAAGCCTGCTGATGTACGTATGGGTAAAGGTAAAGGTAGTCCCGAGGGATTTGTTGCTCCTGTCACGCCCGGACGTATTATTATCGAAGCTGAGGGTGTATCCTACGAGATTGCAAAGGAAGCCCTTCGTCTCGCAGCTCAGAAGTTGCCTATCACTACGAAGTTTGTAGTAAGACGTGATTATGATATTCAAAACCAAAATGCGTAAAGAGTATGAAAATAGCAGAAATTAAAGAGATGACTACCAATGACCTGGTAGAACGTATTGAGGCTGAGGTCGCAAATTTGAATCAGATGGTGTTGAACCACTCTATTTCTCCTTTGGACAATCCTGCTCAAATCAGAAACTTACGCAGAACGATTGCGCAGATGAAAACCGTTTTGCGCGAAAGACAACTTAATAACAATTGAGTTCGATGGAAGCAAGAAATTTAAGAAAAGAAAGAACTGGGGTTGTGATCAGCACCAAGATGGATAAAACCATTACTGTAGCTGCCAAGTTTAAGGAAAAACACCCTATTTATGGCAAGTTCGTTAGCAAGACGAAGAAGTACCATGCTCATGATGAGAAGAATGAATGCAATGTAGGTGATACTGTGCTGATCATGGAAACTCGTCCTTTGAGTAAGACCAAGAGATGGAGATTAGTTGAAATTATTGAAAGAGCTAAGTAATTATGATACAAGCAGAATCAAGACTTACAGTTTGTGATAACAGTGGAGCTAAGGAAGCTCTCTGTATCCGTGTTTTAGGCGGAACGGGACGTCGCTACGCTTCTGTTGGTGATGTAATAGTCGTTTCTGTCAAGAGCGTCATTCCTTCCAGTGATATTAAAAAAGGTGCAGTGTCGAAGGCTTTGATTGTAAGAACTAAGAAGGAGATCCGTCGTGCTGATGGTTCTTACATTCGTTTTGATGACAATGCTTGCGTTTTGTTGAACAACGCCGGTGAAATTAGAGGTAGCCGTATTTTTGGTCCTGTTGCTCGTGAATTGCGTGCAACGAACATGAAAGTCGTTTCACTTGCTCCTGAAGTTCTTTAATTTTGTAATCGATATAACTAATGAGCAAATTACATATAAAAAAGGGCGATACAGTTTACGTTAACTCTGGTGAAGACAAGGGTAAGACTGGTCGCGTATTAAAGGTTCTTGTTAAGAAGGGTCGTGCTATCGTAGAAGGTGTAAATATGGTTTCGAAGAGCACTAAGCCTAACGCAAAGAATCCTCAGGGTGGCATTGTTAAGCAGGAAGCTTCTGTTCACCTGAGCAATTTAAATCCGCTTGATCCTAAGACCGGCAAGCCGACTCGTGTAGGTAGAAAATTGAGTGCCGATGGTACTTTAGTGCGTTATTCAAAAAAATCAGGAGAGGAGATTAAGTAATGAGTAATACTGCAAGTCTTAAGAAAGAGTATGCTGAGCGTATCGCTCCGGCATTGAAATCTCAATTCAACTATACTTCTTCCATGCAGATTCCTGTGCTCAAGAAGATTGTTATCAATCAGGGCTTGGGTATGGCAGTTGCTGATAAGAAGATTATTGATGTCGCTATCAATGAACTGACCGCCATCACTGGTCAGAAGGCAGTGGCTACCATTTCGCGTAAGGATATCGCAAACTTCAAGTTGCGTAAGAAAATGCCGATTGGCGTTATGGTTACCCTTCGTCGTGAGCGTATGTATGAGTTCCTTGAGAAACTGATTCGTGTGGCCCTTCCTCGTATTCGCGACTTCAAAGGTATTGAAAGCAAGTTTGACGGCCGTGGTAACTATACTTTGGGTATTCAGGAGCAAATTATCTTCCCTGAAATTAACATTGATAGTATCACCCGTATTCTGGGTATGAACATTACTTTCGTAACCTCTGCTAATACTGATGAAGAGGGTTATGCTCTGCTCAAGGAGTTTGGTTTACCGTTTAAGAACGCTAAATAAGATTGATAGAATATGGCAAAAGAATCCATGAAGGCACGTGAGGTTAGACGTGCTAAATTAGTCGCCAAATATGCAGAGAAGCGTGCTGCTTTAAAGAAGATTGTTCGCACTGGTGATCCTGCCGATGCATTCGAAGCTGCCCAGAAACTGCAGGAGATTCCCAAGAATGCTAATCCCATTCGTTTGCACAATCGCTGCAAACTGACTGGTCGTCCTAAGGGTTATATCCGTCAGTTTGGCATCTCTAGAATTCAGTTCCGTGAAATGGCCTCTAATGGTTTGATTCCCGGAGTGAAGAAAGCAAGCTGGTAATTGTGTTTTTTTAAATATTGTCAGGGTAGGCCTGATTAATTTAATTTTTTATTTATATGACTGATCCTATAGCAGATTTTTTGACGAGGTTGCGTAACGCTATTCAAGCTAAGCACAGAGTAGTAGAAGTTCCGGCCTCTAATTTGAAGAAAGAAATCACCAAGATTCTTTTCGAAAAGGGCTACATTCTTAACTATAAGTTTGTAGAAGATGGTCCCCAGGGCACTATTAAGGTTGCCTTGAAGTATGATCCCATTAGCAAGGTAAGTGCTATCCAGAAACTGGAGAGAATCTCTTCTCCTGGTTTGCGTAAGTACACTGGCTACAAAGACATGCCGCGTGTTATCAACGGTTTGGGTATTGCTATCATTTCTACTTCCAAAGGTGTGATGACTAATAAGGAAGCCTCTGATTTGAAGATCGGTGGTGAAGTATTGTGTTATGTTTATTAATGTAGGAGGTTTTTGAAATGTCTAGAATAGGTAAATTACCCATTGCAATTCCTGCTGGCGTGAATGTTTCATTCAGCGAGAATATTGTTACCGTTAAGGGACCTAAAGGTGAAATGAGTCAGTATGTGAACCCTGCAATCAATGTTACCATTGAGGATGGTCACATTACATTGGCTGAGAATGAATCTGCAATGCTTGATAACCCCAAGCAAAAACATGCTTTCCATGGTTTGTATCGTGCTCTGGTACACAACATGGTTGTGGGAGTGTCTGAAGGTTATAAGAAGGAACTGGAGTTGGTAGGTGTAGGTTATCGTGCTTCGAATCAGGGTAACATCATCGAGCTTGCTCTTGGTTACACTCATAACATCTTCATTCAGCTTCCCTCTGAGGTAAAAGTAGAAACGAAGTCTGAAAGAAACAAGAACCCCTTGATTATCCTGGAGTCTTGTGACAAGCAATTACTCGGCCAGATTTGCTCAAAGATTCGTTCTTTCCGTATGCCTGAGCCTTACAAGGGTAAGGGTATTAAGTTTGTTGGCGAAGAGATTCGCAGAAAGTCTGGTAAATCAGCAGGTGCTAAATAATCATTAAAATAGAGCTATTATGACAACAAAAATAGAAAGACGAATTAAGATTAAATATAGAGTACGCAATAAGGTTTCGGGTACTGCTGAACGTCCGCGTATGAGTGTCTTTAGAAGTAACAAGCAGATTTATGTTCAGGTTATTGATGACCTTTCTGGTAAGACCTTGGCTGCTGCTTCTTCCTTGGGTTTGACTGAAAAGATGCCTAAGAAGGAACAGGCTGCAAAGGTTGGTGCACTGATTGCCCAGAAGGCTCAAGAAGCTGGCATTACAACTGTGGTTTTTGACCGTAATGGTTATCTTTATCATGGTAGAGTAAAAGAGGTGGCTGATGCTGCTCGTAACGGAGGACTTAAATTTTAATCATTATGGCAGGACTTATTAATAGAGTTAAAATTACTAACGATATAGAGTTGAACGACCGTCTGGTTGCTATTAATCGTGTAACAAAGGTAACCAAGGGTGGTCGTACCTTTACTTTCTCGGCTATTGTCGTTGTTGGTAATGGTGATGGTATCATCGGTTGGGGCCTCGGTAAGGCTGGTGAAGTAACTGCAGCAATTGCTAAGGGTGTGGAATCTGCCAAGAAGAATTTGGTGCGTGTTCCGGTGCTCAAAGGTACCGTTCCCCATGAACAATCTGCAAAGTTTGGTGGTGCTGAGGTATTCATCAAGCCCGCTTCACACGGTACCGGTGTAGTAGCAGGTGGCGCTATGCGTGCCGTTCTCGAGAGTGTAGGTGTTACTGACGTGTTGGCTAAGTCAAAGGGCTCATCCAATCCTCACAACTTAGTGAAGGCTACGATTTTCGCACTCACGCAGATGCGTGACGCTCGTACGATTGCCCAGCACAGAGGTATCAGTATTGAAAAAGTATTTAGAGGATAAAAGGAGGTATTTATGTCCACTATTAAGATTAAACAGATTAAAAGTAGAATAGGTGCACCGGCCAATCAAAAGAGAATCCTGGATTCGCTCGGTCTCCGTAAGTTGAATCGCGTGGTTGAGCATGAGTGCACACCTTCTATTCTTGGTATGGTTGATAAGGTAAAGCACCTCGTGGCCATCGTGAAGTAATTGGTTGTTGAATATAAAAACATTACGATATGAACTTAAGTAATTTGAAACCTGCTGAGGGATCTACTAAGTCAAGAAAGAGAATCGGACGTGGTCCGGGTTCAGGCTTGGGTGGTACTTCTACTAGAGGTCATAAAGGTGCGAAATCTAGATCAGGTTATTCTAAGAAAATAGGCTTTGAAGGTGGTCAGATGCCTCTTCAACGTCGTGTACCGAAATTTGGCTTTAAGAACATTAACCGCGTAGAATATAAGGCCATCAATCTGGATACCATTCAGAAGCTTGCCGAGGCTAAGCAACTGCAGTGCGTTCAGGTAAGTGACTTGGTTGCTGCCGGTTTTGTTTCTGCTGCTCAATTGGTAAAGGTTTTAGGTAACGGAACTTTGACTACGAAGCTTGATGTTCAGGCTCATGCGTTCTCTAAGAGTGCAGAGGCTGCCATTGAAGCTGTAGGTGGTAAAGCTGTAAAACTCTGATTTCATGAGAAAAGCTATTGAAACATTAAAGAATATATGGAAAATTGAGGATCTGAGACAACGGATCCTCATTACCATATTGTTTGTTGCAATTTACCGTTTAGGTTCCTATGTGGTATTGCCTGGTATCAACCCTGCAATGCTATCTAAATTGCATGAACAAACAAGTGAGGGACTTTTAGCCTTGTTGAACATGTTCTCTGGAGGTGCATTTTCGAATGCTTCGATTTTCGCCTTGGGCATCATGCCGTATATCTCTGCATCCATCGTGATTCAGCTCTTAGGTATTGCGGTGCCCTATTTCCAGAAGTTGCAGCGTGAGGGTGAAAGCGGCCGTCGTAAGATGAATCAATACACTCGTTATCTGACTATCTTTATCTTGATTTTCCAGGCACCTTCGTATTTGATCAACCTTAAGATGCAGGCTGGGCCTTCTTTAAATGCTTCATTAGATTGGACTCTGTTTATGTTTACTTCTACTATCATCCTTGCTGCTGGTAGTATGTTTATTCTTTGGTTGGGTGAAAGAATCACGGATAAGGGTATTGGTAACGGTATATCTTTGATTATCATGATTGGTATCATTGCCCGTTTACCTCAATCTCTTTTCCAGGAGTTGGTTTCACGTATTACGGATAAGACGGGTGGTCTGGTGATGTTCTTGATTGAGCTTGTGGTGCTGCTTGCTGTCATTGCATTTGCTATCATGCTCGTTCAAGGTACGCGTAAGGTACCCGTACAATATGCTAAGAAGATTGTAGGTAATAAACAGTATGGTGGTGCTCGTCAGTATATTCCTCTTAAGGTGAATGCTGCCAACGTAATGCCCATCATTTTTGCTCAGGCAATCATGTTCATTCCTATTACGCTGATTGGTTTTTCCAATATCGATAAAGCGAATGGTTTTATCCGTTCATTGACCGACCATACGAGCTTTTGGTATAATCTGATTTTTGCAATCTTGATTATCCTATTTACTTATTTCTATACTGCAATTACGATTAATCCTACTCAGATGGCTGACGATATGAAGCGCAACAATGGTTTCATTCCTGGTATTAAGCCGGGTAAGGCAACAGCTGATTACATCGATATGATTATGTCGCGTATCACGTTACCTGGATCATTCTTCCTTGCTTTGGTTGCTATCATGCCTGCCTTTGCTGGTATCTTCGGGGTCAAAGCCGAGTTTGCTCAGTTCTTTGGCGGTACGTCGTTGCTGATTCTTGTAGGTGTCGTTCTTGATACGCTCCAGCAGGTTGAGAGTCATTTGTTGATGAGACATTATGACGGCTTGTTGAAGTCGGGTAGAATCAAGGGACGTAACGGATCCATCGCAGCTTATTGACTTTTTTCAAGAAATGATTTTTCTGAAAACTGATGATGAGATAGAGTTGCTTCGCGAGAGTAACCTTTTAGTGGCGAAAACGCTGGGTATGTTAGCAGAGCATATCAAACCTGGAGTTTCAACCAAACAATTGGATGATTTAGCTGAAGAGTTTATCAGGGATCACGGTGCGATTCCTACGTTTAAGGGTTTCCCTAATCCGTATGGATCCCCTTTCCCTTCATCCATTTGTACTTCGATCAATGAAAATGTTGTTCATGGCATACCGAGTTCAGATGTTGTGCTTCGCGATGGTGATATTATATCGGTTGATTGTGGTACGCTGCTGAATGGCTTTTGTGGTGACTCTGCCTATACGTTTTGTGTAGGTGAGGTGAGTGATGAAGTAAAACAGTTGTTGAAGATCACCAAAGAGGCCCTCTATTTAGGAATCGAACAAGCTGTTCAAG
Organism: uncultured Mediterranea sp.; assembly: GCA_945879145.1. Classification (GTDB taxonomy): domain Bacteria; phylum Bacteroidota; class Bacteroidia; order Bacteroidales; family Bacteroidaceae; genus Bacteroides. Next base: position 27,765 of record CAMCUZ010000001.1, read on the forward strand.
GTAGGCGCTTAGGTGATTTAGGCTATGCCATTCAGAATCATTGTGAGCAATCTGGCTACGGAGTAGTTCGGGAATTTGTAGGTCATGGCATTGGTCATAAGATGCATGAGGACCCTCAAGTCCCTAACTATGGTAAGCGAGGTAGCGGTACGATGTTAAAGAAAGGAATGTGTATAGCTATTGAACCCATGATTACGATGGGTAACCGTCAATTGATTATGGAGCGCGATGGTTGGACTGTTCGCACTAGGGATAGGAAATTCGCAGCACATTTTGAACATACGGTGGCTGTGGGTACCTGCAAAGCGGATATTCTCTCATCATTCAGTTTTATAGAAAAAGTTTTAGGAGACAAAGCAATTTAGAACTATGGCTAAGCAATCAGCAATAGAACAAGATGGAGTAATTGTAGAAGCATTGTCGAATGCAATGTTTCGTGTAGAGTTGGAAAATGGGCATGAGATCACTGCTCATATTTCTGGTAAGATGAGGATGCATTATATCAAGATTCTGCCAGGAGACAAAGTGAGAGTAGAAATGTCCCCTTACGATTTGTCAAAGGGACGTATTACATTTAGATATAAATAATTTTAGATATGAAAGTAAGAGCATCATTAAAGAAACGTACGCCTGAGTGCAAGATCGTTCGACGTAATGGCCGTCTGTATGTGATTAACAAAAAGAACCCTAAGTATAAGCAACGTCAGGGATAATAGTATTATTGCAGAAAAAATATTTTAGAATATGGCTATAAGAATAGTAGGTGTAGATTTGCCTCAGAACAAGAGAGGCGAGATTGCTTTGACTTATATCTTCGGTATAGGTCGTAGTAGTTCAGCAAAGATTTTGGATAAGGCCGGTGTCGATAGAGACCTGAAAGTAAAGGATTGGACCGATGACCAGGCTGCCAAGATTCGTGAAATTATCGGTGCTGAATTCAAAGTAGAAGGAGATCTTCGTTCAGAGATTCAGTTGAACATCAAGCGACTGATGGATATTGGTTGCTACCGTGGCGTTCGTCATCGTATTGGCCTTCCTGTTAGAGGTCAGAGCACGAAGAACAATGCACGTACTCGCAAGGGTAAGAAGAAAACTGTCGCTAACAAGAAAAAAGCTACTAAATAATCATTGTTGATATGGCAAAGAAAACAGTTGCAGCAAAAAAAAGAAACGTAAAGGTGGATGCTAACGGTCAGTTGCACGTACATTCATCTTTCAACAACATTATTGTATCGTTGGCTAACAGCGAGGGCAAGGTCATTTCTTGGTCTTCTGCTGGTAAGATGGGCTTCAGAGGCTCAAAGAAGAACACCCCGTATGCTGCTCAGATGGCAGCTCAGGATTGTGCAAAGGTCGCATTTGATTTGGGCCTGAGAAAAGTAAAAGCTTACGTGAAGGGACCGGGTAATGGCCGTGAGTCAGCTATCCGTACGATTCATGGTGCCGGTATCGAGGTTACTGAGATTATCGATGTTACTCCGCTGCCCCACAATGGTTGCCGTCCTCCTAAACGTCGCAGAGTATAAAAATTATCTGATTAACCGTGTAACTTGATTTTGTTTTTGGATTGTGTTTCTTCTCTGCAATCGCGGCTGCAACAAATTAAGTTCATTAACAAAACAATTTAAAATTTAAAGATATGGCTAGATATACTGGACCAAAATCAAGAATTGCCCGTAAGTTTGGTGAGGGTATTTTTGGAGCTGATAAAGTTCTCTCTAAGAAAAACTACCCTCCCGGCCAGCACGGTAATTCCAGAAAGAAAAATTCCGAGTATGGTGTTCAACTTCGCGAGAAACAGAAGGCCAAATATACCTACGGTGTATTGGAGAGACAATTCCGCAACCTGTTTGAACGTGCTGAAAAGGCTAAGGGTATTACCGGTGAAATCCTGCTTCAGCTTTTGGAGTGCCGTCTGGACAACCTCGTTTTCCGTTTGGGTATTGCTCCTACGCGTGCAGCTGCTCGTCAGTTGGTAAGCCACCGTCACATTGTAGTGGATGGCGAAGTAGTTAACATACCTTCATACGCCGTTAAGCCCGGTCAGCAGATTGGTGTTCGCGAAAAGTCAAAGTCGCTCGAAGTGATCGTGAACTGTCTCGACGGCTTTAACCACAGCAAGTATCCTTGGCTGGAATGGGATAATAACTCGAAGGTAGGTAAGCTGCTGCATGTTCCTCAACGAGCTGACATTCCTGAAAACATTAAGGAGCATTTGATTGTAGAATTGTACTCTAAATAATAATTAATTTCATGGCGATATTAGCATTTCAAAAACCTGATAAAGTTTTAATGTTGGAGGCGGATGCAAAGTTCGGTAAATTTGAATTTCGTCCGTTAGAGCCCGGTTTTGGTATTACCGTAGGTAACGCCTTACGCCGCATTCTCCTCTCCTCATTGGAAGGTTATGCTATCAACACCATCAAGATTGAGGGCGTTGAGCATGAGTTTTCAAGTGTACCTGGAGTAACGGAGGATGTTACTAACATTATCTTGAATCTGAAACAGGTGAGATTCAAGCGTGTAGTTGAAGAGTTCGACAACGAGAAGGTAAGCATTACCATTGAGAATTCGAATGAATTTAAGGCAGGTGACATAGGTAAATACCTGACTGGATTTGAAGTGTTAAATCCTGAATTAGTTATTTGTCATTTAGATTCAAAAGCTACGATGCAGATTGATATAACGATTAACAAGGGACGCGGCTATGTGCCTGCGGATGAGAACCGTGAGTTCTGTACCGACGTGAACGTTATACCTATCGATTCAATTTATACTCCGATTCGTAATGTCAAGTACCAGGTAGAAAACTTCCGTGTAGAGCAGAAGACCGACTACGAGAAGCTGGTGCTTGAGATTACAACCGATGGTTCCATTCACCCGAAGGAGGCATTGAAGGAAGCTGCTAAGATTCTGATTCATCACTTTATGCTGTTCTCGGACGAGAAGATTACGCTCGAGGCTCAGGATACCGATGGTAATGAGGAATTTGATGAAGAAGTACTCCACATGCGTCAACTTCTGAAGACCAAGTTGGTTGATATGGACCTCTCCGTACGCGCCTTGAACTGTCTGAAGGCTGCTGATGTTGAGACCCTTGGCGACTTGGTTCAATTCAACAAGACCGACTTGCTGAAGTTCAGAAACTTCGGAAAGAAATCGCTTACCGAGCTTGATGATTTGCTGGAAAGTCTGAATCTGTCGTTTGGAACTGATATTTCTAAATATAAATTAGATAAAGAATAAAAAATGAGACATAATAAGAAATTCAATCATTTGGGTCGTACTGCTTCTCACAGAAACGCTATGTTGGCTAACATGGCCTGTTCTTTGATCAAGCACAAAAGAATCACTACGACCGTTGCAAAGGCTAAAGCGCTGAAGAAGTACGTTGAGCCTCTGCTGACTAAGTCTAAAAACGATACTACGAACTCTCGTCGTGTTGTATTTAGCTACCTGCAAGACAAGTATGCCATCACTGAGCTCTTCAAGGAAATTGCCGTGAAGATTGCTGACCGTCCCGGTGGCTACACCCGTATCATCAAGACCGGCAACCGTCTGGGTGACAACGCTGAGATGTGTTTTATTGAGTTGGTTGACTTCAATGAGAACATGGCCAAGGAGAAAGTGGCTAAGAAGACCACTCGTACGCGTCGTTCCAAGAAAAATGCACCTGCTGCTGAAGCAGCTGCTCCTGAAGCTCCTGCAACTGAACCTGCTGCAGAAGAAGCTAAAGCTGAATAATACTACTATTCTTATATCACTAAAAGCCGTTCCTGCAGAAGGAACGGCTTTTTTTCTTCTTGTGATGCAAGATTTCTCCTGATTCCCCGTTTCTATCTAGAGACTACTCTTTCTACGCTAATGAATTCATTTGCTATCAACGAACGTCAGTTAATCGATGCGGTCATCCATGGTGAGCCTTCTGCCATACGGCTTCTCTATGATCGCTATATTGGCATTCTGACCGCTGTATGTATGCGTTACATCATCAACAGCGAGGATGTGAAGGATGTTTTGCAGGATAGCTTCTTGAAGATCCTTTCATCGATGGCTCGTTTTGAGTATCGTGGTGAAGGTTCGTTGAAAGCCTGGATGATTCGCGTGGTCGTCAACGAGTCTATCTCGTTTTTGCGCCAGAAGGAACGTTTGGAGTTACTTGTTCCCGATGATGCCTTACCCGACCAGATGGATGAGGAGGAACCAGAGGATGGTGATGTACCCCCTGATGTCATCATGGAATTGATACGTCGCCTTCCACCAGGCTACCGGACCGTATTTAACCTCTATGTCTTTGAACATAAAAGTCACAAAGAGATAGCGCAACTGCTGCACATCAAGGAGAACAGCTCGGCTTCGCAGTTTTTCCGAGCTCGAGAGATTTTAGCAAAAGGAATATTAGATTATAAACAGAAGAATCATGGATGATAAATGGCTTAATGATATCGCAAATCAGCTTACTGATTATGAGACGAAAGCTCCTGCAGGCCTTTGGGAAGGTATTGATGCCAAGCTGAAGGGTGGTCCTGCTCGTTCACTTCGCCCGTTGCTCTACAGCGTAGCAGCTATTGCCTTGCTTTGTTTGCTGATTGGGGGCACTCTGTTCTTTTATCTTCCTGGACCTCAGGAGACAGCACATCCTCTTGCTGATTATTCATTGTCTCTGCAGCCCAAGCCGAATCGACCCCATCCCGATGATTCCCTCTCTTCTGATGATTCGCTCTCCTCCACACGGCTCAATTCGTTGGCCTCAGCTGCTCCGGTTACATCCACACTCCTTGAAACCACTGAAGTAGCAGCCTCATCGCCACGTACCGCGGCCTCATCTACTTCGTCACCCAGTTTGCCATCTGATTCCTCATCGATACAAACCGTAACCAAGCGACCTACATCGTCGCAGCCTTCATCGGTGCGATGGCCCTCGCGGTCCACAAGTTCTCATTCCAAGCCACGTCACCCGCTTCGTGTCTCGTTGTTAGCCACGAATATGCTTTCAGATCACCGTACATCGAATGGATTTGGTGGAGCCGCCTTGATGAGTAGCGAGATGGCTTCTGCACAGGACCCGGTTCGCCATGGACTTCAAACCAGTTATGGTGCCCTAGATAAGCACTTGATAGGTAACGAAGGTGCGCGTATTTACGATCAGGAAAAGCACCACAAACAGCCTGTCAGGGTAGGGATTTCGGTGGCTTATCCCCTTAACAATCGTCTCTCCATAGGGATAGGACTTTGTTACAGCTATCTCTCTTCCGACTTCAAGACTGGCTCAGAACACAACTACCAATCGGCTCATCAGTCGTTGCATTACATTGGCTTGCCTCTGAGCATGAACTATGCCTTTCTTCGCACCTCCCGTTTCACCTTCTATGCCACGGGTGGTATGATGGCTGAAAAGTGCGTGTCGGGCCAATCGAAACTCCTCACGGTGAGTGGCAACAGCCAAGAGGTGGAGACGGTGCCTCTTACGGAGAGCCGCTTCCAGTACTCTACTTTTGGCTCTTTGGGAGTGCAGGTGGACTTGATAAAGCGTGTAGGTTTCTACCTGGAACCAGGCCTCTCATACTACTTTGATAACCATAGCCGCGTAGTGAATATCTATAAGGATGATCCGCTTCAGTTCAACCTCTCGGCTGGCGTTCGGTTCTCCTTCTAATATCTTTCGAATCTCATTCGGATAACCTTCGAATCCTATTCTAATCTTTTTATTTCTGCCGATGGATATACTCTTGATTTTATTAGGTGTGATAGCCCTTCTGCTGGGCTTGACAGGCTGTATCCTCCCCATGCTGCCTGGTCCACCGATAGCCTATGTGGCTTTGCTGCTGTTGCAGCTTACCTCTTCTGCTCCGTTCACCACCATCCAGTTGCTTCTGTGGCTGTTGCTGGTAGTCTTTGTCCAGCTGATTGACTACTTCTTGCCCATGCTGGGCACGAAGTACAGCGGTGGAGGGCGCTGGGGGAGTCGTGGATGTCTCGTTGGGACACTGATAGGTCTCTTTTTTATGCCTTGGGGACTACTGGTCGGTCCCTTCCTGGGAGCCTATGTCGGTACGTTGATTGAGGGACGCAGTCAGGCTGATGCGTTCAAGTCAGGCTTCGGGTCACTCTTGGGCTTCCTGTTGGGTACGGTATTGAAGTGCCTGGTTTGCGGCTATTTTGTTTGGCTGTTTGTGGCCAGCCTGTTCTGAACCGCCGTTCCGCCCTGGATAACGCCATGCGTCGTATCATAGTGGATGTATTCGGGCGCAAGATATTGCGCCCCTACAAGTAAGTATCTACACTTTTATTTTTTTTTGCTTTATCCATTTGCTCGATTTGTAGAAAAGGCGTAAATTGCGCCCTAAAAATTCAAAGAGATGCGTATGAAAAGGCTGGTAAGCATACTTATGTTGTTGAGTTTCTGCCTTCTGCAAGGTAGAGCACAGCAGGTGTTGTTCTCCAATTTGAAGAATCTGTTGGAGGTGCGTGGCGACACAGTTACTACACTGCATGTGGAGCGCAGGTCGAAGAAGCAGATTTATCTCATGGGTGGAGCCGATTTCAAGATTGAGGCCCGCGGCAATGAGGGCCTGTCGAAGTACATCAAGCGCCGTTGCTACGCTATTCAGATGGATAGCATTCTCTACTTGAATTGCCGTAAGATGCGCTACAAGCGCTACCGCTTTGGTGCTTGGTATGCTCAGGCGTTGCGTATCAACGGTCACGTATTCTATAAAGCACAACCTTTGGGTCAGGTCGCATCGAGCACCATGGTTGATGAAGAAGCCACTAAGCTGGGAGGCGAAGTGGGCGATGCCATCAACGCTTCGGGTATGGTGACGCAGCGCGTCTATTACGAGCTTGACCTCACCACCGGCTACTCCACTTTTGTCGGTAAAGAGCGTATGGCAGAGCTGCTTGCTGGTCATCCCCAGTGGATTGAGGCCCTGCAGAAAGAACGCTCAGAAGAGGCTGCCGTCATCGAGCGCTACCTGCTCCTGCTCAAGCAATAGGTCACTCTCCCCACGTCCTCTTCCCTGGGGTGCCCCTTCACTCAAACTTTCCTACCAATGAAACGACTTCAACTCACCTACTGCCTGCTCCTCTTGCTGAGTATGGCCATTCACACCGTGGCACAGACCCGCTTCTCTGTGCTGGGCGATTCCTATTCCACGTATGGTGGCTACGTCACGCCCGAGACCAATGCCTGTTGGTATAACGGCACTGATGGTGGAACCGAGAAAAAGAACGATGTCCGCTCCGTGGAGCAGACTTGGTGGCACCTGCTCACCACGCAACACGGCCTTCAGCTTGATACCAACAACTCCTACTCCGGCTCTACCATTTGCCATACCGGTTACTATAACCAGGATTTCTCCGACCGCTCGTTTATCACCCGCCTTCATCGTCTAGGCAGCCCCGAAGTCATCCTTGTTTTTGGCGGTACCAACGATAGCTGGATTGGCGTCCCCTTAGGTGCATTCCAGTTTGGCGGTTGGAGCAAGCAGGAACTCTACACCTTCCGTCCCGCCTTCTGTTACCTGATGGCTCAGTTGCGGCAGCTCTATCCCGATGCCCGCATCTACAACATCACCAATACTCAGCTTTCGGCTGAAGTGACCGAGTCGATGGAGCGTATCTGTCGTTACTACGGCATCCCGAACATCCGCTTGCACGACATTGACAAGCAGCAGGGCCATCCCTCCGTGGCAGGCATGAAGAGCATTTGCGAGCAGGTTTGGCAGGCGATAAAGGAATAACTTGTATCTCCTACCAGCACTCTTCTTTCCCCCTTTTCATTCTATCTATTGGTGGTCGCACGACGTCATCCAAGTGATTGACCTGGGTCAATCGATCGCCCGACCTAGGTCAAACGATTGACCGACCTCGTGCGACCACCATTAGAAGTTGCATTCTACCACCTGAGATAGTGCTTTTATGCCCATTAGATGTCGCTTGATAGCACGTTGGATAGGGGTAGGGTGGAGTAGTTCAGCTTCGCTAAACGGTGTAGTTTGGCAAACAAAAAAGGTGAGGAGGCCTAAGCCTCCCCACCGGGAAATTGGGTATCTGATGCGATGTAGAAACCGTTGTCGGGTATAGAGCCCTTACAGGCACGAAGCGATGAACTCCTTCATGTCGGGCGTATGCTCTTCCACGCTCTGCAACAGTTTGAATTGCGCTTTGGTGCGAACCAGGTTGTGCTCAGGATACTTGATTTTGTAGTAGGTATCCCCGTTGATGTAGTCGGTCAAGAAGCGCACGCATTGCATGTAGGGGAAGAGAGCAGCTGCGTAGGGCAGATTCTCTATCTCGATAGGCAGCAGGAAGCTCTTGGCCGATTCCAGATAGCCCTTGGCAAAGGCCTTGAAGATTTCCATGTTGAACGTTACGTTGCTCAGTTCGGGGTCATCCTCCAATCCCGTGTTGGCAGCTGAGCGCAGGAAGTCGCCAAAGTCAGAGAAGATAAATGAGGGCATCACTGTATCCAGGTCGATGACGCAGAGCACGTTACCTTGCTCATCGAACATCATGTTGTTTACCTTCGTATCGCAGTGGCATACACGTTTCGGCAGTTTGCCTTCGCGGTGCAGGCGTTCAGCCTTGCACATCTCTTCGGCACGTTTCTCCAGTTCATCGAGGTATTCCTTCACTTCGTCCACTCTACCGGCGGGGTTGGCAGCTACGGCATCTCTCAGCTGCTGAAGGCGGAACTCCATGTTGTGGAAGTTGGGGATGGTCTCACCCAGTTCATTGGGAATATCGGCCAGCATAGCCTGGAAGTTACCAAAGGCTACTCCGGCGTAGTATGAGAATTCCGGGTTTACCGTTTCGTAGGTCTTGGCATTGGGGATGAAGGTCATGACGCGCCAGTAGCTCTCACCGTCGTACCAGTAGGTCTTGCCCTCAGCGGTCGGCAAGAAGTGGAGCACCTTGCGGTCGATGTCCGTAGCTTGCTGCTCTTCCAGCTTCTTGCGGATGTGGGTCGTTACCGCGTCGATGTTGGCCTGCAGCATCTCCACGTCCTGGAAGATGGCATGGTTGATGCGCTGCAGCACGTAGTTGGGCTTATCTGCTTCCTGGGTTGTCACTTTATAGGTGTCGTTGATCAGGCCGGCACCTAAGGGCTTAATCTCTAGGAGTGTTCCTTCAATCTTGAAATTGGAAACAATAGAATGAAGATCTTTCATGATGGCTTAATATTTAAAGTTTGTGCAAAGATACACTTTTTATTTTGAATCCACCAAGTAACGTTGATTAATGTACAAAATATTTTCCGCCATGCAAACCCTGGTGCCATCGTGGGTGTATGAGAGCGGAACATCTCCTTTTTTAGGATGGATAACAGATCATCAGTCTATATTCATGGAAAAGTCCCTGCAAACTATCGCTATTTTGCAGGGACTTTCACTCTTTTTTCTACGAAGCATCAACGCTTATCTGGTATGCCATAATCCAGCCAATGGCTCGGGTCAACACGTGGTTTGACTAAACGCTTCAAATCAGATGTCAGACTGCGCACCTCTGCCATTTTGCGTGTGGCATTCGGTACGATTTTGTTTAATTCCGCCCGTTGACGATCGACTTCAGCATTCAGCTTTTCTCCTTCACTTACAGCGGCTTCCAACTTCTGCAAATCATCTGTGCTGATTCCATACTCTTTCACCGTTTCTGCATGCTCTTTCAAAATGCCTGCTACCTCTTTCTGGCAAGGTACTCGATGGCATATACCGACCAGCGGGGTACTTTCCGGATATTGGTACGCACTGCGGGAATGTCGCACAGCAGGAAGAGGGCAGCAAGAAGCAGGGCGAACCAAATGACATAGCCATACACCTGCTTGATGGTCACCATCATCATCGAGTGCAGGAAGTCGTGCCCAATATACCCACCGATGTCAAAGTGCGCCATATCCAAGTGGGTCAGGGTAAGTTGCTGTCCGAAACTCATCATGTTTTCGTTCAAGAAGTGCATGAAGATGGTGGTATAAATGCCATAACCAGCCGCTCCTGCCAAATACATGTGCAAGATGTTGAAGACGAACAAGCCCATGAAAAACTGTTCGAGGCTGGGCACTGATTCGTCTAATGCCCACATCAATGCTGGGGAAAGGATGGCGTATGCAAATCCCCGCAAAAATATGGCCAGTCGGTACTGCTCGATATTGACATTCATCTCCAGCGTGAAGTACATCAACATCGCATAGAACATAATACAGATAAAAGCGATGCCAAAGAGCTTCCATATCTTCCATTTCCTGACCTTCAGCCAATAGAGATCCAAGAGGATGCCGACGTACATCCCCGGAAGTGTCCACATATACTGCGCCTCCTTGGTCAGTTCCTCCAGCCGGATGACTTCACTGTATAGAATCTCTTCCATGGTGTGCTCAGCACCGAAGGCCAGTTCGGCAAAGAAGGTCACCATGAGGATAGGAACCACGTTGCGGTGCGTGAACAGCGGGAGTTCGACGTAGGGGTAGCGGTAGTTGTGCAGACCGTAGAGCATGAGGCCGAAAAGCAGCAGGGCCACACCGATCAGCAGGCGAATCTGGATAGCGTCTGTCCACATGAAATAGTCGCCATACACCACGATGTACGACACCACCAGCATGAGTCCACAGATGAGCAACGCTCCCTGAAAGTCAATCCCCTTGAGTGACAGTCGCTGGGGCATGGGGCAGAACGGACGGCAGAAGAGGGCTTGCGTAAGTAGCACGAACGACATGGTACCCACCGTAAAGACGTGCATCATCTGCCAGGTGAAATGGTGTCCAAACCAGGCAGCAAGCCATCCGCTACCTTCAATAGCCGTGAGCAGGATGATGTGGAGCACAGGAAAGAACACCGCAAAGTCACGTCGGGGAGTAATCCAGAGCTGGATGTTGCTCATGCACTCAAACGTGCCTTGTATCTTGGCCATGCCGGCAATGAAACAGGCCACCGCAAGTACCGGCATCGACTGGCAGTGCATGGTTATCACATTGCATATACCGAGCACAATGGCTGAACCGCATAGCAACTGCTGGTTGGTGAAGCGGAACTTCATACGGAAGAGCATAGGAAAATAGACGGCCATGCCTGCCAGGGTGGCATAGAGTAGGAAAAGTAGGTCTTCAATCATGAAGTTGGTGGTACCACGGATGCTATCCAGTGCACCCAGATACACCCCTCCGCTGAACTGAAAGCAAAGGGCGGTCAGCACGTAGAGCCAGGGTTGGATAGGGCGAGGTACCCACCCTTTCATCATCGGCATGGAAAACTCCTGATGTGGAGGAGGACCGCCGGTACTCTTCATGAAAAACTCTGTTAATTGTCCCATTACGTATTACTCCTTAACAATACATTCCACGTTATATCCACCCTTCAACTTCTCCACATCGCTGCTCTCATCCAGCTTGATGCGCACGGTCACACGCTGCTCTACTTTCACAAAGTTGCCCGTGGTATTGTCGATAGGAATCAGTGAGAAGGCACTGCCGGTAGCGTCAGAGATGCGTTCCACCGTACCCGTATATTCCACATCGGGAACGGCATCTGCTGTAATCTCTACCTTATTGCCCACCTTGATATGGGGTAACTGGCTCTCCTTGTAGTTGGCCTCAATCTTACACCTACCCCGACAAACCAGACGTTGATATTGCAATCTTTCGGAATGAGGTCTTGTGTGTAGGGTCCATAGAGCTGATTTTCTGCCACAACGGCTATCGAAGGCAATGATTCCGCTTTGACCTGCTTCACTTTCTGCTCCGCCAGATGGGTGGCTACTGTGGCTTGACGGATGTCCAGGTTATTGCCTGCTGCACTCTGCTGCCAGCTCTCCTGGGCAGCGATGGCCGAGAGCGCATTGATTTCAGTGTCCAGCTCATTCTTATCAGGGGCGATAACCGTTTGCGCCGGTAGATGAAGTGTCGTGACCAGCTGATGATTGATGACGGTAAACGCATCGGTGAGCTTAGTCAGCGTGAGTTCAAGGCTCTGTAGCTGAAGTTCATAGCGGGTGATGTCGTTCTTCAGCACCGTACCTTCGACCCGACGGGCTTTCATTTGCTCAATCTCCTTCTGCGTCAGCGCGATATTCTGGCGAACCACCTCTATCTGGTTGTCCAGCTTGCAGAGGTCCAGATAATAACCCGTCAACAAGAAACGCACCTCTTGCCGGTTCTTCTCTACATCGAGTTCCGCCATTTCCTTACCCAGTTCTGCCATCCGGATACCCGAACGAATCGCACCGCCGGCATAGACCACCTGCGACACCTGAGCCGTAAAACTGTTTCCCCAGTGGGGAGTGTCCTGCTTACCATTTGCCACGGGAATTATTCCCACTCCCGGCACAATGTAATCCGTTGTACCATTGCCCGAAAAGCCTCGCGACAGCATGAATGCATTGCCGGTATAACTGCCCTGAAGGCTCAGGTTCACACTCGGCAGCAGAGCCGATTTGGCTGCTGCCACTCCTTCATCGGCTGCCCGCAGCCCGACCTCACTTACCCTCACCTTCTGACTCTGCTGGTCCGCAAGGTCGTAGAGTGTCGTGAGTGTCATGGTCTGTACAGCCCTCTCTTGTGCACCTATAGGCACACAAAAAGCCCCTTCGGCTATCCATGTCATAGCCAAAGCGGAATAAGTCATCAATTTGTTCATGAAATAAAAATAGTTGTATTGTTGTTCATTATTCTTTTCCTTTAACCGTTAATGTTACTCTTTCCCTCGGAAATACTAATAATGAACTCAGGGTCCGGGCAGCATAGCATCTGCCACAATGCGCTACTGACGACCACATCAGGGAATATAAAAGATGAAAGCCGAAATTCGAGCACTATTGATATAGAAATCCGGTGCAAAAGTACAAAAAAAATCCAAATCTAAGACTTAAAAAACTGACTAATTCTCGCGATAGCGGTGAGATGTTGTCACTCAGTTTTCCGCCGAGCCGTTTTTTGTACTCGTCCACTTTATTGCACCAACGGTGTAAACCTTAAGTTGAAGTAGGGATAAAAAAGAGACTGCTGATAATGGTAGATTATCAGCAGTCTCTTCTCGATTTGTTTTTCTTGTTTGGGTGATTCGCTTGGGGCTCGAACCCAAGACCCCAACATTAAAAGTGTTGTGCTCTACCTGCTGAGCTAGCGAATCAATCCAATATATATCCTTTAAGCGGGTGCAAAGATAGTGACTTTTCTTGAATTAGCAAGCAGAAAAGGAAAAAAGTTGCATTATTTTGCCTCAATCTCTGCAGAATTGGGCTTTTTTGCCTCTTCTGGAGGTGAATAATGGTCTCGTTTGACGATGTAATGCTGGTAATAGGAGAGCATCAGCGTGGTGAGCGGAAGGGCAATGATCATGCCGAGCATACCCATCAGCGAGCCCCATACGGAGAGCGAAAGCAGGATGATGGCCGGGTTGAGACCGGTGATATGACCCATGATGCGCGGCACCAACAAGCCGTCTTGTATCACCTGCACTACTACAAAAACCAGCAGGGCCGAACCCAGGATAAACCAGAAGTTGCCTCCCGTATCGGCCGTCTTGAGAATAGCTAGTAACACCGTAGGGATGAATCCGATGACCTGCAGATAGGGCACCAGGTTAAGTAGCCCTATCAGCATACCTAGACCGATGGCTAGCGGAAAGTCGATGATTAAGAAACCGATGCTGAAGAGTACCCCTACGCAGAAGGCCACCAGAGTCTGTCCGCGGAAGTAGCGGTTCATACCTTCCTTGATATCGGTCAGTAGCCGCACAGTGAACGGGCGGTACTTGGGAGGAAGCAGACCCACCCAACCCTGCGAGATACTTTCGTAGTCCATTAGGATAAAGACCACGTAGAGTAGCATGATGAAGAGCGTAAAGACGCTGAAGAGCAGGTTGACCGACTCAGAGAGTAGGGCCCACACTTTAGGGAGTGCATCGCGCAGGGCCTCCATGCTGCTCTCCTCTTGGAAGAGTGCACTCAGCCAGTCGTAGCCTAGGTGATCGCGCACAAACTCCGAGAGCAGTTCGGGTACATTGCCCTGGTAGCTCCCTTGGCTGAAGTAGGTGATGAGCAGTTGGTTGACGCGTCCTATTTCCTCTACCATAGGCGGTACAATGAGCAGAAATCCCCCCGTGCCCACAGCGCCCACCAAGGCCAGGGCACAAAAGATGCTGATGATGCGGCTCTTGAAGTGGAGGCGGTACTGGATAAAGTGTACCAGCGGATAGACCATGTAGGCGATGAGCCAGGCCACGAAGAAGGGCAACAGTACCCCACTCAATCGGTGAACCAGGTAGAGCGCACCCACGCAGAGCAAGATGGTGATGACTCCGCGGATAAAGCTATCGAATGTAATCTTTTTCCTCTCCATAGTCTGTCGTTACCTCTTATTATTTACGCTGTCACGCTCTCCATCTGCCTCCAGGGCCTCCAGGTAGCAGGTACGGCAGAGGGGTTCATACTCTTGCATTTCGCCTAGCATCACCTGCTTGTCGTTCTTCACCGTGCGGTGAGAATAGGAGGCCAGTGAACCGCACTTCACGCAGATGGCGTGAACTTTCGACACCTCATCGGCAATGGCGCACAGTGCCGGCATCGGACCGAAAGGCTTCCCACGGAAGTCCATGTCGAGTCCGGCTACGATAACGCGTATGCCATTGTTGGCCAATTCGTTGCAGACCTCCACCAGCCCCTCGTCGAAGAACTGCGCCTCATCAATGCCCACCACGTCAATCTCCGATGTAAAGAGCAGGATACTGGCCGAGGCATCTACCGGCGTGGAGGCAATGGAGTGGCTGTCGTGCGACACCACATCGCCCTCAGCGTATCTTGTATCAATAGCCGGCTTGAATATCTCCACCCGCTGTCGGGCAAACTTAGCCCGCTTCAACCGGCGGATGAGCTCTTCCGTCTTGCCCGAGAACATCGAGCCGCAAATCACCTCTATCCGTCCTCGGCGGCGAGTCTCCTGATTGTGGTCTTCCGAGAATAACACCATGATTCGATAATGTTTTTTGAATGAATGGCACAAAAGTAATCATTTTGTGGACGAACCAAGTCATATTTCATGAATTATTTCTATTTTTGCGTCGTCAATAGGCCCTTGGGCCTTGAAATGAGTGAACGAATATGGGAAAATTGTATATCGTACCTACGCCTGTAGGGAATCTGGAGGACATGACGCCTCGCGCCATCCGTATCCTTAAAGAGGCCGACCTGGTGCTGGCGGAAGACACGCGCACCTCGGGCAACCTCCTCAAGCATTTCGAAATCAAGAATGCGATGCAGGCTCATCACAAATTTAATGAACATAAATCGTTGGAAAGTGTTATTCATAGACTACTTGCCGGAGAGACGGTGGCTTTGGTCTCAGATGCGGGTACACCGGGTATCTCTGACCCAGGCTTTCTGGTGGCGCGCGAATGTGCTCGTCAGGGTATCGAGGTGGAGTGCCTGCCTGGACCAACCGCTTTCGTCCCAGCCCTTGTAGCTTCTGGTCTGCCTTGCGACCGGTTCTGCTTTGAGGGCTTCTTACCGCAGAAGAAGGGACGACTCACTCGTCTCAAGGCGTTGGCTGAGGAGACACGCACCATGGTGTTCTATGAGTCGCCCTATCGGGTGCTGAAGTGCCTTACGCAGTTTGCGGAGCTTTTTGGGGCTGAACGTCAGGCCAGCGTCTCGCGCGAAATCTCCAAGCTCCACGAAGAGACCGTGCGTGGCACCTTGGCTGAGCTTATTGCTCACTTTACGGAGCACGAACCCCGTGGAGAGTTCGTCATCGTGGTGGCTGGCAGAGGGGAGTGATTATTTTAGTGATTAGTGATTGGGATTTATTTCAAATATATAGTATAGCATGAAAAAGTTACTTTTTTTTGTGGCAACTGTGGTTGCCTTAACTTCGTGTGACATGATTGGTGGCGGTAGTAATCGCGACCAGTTGAAGGCTGAGAATGACTCGCTGATGTTGCTTCTTACGCAACGTAATGCGGAACTGGACGAAATGATGGGCACCTTTAACGACATTTCTGAGGGCTTCCGTCTCATTAATGCTGCCGAGAACCGTGTGGATCTGAATCGCAATGCGGTGGGCGAAGGCTCGCTGAGCGCTAAGGAGAAGATTGCAGACGATATTGAATTCATCCGCAAGCAGATGGAGGAGAACCGCGAGCAGATTGGCAAGCTGCAGCAGATGCTGAAGGAGAGCAAGAACAATTCCGCTCAGCTGAAGCGTGCGGTCAATCAACTGACTAAAGAACTGGAGGACAAGATGCAACGTATCGAGGAACTGCAGGCAGAGTTGGCAGCAAAGAATATCCGTATTCAGGAACTGGATGAGGCTGTGTCAGGACTTACTGCTGCACGTCAGCAGCTGGAGAGCGAGAATGCGGCCAAGTCGGCCACGATAGCTGCACAGGACAAGGACCTCAACACGGCTTGGTTTGTCTTTGGCACCAAGAGTGAACTTAAGGAGCAGAACATCCTCAAGACCCGATTCCTGGGTAAAGGTGAGGTGATGAAGGAGGACAATATCAACTTGAACTACTTCACTAAGATTGACATCCGCACCACCAACCAAATCCGCCTCTACAGCAAGGGCGCCAAGGTGTTGACCAATCATCCCAATGGCACTTACACTTTGGAGAAGGATGACAAGGGCGAATTGACGTTGAAGATTACCAACGCCAAGGAGTTCTGGAGCGTCTCCAAGTATCTGGTCATTCAGGTGGATTAACCCACCTCGTTGTGAGGCTCTTATCGGTGAGCCTCTAAAAAAACTGCTACTTTTTTTATCAAAAGAGGTAAAACTGAGCAAAAAAGTTGTACTTTTGTCACCGTTTTAACGCAATAATACAGTTATGGAGACATTATTACCTTTCGCTTTGCTCTGTTTTACCTCTTTTTTCACTTTGACCAATCCATTGGGCACAATGCCCGTGTTCCTCACGATGACCAACGGTATGACCGAACAGGAGCGGCGGTCGGTACTGAAACGTGCAACCATTGTGGCCTTTACCACTATCATGGTTTTCACCTTTGCGGGTCAGTTCATCTTCATGTTTTTCGGTCTATCGACCAACGGCTTCCGCATTGCCGGTGGCTTCATCATCTTCAAGATTGGCTTTGACATGCTTCAGGCGCGCTATACACCAGTCAAACTGAAGAACGAAGAGATTAAGACCTACGCCGCCGACATCTCCGTCACCCCGCTGGGCATCCCCATTCTCTGTGGCCCAGGAGCCATCGCCAACTCCATCGTGCTGATGCAGGACGCCACCTCCATAGAGATGAAGGCCATAGTTATAGGCTCCATCGCCGTGATTTACCTCATCACTTTCTATATCATGCGTGCCTCCACCCGGATGGTTCAGCTGATAGGTGATACGGGCAACAATGTGATGATGCGTCTCATGGGGCTGATTCTGATGGTCATCGCCGTAGAATGTTTCGTAGGCGGTGCCAAGCCCATCCTCATTGAGATTTTCAGAGGATAATGTCCGCATCAGTTGCACCTGGTTACAAATAGACCAATCATCCCATTCACCTGTAGGGGCGGAAAAATTTCACCGATTCCTTTTTCATTATTTCAGATAAATCCCTTATCTTTGCAACGTGTTGCGAAAAATATCGGAACGAAAAATATCGGAATTATGGAAAACCCTTTCAAATTCGGTACGGTTGTGGACTCACCGTATTTTACAGACAGAATAGAGGAATTAGCTGTCGTCAGACAAGCATTGAATAGCCGGAACCATCTTGTGGTGATAAGCCCCCGACGCTTCGGCAAGACCAGTCTTGTCAGAAAGGCTGTAACTGAGTCTTCCAGGCCATTTATCTTCTTAAACATGCAGCAGGTGACGAGCGTGGAGGATTTTGCAGCAATGATTCTAAAGGGCGTATTCCGAATCCACCCTCTTGAGCGTATCAAGCATCTTTTCAACCACTTCCGTGTGATACCCACCATTTCCTCCAACCCTATGACGGATAGCATAGACATCTCATTCCAACCCACAGTCCAAACGGATCTGCTGATTGAAGATGCGTTAGGACTTGTGGAGAAGGTGAGTGATGCTGACTGTCGTATCGTAGTTGTACTTGATGAGTTTCAGGAGGTTCTGGGGCTGGAGAAGAACATCGACAAGAAGTTGCGTGCCATCATGCAGGAGCAACAGAATGTCAACTACGTATTTCTGGGTAGTCAGGAATCCATGATGACTCAGATATTTGAGCGCAAGAGGTCTCCATTCTATCATTTTGGCCAGTTGATGAGACTGGAAAAGATACCACGCCCAGATTTCTTCCACTACATTACCTCCCGGTTAGAGACAATCACCAGTGATAGCGATTCGATAGCTTGCAGCATCCTTGAGGAAACCGACTGTCATCCCTATTATACTCAGCAACTCTCATCAGTTGTTTGGGACAGGCTGTATTATAAAAAGGAGGAGACAATAAAGGTTGTAACCAACGCCATCAGTCAACTGGTTACGGCTCATGATTTGGATTTTGAGCGACTATGGCTTACGTTCAATAAGACCGACCGTAAGATGCTTCAGCTGCTCTGCAAAGGTCAGTCGCCCTACGAGCAACGCCAGATACCGACCAGCACCTCGTTCAGCGCCATCAAGCGTCTTATGCAAGCCGGCTTTGTCATCCGCACAGACTCATACGCCGTAGAAGATCCCATCTTCCGTCACTGGATTAAGAGAAGAATGGAGTGACTTTAAACGCCCTTGTGTCATTGAGCGTGCGAGCCATCAGTTCCCGAAGTATTTCCGCTCAATCCATAGCTGGAAGAATTATTGGCGTTAAAAGAATTAGTCAATCCGCTGATTTACAAATACTGGTCGGTGGAATCTTGGGAGCTTCTGCACCGTTCCCTGGTCGAATTTAACAAACTCCTCATAGTCATATTCCCATGGCGAACCGTAGGCCAGTTGCATCACCCGTTTGTAGATGGCTTCTCGGCTGATTACGTTGAACCCACTCGTGTTGCTATTCATCATGCTATCTTCAGTGGGTCGCCATAAGTTTTGAATGTAGGTACCGGCACCTTCGAGTACGGTCAGTTGATAGCCGTCGCTCAGTGTCACTTTCGCTTCCCAGTCGTGCGAACTTTCAAATAGTACATTCGCTCCTGCACCACTCGTCTCAGCCAGATTGAGCGAGGTGCTTACTTCGCTGCCGGTTGACTGCGGCAACAGTAGAAATAGCTTTTATTTCATCATATCTTATTATATACCTTGTTATATAAATTGCTGAAGAAGAAAGGGCGTGCTTCACAAAACCGAAGCACGCCCTTAGAAAGTTTATTGTTGGCCAGCCACAAGGACTAACTTTTACCTTTCATTCTTAAGGCAGGGTTACGATAATCATACCATTATCTTGTGTGTTGTTCCAGCCGCCGCCTAAAGCAGGCACATAATAGTAGGGGGCCAATTGCAGGGTCTTGCTGTCAAGCCACATACTCTTATCGGTGATGCCGAATGCCCATCCGGGATAAGCGTAAACCTTGGCCGAGCTGTCTCCTTGGTAATAGAGTCCGAGGTAGAAGGGCTCAAATTCGATAGCTCCTCCATCCACCGTGGCAAATTCCACGTAAGGACAAGCTTCAGGAGCGAGCCAGTCACCCCACTCTCCATCGTCATTGATGATGGATTCACCATAGGGATCCATGATGCGATAACGCTCAAACCCTTCAGCCTTCATGATTTCTACATTATACGTGATGCCCCAACCCCAGTTGTCGGTATAGGTACCCTTGCCGAGCGACTGCCAGTTGTACTCTTTGTTCACTTTCACTGTGGTGCTCTGAATGCCGCCTACGGAGAGGTCGCTATCGCCAATGGTGACGGTCACCGTAGCTATAACACCGATTTCCAGCGGAGTGACATTGACCGTCACGTAGCCGATGTTGGCATTTTCATCAAACTGGTAGTTGCTGATAGTACAACCAGACAGTTCTACGCTACTGTCGTTATAAGGTACTGTAACCTTCAGAGAAGGTTGTACAGAGGGAGTAGCAGCGGCATTGCCACGGAATACTTCCACTTTGAACTCAGGCGCATTAGCTGGAACGGCAACAGGGTCCAATGAACTTGAACTGAACGTGAGTTCTGCATTTTGAGGCTGGTAGATTGCTCCTTCCTGGTCGGTGTCGCACGCAACCAAGCATCCTGTCATCAGGAGAGCCAATCCCCAAGTGATTTTTTTGATGTATTTCATAATGTTTGTATCTGATAATTGATGGATATTTATTCGTAGTCACCCGTGGGGTTCTGGTCGGTGGCCAGATCCATGTTCACGTTGCCGTCGAACTCTGCCTGTGGAATGGTCAGCACCCACATGTAGCACTCTGGGTCGTCGGTAGGACGGTTGGCAAGGATGGCCGTTGAGGGCCAGCCCATCTCAGCTGTACGGCGGAAGCCTTGACGCAGACGGCGGATATCCCAAATACGTCCAGCCTCACCCCACAGTTCAATGCGGCGTTGAAGGATAATCTCTTCGAGCAAAGAACCCGTTTCGTCGGAAGTCAGCTTACCCAGTGCGGTACCAGTCTTCTCGCAGCTGTAGTTCGCATCACGCTTGCTCATCAAGGCCATCAGGTCACTCTTTGCGCTGGCCTCGTCGCCCAAACGGCATTCTGCCTCGGCTGCAATGAGGTACATCTCTTCAACACGCATCCAGATGTAGTCGCCCATCCAGGTTTGGATGTCGCTGAACTTGAACTTCTCCTGTTGGTAACCATTTTTCTTGTTGTTGGCATCAGCTGGATTCCACCAGGCACGACGTTCGTCAGCAATACCCATCTTCTCGTAAAGTATCTTGTTGATCTGCTTGCGGGCGCTGTTGCCGTATGCACCAGCCTCCCAGTCCATATGGGTGAAGAGGCCGGCGTACATGCCCGACTGGTCAGAGATAATCTCTGCACCCCACATCACGTTCTTATAGGTTGTGCTGTTCAAGCCCTTAAAGTTCTCCACCTTTTCAATCGAGCATTTGCTGTTGGCAATAGCCTCCTTAGCAGCACTCTTGGCAGTATTCCAGTCCTCCATGACGAGGGCAATGCGTGCCTGTAAGCCACATGCCACGCTGTAGTCGATGTGGCTGATGTGCTTCCGGCTGGTGCCTTTCAGCATGGCAACTGCCTTGTCGATGTCAGAGGTAATTTGATCATAGACCTCTGCAACTGTAGAGCGGGGCTTACCTTCGGTTCCGGCTACGGTAGGCTCGGTGTAGATGGGGCAGCAGGGGTCACTTTCGTGTCCCTTGTAGGTGCGGGCAAAGTTCTGTGCCAGCATGAAGTAGGCGTACGCACGGATAGCGTAGGCCTGACCAATCACGTAGTTGCGGTCGGCTTCGTCACCCTCCATGGTCTCTTCGGCAGCCAAGATGTAGTTGGCATTGGATACCCAGGTGTAACCCGCATTCCAGAGGTCGTACGAACGCCAACCTCCAGAGCTGTAGCGTGGTTTTACATTATAGAGGCAGTCATACCAGAACCAGCCACTACCCGAACCGTTCATGATATGGTCTTCACCCATCACGTCGGCCATCAGGACATAAGCTGAGATACCGTAGCATTGGTGGGTGTTAGCCGTAGTGGACCATCCGGCCGTGTACATGGAACGGTAGATACCATTCAGAGGAACCAATGCAGCATTGGCGTTGGTCATCAGACCGTCGCCCGACATCGAGTCGGTGGGGCTGGTCTCCAAGGCATCATCCGAGCAGGCCGAAAGCATGCCGCAAGCCAGCAGACCGACAAACATATAGTTGAATATCTTTTTCATACGTCTAATTTTCTGTTAATAGTTAATGGGTTTTCGTTTAGAAGTTCACCTCTACACCCACGGTCCAGGTCTTGTTGGGGGTGTAGCTGTAGTCTGTTGAACCGCTGAAATTGTATTGCGGGTCCATACCTTCCAGGTGGGAGAACAGGGCCAGATTGTCAACCGATGCAAATACGCGTACGGAGTTCATCTTGGCACTGCGCATCCAGCTCTGGGGCAGCTTGTAGCCCAGGGTGATGTTCTTGATGGCGAAGTATGAACCGTCCACCAGGTAGCGGTCGTTGGTAGTCGTCTTACCAGCCACCTCAATACGAGGTACGTCGGTTACGTCACCCGGCTTCTGCCAACGGCGCAGGGCGTGCTTGTTCCAGTTATTGTTGTAGTACATGTTGTTCATCGAACCATTGTACAGACCGTCATACACCTTACCTCCGATAGAGTAGGTGGTCAGGATAGAGAGGTCGAAGCCTTTCCAAGAGAAGTCGGTGCCGAGGCTACCATAGAGGTCGGGGATGCGGCTACCTAGGTAGTACTTGCTGGTAGAGGCCTTGCTGTAGTCGCTGCTGATGCGTTCGTTGGTGATGTTGCCGTTTTCGTCCTTGTCATACACCCAGTAGAGCTGAGCACCGGTAGCGGGATCTACACCGGCCGACTTGGCCATGTAGAAGGTGTTGATAGGCATACCTTCCTTTATACTGTAGATACCGTTGATGATCTCAGGAGACTCGTTGGTGAGCTTCAGCACCTTGTTGCTTACGGTAGAACCCATCCAGGTTACGTTCCAGGTGAAGTCTTTTGTCTTGACGGGTGTACCTCGCAATTCGAATTCCCAACCCGTGTTGCGCATATCACCCACGTTGTCGTTGTAACCGCTAAAGCCTGTCGAAAGGGCCATGGGGTAGTTCAGCAGCATGTCGGTGGTCTTCTTGTTGTAGTACTCCACGTTCAGGTTCAAGCGCTGGTCGAAGAGGCTGGCTTCAATACCTACGTTGAGGTTGCCGTTCTTTTCCCAAGACACTTTCGTGTTCTCCAGCGTGCTTACCAAGCCACCAATTTGGTTGGAGTTGGCCCAGCTGAGGCTATAGAGACTCTGCCATGCATAGAGGCGGCCCAGTGAGTCGTTACCCTGCTCACCGTAGCTCAGCTTCAGTGAGAGGTTGTTTAGCCACTCCAGGTCAGCCAGGAAGGCTTCCTTAGAGATACGCCAGTTGGCACCTACCGACCAGAAGGAACCCCAGCGGTAATCCTTGTGGAAACGAGAAGAACCGTCGCGACGGAACGAAGCGTCGAAGTAGTACTTCTCATCGTAGTTGTAGTTCACGCGGCCCAGCCAAGACTCAATGCGGTAGTTGTTGGTGTACGAGTCGGCATCATAGAGCGTTGTACCGGGGCGCAGTTCCAGGATACCATCTACCAGGTTGGTCTTACCTGCACTCAGGTATTCATATTTATAGGCATAGAATTCATGACCAGCCAGCACGTTCACGCTGTGCTTGCCGAACGAGCGGTCGTAGGTAAGCAGTTGGTTGAAGGTGTAGCTCTGCATGCGGGTGTTGTACTTCATCAGCAGACCGCCTGCGTTGGCCTGGTTGCCATGGTACATGTTCATGTAGCTCTTCTGAAGCTGATTGCGATAATCCAGACCGAAGTTGAGGTTCAGCTTCAGGCCTTTGAAGATACCGAACTTGTCGGAGTCAGAGCCAAATACCATACCGGTACGTACGCTGGCAGCGTCATTCTTCACGTCTGCCTTATCGTCGAGCAGGCCACCCAGCGGGTTGAAGTCGTTGTAGCTACCCGGACGGCCTCCTTCACCATAGTCCAGCTGAGGCTGACCGCTGGCGTTCAGCAGGTTGTTGCCGTTCGCATCCTTGACGTAAACGGGGAACAGGGGAGATACGAACTGGGCTGAATACCATACATTCGACGTAGATGAGCCATCGTAGTCGCTGAAGTTCTGCATGGAGTGAGAGAGTGATACGTTCAGGTTGCCGCTGAACCATTCGTTTACCTTGGTATTCACGTTGGCACGTGCATTGTAGCGTTGGAAGGCGGTAGTCACCAGGATACCGTCTTCATTCAAGTAGCCTAAAGAGAACATATACTTGGTCTTTTCGTTACCACCGCTTACTGACAGCTGATGCTCGTGGCGCAGGGCATTATCGCGCAGCAGGGCATCAAGCCACTGCTCATCCCATGCTGACTGGGCGTCGGGACGTACATAGCCTGTCGTGGGGTCAATAATGTTATCCCATGTGTAGTTCTTGAAGGGATTGTATTGCTCACCGCCCAACGTGCTGCCTAAAGAAGCGCGTGCAGCAGCTTCGGCGTCGCTCCAGGCATAACCTGAGTTGAAGACGTAGTCATTACGCAAGGCTTCGTAGGAGAGCTGAACAAATTCTTTCTGGTCCAGCATGTCGTACGGGTCGAGTGCACGCGAAGCCCAACCTACTGTAGAACGCCACTGTACACTGGTCTTACCTTCTTTACCCTTCTTCGTCGTAATCATCACCACGCCGTTGGCACCACGTGAACCGTAAAGAGCACCTGCAGAGGCATC
This sequence comes from uncultured Mediterranea sp., assembly GCA_945879145.1. Taxonomy (GTDB): domain Bacteria; phylum Bacteroidota; class Bacteroidia; order Bacteroidales; family Bacteroidaceae; genus Bacteroides. The sequence goes on from CAMCUZ010000001.1 coordinate 52,074, forward strand.
CTTCAGAATGGTCATCGACTCAATATCAGAGGGGTTGATGGAGCTGAGGCTACCGTCAAAGGGTACACCGTCAACCACATAGAGCGGGGTGCTCGAAGCGTTGATGGAGCCGTAGCCGCGGATGATGACGGATGAGCCAGATCCCGGCTGACCAGAACCAGATGTTGTCAATACGCCCGTGGCCTGACCTTCCAGACCCTTCGTCACGTTGGTGATGGGGCGCGACTCCAGTTTCTTGTTGTCAATTGTAGAGGCTGAACCGGTAAACGACGACTTCTTCGCCGTACCGTAGGCAACTACCATTACTTCATCAAGCAGCTCAGCATCAGGCTTCAGCATCACTCTCATATTGGCCTTAATAGCCACTTCAGCCTTCTGCATACCCACGAACGAAACGACTAGAGTCTTCGCCGAACTTGGTATGGTACGATTGGAGTTGATTTATAGTGAGATAGATTAATATCGCTTCGGGTCCGAGGAACTATGTTCCCCCGCGTCAGAAGTACCTCTCGCAAGGGGTAAGGCTATTTATTGTTACCCATTATGCTCTATTATTTGATGTCTAATTGACTTGTAATCAGTGTTTAACGTGGTAAGTTGCGTCCGAATTATACTACCCATTTGCACCCATTGTTTGAATTCCTGGTAACGTGTCAATCGAATTTACTGCTCTATATTCGATAAGAGTTCCAAGGATTGGTAAACAAACGAAAGTATGATGACTTTTGACTCTACAATATTTGTGTAAGTTTATGGATAAATTCAAGAGAATAGTCCTCAAACTCTTGCTCTATACGCTAAAATACCATGTAGATTATAAAATAATAGTGAATACAGCATTATTATTGGCTATTATTACATGTTGATATAGCCAATAATGCGAATTAAAATTAATTATTGGCTATTTTATTGGCATGATTGAACCAATAATCAACAATTATATCTATCTTTGCAGAAGGAAATTTCAATTCGTAAGGGTATGAAAGGAAACATCATTGGACGTGAAATAGAGATAGAACTCTTATCCCGAATATATAGTTCAGGACAAGCGGAGTTTGTGGCTGTCTATGGTCGGCGGCGTGTAGGGAAGACCTTTTTGATACGTGAATACTTTGAGGGCAATCTTATTTTCCAAACGTCAGGTTTAGCAAATGCCAACACCGGTGAACAACTGAAGAATTTCTACTACACAATTAAGCGTTACGACCAGACGGTGAGCCGAGAGCCGGCCGACTGGTTAGAGGCGTTTGAAATGCTCATCAGTTATCTCACTTCGTTAGGTGAAGGGCGGAAAGTGCTGTTTTTTGACGAATTGCCATGGATGGATACCCAAGGTGCCAATTTTGTATCTGCCTTGGAACACTTTTGGAACGGCTGGGCATCAGCTCGCCGAGATATTGTATTGATTGTATGCGGTTCTGCTACATCGTGGATGATGAACAAACTGATCAACAACCATGGAGGTTTATATGGCAGGCTCACACGCAGAATCTCTCTCTCACCTTTCACGCTTGGCGAGGCCTCACAGTTCCTCGCTTCGCGGGGAATCATGTTTTCACCCTACGAAATCGCGGAGACCTATATGATTATGGGAGGGATTCCCTATTACTTGCAAATGCTTGATGCCAGGCTCAGCCTTGCCCAGAACGTGGACCGGCTCTTGTTTAATCCCAACGGAGAACTTTATGATGAGTTTGCCATACTCTACCGTTCTCTTTTTAATGACTCCGACTTGTACGTCAAGGTTGTGGATTGCCTGCACCGTAAGGGATATGGTATGACTCGCAATGAAATCTCGGCCGCCTCAGGAATCAAGTCAGGCAAGACAATGACCACCATACTTGAAAATCTTGTAGCCTGTGGATTTGTGAGAAAATACGTGAACTATGGTTGCACAGAGCGGAAATCTTTATTTCAGCTCATTGACTTCTTTACCTTGTTCCATTTCCGATTCATGCGTGAGAGCTCCTTCCGCAACCTTAGTTTTTGGACCGGGCTTCAGCGGACACCTCGTTTTTATACCTGGGCAGGCATCTCTTTTGAGATACTTGTTACCACCCATGTGTCCCAAATCAAACAAAAGTTAGGCATTGCCGGAGTAGCCACCAGCGAATATGCTTGGCGAAGCCGAAAGGATCAAGATAGCGATGGAGCACAGATTGATCTGATTATCGAGAGAGCGGATAATACTTTGAATATCTGTGAAATGAAATTCTCAGAGGGAGAATACGCCATCACTAAGGAGTATGAGAAATCTCTCCGACAGAAGGTCTCTACATTCATCGCTCAAACAAAGACGAGAAAGTCCGTTCAGTTGACGTTGATATCAACCTACGGCATGAAACGAACTATATACTCTGGATGCATTCAGAACGAGGTCACGTTGGATGATCTGTTTGATTGAAGTCTATTCTCGTTTGTCGTAGCCATTACCGCTGTATTACAGCGTCATACCCTTCATTTCCCTTAGCGTACTAAGAGGATACTAAGAGGATGCTAAGGGAAAACTATCTAAAAATGATAATTACTTTTAGATAGTTTAAGAGTAAAGGCAGACTCCGTCCGTTCTCTGTCGATTGTTCGCTCCGGAGGTGGGGCTAAGCGAAGGAAAAGCGGAGGAACAACGGAGGAAGGGTCTTCTCAGCGTGGTTGTTGCGGCATGCCGTGACTCTCCAAGTCTTGCACAATGGTTCGATCCATCACTTCGGCGTAGATCTGCGTGGTGCGAACGCTGCGATGGCCCAGCAGACGCTGAACCGTAGTGATGTTGACACCGCTGTAGAGCAACAACGTGGCATGCGTATGGCGGGCAGTGTGGAAGGAGATGTGTTTCTCTATACCCGCCAGCCGTGCCAGCCGAGAGAGCTGTTTATTAGCGTTCGAGTTGTTCTTTAGCTGGAAAAACAGCTTTTCATGGCCTGCGTAATCCACCAAAATCGTCACCGCCTTGCCGCCAAAGAGCAGATGAAGCGGACTCCGCACCGCGGTAGCAGTCTTCACCGAACGGTAACTGAGCCACCACTCATCGCCCCGATGCACTACGTTTTCCGCCGTCAAACTGCAAAAGTCGGAGTATCGCAACCCCGTGTAGCAACAGAAGAGGAAAGCATCCAGCGTATGACGCATCTCCTCTCGCAGTGGCTCCCGTCGGAGCTGTTCCATCGCATCAAGCTCCTCTGGCGAGAGGTAGGAGTGGTGAGTGGCTGTCATCTTGATCTGAAATTCGCGGAAGGGATTATCAGCAAACGGTATAAAGCGGCGCTTGACGGCCAAATTGACGTAGCGCATCAGGTGCTTCAAGTGCTTGGCAATCGTATTGGTGTGGTAACGACGTGAAACCAGGAAGGATTCAAAGCTCCGCAGATACTCCAGCGTCACATCATGAAACTGCACCGCTGGGCGGAAAGCCTTCAGCAACTGCCACGTGCTCTCATGGTTCACCCGTGTAGAGTGTCTGATTTCGGCCGTTTGTAGCTCCGACAGATAGATATCCATAAACGAATGAGGCAGCTTAGATCTCCTTATCGACGAGCGTAGCAGCTGGAGAGTCACTTGAAATCCATGCCGCCAGAGGGCCATCTCCATGCGCTCAATTTCCAGCAACTGCTCTTTCAGTTTCCAGTTCAGTTCCTTGGCCAAAGGATGATACACCACCCGTTGTTTCCTCTCATTCCATTGCGCAGGTTTCAGATAGATGTGCGTAGAGAAGTAGCAACGCCTGCCGTAATGCAGAGCCTCGATTTGAACCAGAGCTTCGTCTTTGGCATTTAATCTATTTTTTCGGTTATAGACCAACCTGTAAACAATTTTGTGTGTAAAAGCGTTCATATAAATAAGATTTAGAGATTTGTATTATCATCCAAATAGGTTGTAAGGGATTAAACGCACCTATCCCTGCCAGAACAGGGAGCCATGCATCTCTACAAGCCACACAAGATAAAGCGCAAATTAGCAATATTGTGGGGTAAATAGCACAAATCGAGTCATTGGACCCCGATTTATTTAACAATTTTGATTTAAAAAATGTGCAAATTCAGAATTGCATTATCGCTATATGACGTACAATTAGATATAAAAAGGAGATAAAATCGGAGCGACTTGTCATAAAACAGATGTTTTGTAACATAAAACACGACATTTATATATCAAAATGGCATATTTTGAGGGTTTTTACGAAAAAGGCATTGCGATATTTATATTTATTAATATATTTGCATTTCGTTAGAGTAAAGAGACAATTAATGTAAAGTTTAACTTTAAGAGAGAATTTATGAAAAGAAAATTAATGCTGTTATTGGCCTGTCTTTTTGTAGGAATAGGCCTTGTAACTGCCCAGACTCAGAGAGTTACAGGTGTTGTAATTTCTGAAGAAGATGGGCAACCAGTGATCGGCGCTTCTGTATTGGTAAAGGGTACACAGCTGGGTACCATTACCGGTGTAGATGGTGATTTTACGTTACCCAATGTACCAAGTTCGGCGAAAACTATCATCGTTTCTTTTGTGGGTATGCAGAAGGCGGAAGTAGCCATCTCAGCTCGTATGAAGGTGAGCTTGAAGCCTGACGCTGAGCTTCTTGACGAAGTAATGGTGGTGGCTTTCGGTACGGCCAAGAAGTCGGCCTTCACCGGTTCGGCCAAAGTGCTGGGCAATGAGAAGCTGGAACAATCGCAGGTGTCGAGCGTGACCAATGCATTGGCTGGTGCTGTGCCGGGCGTAACCCTGACCTCTTCTAATGGTGCTCCGGGTGCCTCTTCTTCTATCCAGATCCGTGGTTTCGGTTCACTGAACGCTGGCAACAGCCCGCTGATTATTGTGGATGGTGCTCCTTACTCTGGTGACATCAGCAACCTGAACCCCAACGACGTAGAGTCAATGACGGTGCTGAAGGATGCTGCTTCTAACGCCCTGTATGGTGCGCGTGGTGCCAACGGTGTGGTTATCATCACGACTAAGAAGGCTAAGAGTGGTGACGCTGTGGTATCGTTTGATGCCAAGTGGGGTGCCAACAGCAACGCCCTGAAGCGTTACAACGTGATTAAGGATCCCGCTCAGTACTACGAAATGCACTACGGTGCCTTGAACCGTTATTATATGGATAATGGCTCCTCTGCAGAAGAGGCTTGGCAGAAGGCTAACGCCAACCTGTTCGGTCCTGCCGGTAGCGGTGGTGTAGGTTACAATGTATATACTATTCCCGAAGGTGAAGTGCTGATTGGTCTGAACGGTAAGCTGAACCCCAACGCTACGCTGGGTCGCACCGTAACTTACAAGGGTCAGGACTACTACGTTACTCCTGATGATTGGGATGAAATCGGTACGCGCACGGGGCTCCGTCAGGAGTACAACTTCTCTGTAAGTGCTGCCAACGACCGCTCTTCGTTCTATGCTTCTCTCGGTTACCTGGAGAACGAAGGTATCACCGAGAATTCTGACCACAAGCGTCTGACGGCTCGTCTGCGTGCTGACTATCAAGCCAAGAAGTGGATGAAGATTGGTGGTAACATGTCATACGCTCGCTTCGATTTCAACTCGCTGAGCAACAACGGTTCTAGCACCTCATCAGGTAACATCTGGGCCTTCACTACCCAGCTGGCTCCTATCTACCCCGCTTACATCCGTACGGCAGATGGTAACGTCATGGTGGATGCTAACGGTATCAATGTGATGGACTATGGTAACGGCAAGAACGCCGGTATGTCTCGCCCCTGGATTTCGGACGCTAACCCCATCCAGGACGTGAAGCTGAACACCAACAACTCTGAGGGTAACGCCTTCTACGGTAATGGTTTCGTTAACTTCAACTTTGTGGAGGGTCTGACCATCACGTTGAATGGTACTTACAACCTCGATGAGACCCGTGAGACCTACGTCTATAACCCCTACTACGGTCAGTTTGACAGCACGGGTGGTACGGTCAGCAAGGGTCACTACCGCACGTACGAATACAACCTGCAGCAGTTGATCAACTACTCACGTACTTTTGGTAAGCACAATGTAGATGTCATGTTGGGTCACGAATATTCAGATTATCGTTACTATGCACTCTCTGCCAGCAAGAGCAAGATGTTCTCGCAGAGCAACAAGGAGTTGAATGGTGCTGTGGTTGACGGTCAGAGCGCTGGTTCTTACAAGAGCCGTACCAACTGGGAAGGTTACTTCGGTCGCTTGCAGTATAACTACGATGAAAAGTACTTCGCTTCGGCTTCTCTGCGTCGCGATGCCTCTTCGAAGTTCCACCCCGATTACCGTTGGGGTACCTTCTGGTCAGTAGGTGGTGCTTGGTTGATGAACAAGGAAAACTGGTTCAATGTAGATTGGATCCAGGAACTGAAGCTCAAGGCTTCTTACGGTATCCAGGGTAACGATAACATCGGTACCTACCGCTATACAGACGTATTTGACATCGTGAACTCAGCAGGTAACGTAGGTACTTCGTTCGCTGCTAAGGGTACGAAGGATATCACGTGGGAAACCAACGGTAACTTCAACGTAGGTGCTGAATTCCAGCTCTTCAAGCGCATCAGCGGTAGCTTGGAATACTATTACCGCAAGACCACTGACATGCTCTTCAGCTTCTCGGTTGCTCCCTCGCTGGGTTACTCCAGCTACTACGACAACATCGGTGACATGTACAACACTGGTTTCGAATTGGATATGAACGTCAACATCTTGAAGCAGAAGAACCTGCAGTGGGATGTGAACTTCAACATCTCTACGCTGAAGAACAAGATTACCAAGCTGCACCCTGACAAGATGGTGGCTACGCAATATACAGCCGATGGCACGGAATACAAGGGTTACAATAGCGGTAGCTTCTTCATCTCGGAAGACCTCTCTATTTACTCTTGGTATCTGAAGGAATTTGCCGGTGTAGATGCAGAGACTGGTGAATCAATGTGGTATAAGAACATCAAGGACGAAAAGGGTAACATCACGGGTCGTGAAACGACTAAGACCTACGCTGATGCTGACTACTACATTACGGAGGAGACGACCCTGCCTGATGCATTCGGTGGATTCGGTACGAAGATCAATGCTTACGGCTTCGACTTCGCCATCAACTTCACCTATCAGCTCGGTGGTAAGCAGTACGATAACACCTATGCTACCTTCATGTCATCACCCACGAGCTCTGCCGGTTACAACTTCCATGCTGACCTGCTCAACTCTTGGACTGAAGAGAACCGCAACAGCAACATTCCTCGCTTCCAGTGGGGTGACACCTACAGTGCAGGTGGCTCAACTCGTTTCTTGACTAGCTCAAGCTACCTCAACATTCAGAACATCAACTTCGGTTACACTCTGCCTTCTCGTCTGACCAAGAAGCTCGACATCAATAGTGTACGCGTTTACCTCACTGCAGAGAACGTGTTCTACTGGTCAAAGCGTCAGGGCTTCGACCCCCGTCAGTCGTTCAGCGGCGGTGCTAACGCTACCAATTACGCTCCGATGCGCACCATCTCAGGCGGTATCTCACTGAAGTTCTAATCTATAACAGTTAAAGGAAAAAGCATTATGAAAAAAGCATTGAAAATATTCTCCCTTTTTGCAGCTACGGCCTTGCTGGCCAGCAGCTGTATCGAAGAGACGTTCCCTGAATCGGGTAGCGCTACCTCCGAGCAGGTGGGTGCTTCTTCTACGGCACTCGAAGCTGCATTGAACGGTATTCCCTCGCAGATGGCACAGGGTTACTATGTGTATGGTAGCCAGACGCACGAAACCGACATGGCCTATCCCATGTACATGATTGCTCTGACCGAAATGCTGGGTGATATGTATCCCCTGGGTTCCAACTCCGGTTACGACTGGTACCGCAACTACAATACGTGCGACCGTGAATTCGGTGAAAAGAGCTACTTCGCTTACCTCCCCTGGTTCACTCTCTACCGTTTCATCAAGGCAGCCAACGACGTGATTGCTGCTGTAGATTTCGAGACGGCTCCCGATAACCTGAAGGGCCTGGCCTCTGTGGCCTACGCTTGCCGCGCTTTCGACTACTACATGCTGATGGTGCTCTTTGAACCCGTAGAAACCGGTTATACCGATATCTCGGCTGTGAAGGGGTTGACTGTACCTATTGTAACTGAGGCTACTACGGGTGACGATGCCAAGCAGAATGCCCGTGCTACGCACGAAGAGATGGTGAAGTTCATCCTCTCTGACCTCGACAAGGCCGAAGCGGGTCTGGCTAACTATACGCCTTCTTCCAAGAACTTCCCCGACCTTGCTGTAGTGTATGGTATCAAGGCCAAAGTTTATCTGTGGGACGAGGATTATGCTAAGGCTGCTGAATATGCTGCTAAGGCTATTGAGACCGCTAAGGCCGACAAGGCCGTGCCTATGACCAAGGCTCAGCTGACTGACCTAAAGACCGGCTTTAACACGGCTACTGCAGGTTGGATGTGGTACATCCACTACAGCGCTGAGACGATGGGTAACCTCTGCAACTTCACCGGCTGGATGAGTGGTGAGGCTGACTGGGGTTACAGCTCGCTGACCCTCCCTGGTATCGACCGTGCCCTCTACGAGAAGATGTCAGACACCGACTACCGCAAGCCTCAGTTCCTGGATCCCATGAAGTATGGTTTCTACGACTACCAGACGGTTCGTGACCAGGCTTACATTGAGGAAGCTCCTGCCTATCTCTCGCTGAAGTTCCGCTGCGTAAACGGTGACTGGGAAACCTACTCAGTAGGTGCTGCCTGCGACGTTCCCGTGATGCGTATAGAAGAGATGTACCTCATCGAGGCTGAGGCTGTAGGTGCTTCACAGGGCGTAGCTGCCGGTGTAGAGAAACTGAACAGCTTCATGAAGAACTACCGCGACCCTGCTTACAATTACGCAGGTTCTGACCTCCGTGAGTTCCAGCTCGAAGTGTTGACCCAGATGCGAATCGAGTTCTGGGGTGAGGGTAATGCCTTCCCCTCGGCTAAGCGTCTGCGTCCCGCAATCTACCAGAACTACGCCGGTACGAATGCACCTGAGACCATCTTCAAGATTAACTTCCCGCAGGGTAAACCCAACTGGAACCTGGTGATTCCTACCTTCGAGACCCAGTCGAATCCTGTTCTGGCTGCTCAGAACAACCCCAACCCCACGGGTACCTTCAAGGCTCCTGCTGAAGAAGGCAAGTTCTGCGAGAAGAAATAATATCATTCACAACCTTTATACATTATAAGATATGAAATCATTCAAGCATATATGGGGATTGGCCGTAGCCATGCTTGCTGCTACCACCCTTTATTCCTGCTCTGAGGATGAGCCTACCTATACCCCGGCTGACCCTGAAGGCGTTAAGGCTCATATCACCTTTGCAGGTAGTGAGTCGGAGACCTTCGAAGTTGAACCTGGTACTACAGGCTTCTCTCTCACGCTCCAACGTCCTGAGGACGAAGCTGCCAACGCTGAAACTGTTACCCTCACTGTAACGGGCAACCAGGGTAATGTATTCAATTGCCCCGCTACTGTAGATTTCGCTGCCGGTGAGACTACCAAGAGTTTCAATGTAACCGTCAGTGGTGCTGAAGAAGGTGTTTATTATGCCTTAAACGTGGTAGCCAATGGCAACCAGAGCGATTACACCCAAGGTCTTCGCCAGAAGAATGTATCGTTTGCTGTCATGAAGTGGGAGAGCATCGGTATGGGTTACTGGGTGGACAACATCATGTGTACTCCTTTCAGTGTAGATAAGCTGACGCTTGCTGTAGAAGTAGAAAAGGCTGTAACTTCCACTTCTACCCGTTTCCGCTTCACGAGTCCTTATGAATCAGTGAATACCGATGTAGTACTGATTGGTGGTAAGGAGGAATATCCTGCCTATGTCGGCTATCCGTACAACGGGCCCGATGATATCTGCTCTACCGGCAACATGTTCGTGATTATCTGCGATGCTAAGGGCAATGCTAACTTGCAGGATGTAGAAATCGGTCTCGACTGGGGCCATGGTAAGGTGATTGCTGGTATGATCAAGGACGGTCAATCTTTGGGTAATGTAAGCGACGCCAAGGCTAAGGCTGGTACCTATAGTGCAGCTAAAGGTACTGTTTCATTCCCCGTTTTGACCATGTTTATGAGCATGCCTTCATGGAACACCGTAGCTTGTACTTCTGCAGCTACCCTGTATCTAGGTGATGATGCTTTCCTGAATGCTCAGGTGAAGGAAGTGGATTATGTGAACGACTTCCAGTGGAACAGCGTAGAAGGCGCTCTCGGTACCTTTGTATCTACAGCTGCTGACGACTCTTGGATTCAAGATGTAGAGGCAGCGGTTCGCGTTTCAGATGGTGGAGTAGAAGAGGGTCTCTATCGCTTCCCCGACCTGTTCGTTGAGGGTTATCCTATCGTCTTCAATATGACGCTGGATAATGGCGCCTATATGATTTCTACTCCCAAGGTTCAGCCTACTGGTATCGTTGCTTTGGGCGGCGATATGATTTACACCGAAATCAAGAGCGGTAAGTGTGGTGAAGACATGCAGATGACGCTCAACATGGCTTTCTATACCATGGATGACAAGGGCAATAAGAAGGTGGACTTCGGCACGATGGCCGAAGAGTTCCAGTGGGGTGTAACTGGTCTGTCGGTAAATGATCTGATTGGACAGAACATGGCCAACTATGTGGGTATCTGGAAGGCTCCTTTCATTAACCTGAAGGATGGTTCTGCAGGCAATAGCTACGTTCGAGTTACTCCGTCGGCTGATTATGAAGGTTGCCTGGTTATCGAAGGACTCTCGGCACTGGATGGTTACAATGATGCTGTAATTGCTGAGTGGAGTAATCAAACTGGTCTGGTTACTTTGGGCGCTCAGTGGGCAGAAGACCTGTCTGGTTACAACATGATCTTCATGGGCTATAATCCTTTCGAAGGCTATTACACGACAAAGAGCACGATGATAGGTGGTTTGACAAAGGACGGTATTTTTGCTTTCCTGAATAATCCAGAGAATGAAGATCCCATCCAAACCATGCGTTATTTCGCTTATCAAGATGGTGCTGTAGCAGGTGCCTTCTCTAGCTACGTTCCCTATCCGATGGAGTGGGAGTATGCTCAGGCTGCTGGTGCTCAGGGTCTCAAGGTTTCTGCTGAATTCAGCGCTGAGGTGAATGGTGTAATTAAGAAGGTTAATCGTCAGCTTAAGTCCTCCATCAAGGGACAAGCGGTTGCTCCCCGTCAGTTGATTGGTAGCAATGTGGAAATGGTCTATTAATGATACCTATATCAGCTAATAGCTGATTGAATGAAATAAGAAAAGCGTGTGGCTTTGTTGCCCTTTGGGTATGAAGCTACACGCTTTTTCGCTCTATACCTTATTATATATAATACATTTTACCACTTATGATGAAACAAAAACTATTCCTCTGTATGCTGGCGGTGATGGCATGCTTCACGGCCTGCTCCAGTGATGACCCTACCATCACCCTATTGACGAACGATGCTTCGGGTGCGCCGGTTACACAGATTGATCTTGGTCCTAACAAGGACTCAAAGGGCAGTATCGTCTTTGAGAGCTCTGACGAATGGGAGGCCAAGGCTACGCTGAGTGATGGTTCGGTGTGCGACTGGCTTACCGTAAGCCCTGCACAGGGTAAGGCTGGTAAAGTCTCTGTCTCTTTCAAGGCCAACTCATCGAACATGACGGGTGATCCCCGTACCGCTACCTTGACCCTCTATGGCGCTGGCAAGGCATTGCAGAACCTGCATGTAACCCAGGCTAAGATGGACTTCATCGAACTGGATAAGACGGAGTATTCCATTTCCGCAGAGGGGGGCGATGTCGATATCCTTTTTACCGGTAGCCTTCCTGCAAACGGGAGGGTGGGAGCTGCTTACTCCACCTCGCTGACCGGATGGGCTCAACTGGGCTGGTTGCCTACCACCCGCGGTCTGCAACATGGTGGATTGCGCGTCAAGGTGGATGCCAATCAGTTCCTTCACGAACGTCAGGCGCAGCTGCAGCTGGTTATTCTTGATGCTAACGAGCAAGTGATCATGGAGACGGATTTCATTAACCTGACGCAAGCGGCTGGTCAGGAACTCACTTCAACTGACATGAGTAAGGATGGTGAGGTGAAGGTGCTCCAGACGCACACCAAAGGTAATGCTGGCATTCCGCTGGTTATCCTTGGTGATGGCTTTGTGGATACACAGGTCGCTTCGGGTTATTATGACGAGTGCATCCAACGCGGTATAGATAATTTCTTCAGCGAAGAGCCCTACGCTTCGCTGCGTGAATACTTCGATGTGTGGCAGGTTACGGCAGTTTCTCCTTCAAATGTGATGGATGGTACGCACGCAACGGCCATTTCATCCTATCCTACGGGAGAGGGTACGTTGATTGTAGGGGATGATAAGAAGGCACAGGCCTACGCCCAGCAGGTCACTGAACTAAAATCTATGGATAGACTTGCTGAAGCGACTATCCTGGTGGTGATGAATACGGATGCCTACGCCGGAACCTGTTATTTCGGCTTCTCAACCGATGGGAAAACCTTCGTTGACCTGGCCATCGGTTATGCCCCGATGATTTATGGTCCGCGCCACGAGGAGTGCCGCCAAGTCATGGTACACGAAAATGCGGGTCATGGTTTCGCTAAACTGGGTGATGAGTATGGTTACGCCAGCAACGGCAAGGCTTCTCAGTCGGATATTGATGAGCTGCTTTTCTTTCAAGAAATGGGTTGGATGATCAATGTCTCTTCTACCAGTAACCCTGAACTGGTGCCTTGGAGTCACTTCCTTAAGGACAGTCGCTATGCCAACGATGGAAACGGCTATCCGCTCTCTGTCATCGAAGGGGGATATACCTTCACGCAGGGTATCTGGAAACCCACGGAAGAGAGTATGATGAACAGCAATCAAAACGGCTTCAACGCACCAAGCCGCGAGGCGATTTACAAGCGTATCATGAGCATGGCCAACGGTTCTCCCTGGCAGTACGACTACGAAGAGTTTGTGAAGTTCGACCTGGCTCACCTGCCTGTGAACAGCGCGAAGACCCGTGCACTGCAGATGAAGCAAGATGGCTTTGGCATCCTTGACAAGGAGGAACTGAAGAAGCGTCCCCGCTTCCACGAGCCCGTCTTTGTGAACCTGCAGCTAAACAGATAAGCCTCTCTACGCTTTATTCCTACACCCCGCCAAAGGTTGGCTACACAGCATCCCCTTTTGGCGGGGCTTGTTCATTTGTAGGGGCGCAATATGTTGCGCCCTGTATGCCGTAATGAAATGAGCCATGCAGATGACCATTGTAGGTGTGAATGGGCGGTAGGTAGGCGGCGCTTTGGAAAAGCAAAAATAGGTAAGCTTTCTTTTGCTTTTTCTCTCAGCTTGCACTATCTTTGTCCCCAATAATTTGGAATAGAAAGGCTAACAATATGGCAATGAAAGAATTTGTGATCTCTGAGGTGCAGGCTGAAACGGCGGTGCTGGTGGGATTGATTACGCAGACGCAGGACGAGAGGAAAACCAATGAATACCTGGATGAACTGGCTTTTCTGGCTGAAACGGCTGGGGCCGTGGTGGTAAAACGCTTTACCCAACGGCTTGACCAAGCCAATTCGGTGACCTACGTGGGCAAGGGTAAGCTGGAGGAAATCCGCGATTACATCCGTGCCGAGGAGGAGAATGAACGTGAAGTGGGGATGGTCATCTTTGATGATGAACTCTCTGCGAAGCAGATACGCAACATCGAAGCGGAACTGAAGGTGAAGATTCTGGACCGTACATCGCTCATTCTGGATATCTTTGCCATGCGCGCGCAGACAGCTAACGCCAAGACGCAGGTGGAACTGGCGCAATACCGCTATATGTTGCCCCGGCTGCAACGCCTCTGGACCCACTTGGAACGTCAGGGTGGTGGCTCAGGCGCTGGTGGCGGTAAGGGCTCGGTAGGCTTGCGTGGCCCGGGTGAAACGCAGCTGGAGATGGACCGCCGTATCATCTTGAACCGCATGTCGCTGCTCAAGGAGCGACTGGCTGAGATTGACAAGCAGAAGGCTACGCAGCGCAAAAACCGCGGACGGCTAATCCGTGTGGCGCTCGTGGGTTATACCAACGTGGGCAAGAGCACACTGATGAATCTCCTGGCCAAGAGCGAGGTATTTGCCGAAAACAAGCTCTTTGCTACGCTCGATACCACGGTGCGGAAGGTCATCATCGAAAACCTCCCTTTCTTGCTCAGTGATACAGTAGGTTTCATCCGTAAGCTGCCCACTGACCTGGTAGATTCCTTTAAATCCACCCTCGATGAGGTGCGCGAGGCTGACCTTTTGCTTCATGTGGTGGATATCTCACATCCCGATTTTGAAGAGCAAATTGAGGTGGTCAACAAGACTTTGGCAGATATCGGTGCCGGTGGAAAGCCGATGATGATTCTCTTCAATAAGATTGATGCCTATACCTATATTAAAAAGGAGGAGGACGACCTCACGCCACGCACCAAGGCCAACTGGACCCTGGAGGAGTTGATGCGCACCTGGATGGCAAAGATGGAGGACAACTGCCTTTTTATCTCCGCACGCGAAAAGACTAATCTGGAGCAGCTGAAGGAGGTGGTCTATGCCAGAGTAAAGGAACTCCACGTACAGAAATACCCCTACAACGACTTCCTCTATCAACAATACACTGAAGAATAATCAGTAACCACTAATCACTAAACAAATGAACTACAGACGATTGAATGAGGCTGAACTGCAGCAGCTTAAGGCACAAATGTGTTCTGCAGAGGATTGGAACCAGGTATGGGTAGCTGAAGCCTTCCGACCTGACTATGTTCATCATGTACACTTCAGCGGCGAGGTACGTCTCGGTGTGATGAACGAAACCTTCACCCTGCCTGGAGGCGTGAAGAAGCACGCAGGAATCCGTCATGCCACTCTCCATAACGTCACTGTAGGTGATGATTGCTGCATTGAGCACGTGGAGAACTACATTGCCAACTACGATATTGGTGCTCATACGCGCATTGAGCATGTGGATGTGCTGTTGGTGGATGGTCTCTCCCGTTTTGGCAATGGGGTAGAGGTGGCTGTGCTGAATGAAACAGGTGGGCGTGAAGTGACCATCAACGATAAACTCTCTGCGCATCAGGCTTATATCATGGCTCTCTATCGCCACCGTCCGGAGTTGACGGCACGGATGAAGGAGATTGCCGACTATTATAGCAACAAGCATGCCGCTGATCGTGGTACCCTTGGGGATCATGTCACTATGGTAAATTGCGGCACCATCAAGAATGTGCGTATGCGTGATTATACCACCATCTCGGGTGTCTGTCGCTTGACCAACGGCAGTATCAACAGCTGTCAGGAGGCACCGGTCTATATCGGCCACGGGGTCATCTGCGATAACTTCATCATCTCCAGTGGTACGCATATCGACGATGGTGTGATGCTCAACCGCTGCTTTGTAGGACAGGCCTGCAAACTGGGCCACAACTACTCGGCGAGCGACTCCCTCTTCTTCAGTAACTGCCAGGGAGAGAATGGCGAGGCCTGCGCCATCTTTGCCGGTCCGTTTACCGTAACTCACCACAAGAGCACCCTGCTTATCGCCGGCATGTTCTCCTTCATGAATGCCGGTTCGGGGTCGAATCAGAGTAACCACATGTATAAGTTAGGTCCCATACATCAGGGCACCCTAGAGCGCGGAGCAAAGACCACTTCGGATTCCTACATCCTTTGGCCAGCCCGTGTGGGGGCCTTCTCGCTTGTCATGGGGCGTCATACGGGTCATGCTGACACCAGCAATCTCCCTTTCTCCTATCTGATTGAGCAGCAGAACACCACCTATCTGGTGCCGGGCGTGAACCTGCGTAGCGTGGGGACCATTCGCGATGCGCAGAAGTGGCCTAAACGCGACGGACGGACCGACCCTAACAAACTGGACTATATCAACTACAACCTGCTGAGTCCCTACACCGTACAGAAGATGTTTAAGGGGGTGGAGATTCTGCAGAACCTGCGTCATGCCAGCGGGGAACTGTCGGACATCTACTCTTACCATAGTGCCAAGATACGCAATTCCTCACTTAACAAGGGTATCCGTTTCTACCGTACGGCCATCCACAAGTTCCTGGGCAATTCGGTCATCAAGCGTTTGGAAGGTATCGACTTTGCCAATGATGACGAGATTCGTGCCCGTCTGCGCCCCGATACTGAGATTGGTCGTGGCGAATGGGTGGATATCTCTGGATTGATTGCTCCGAAGAGTGAGATTGATGCCTTGGTAGATGGCATCGAACAAGGGAGTGTGAACCGGCTGAAGTGCATCAACGCTGAGTTTGAACGGATGCATCTCAATTACTATACCTACGAGTGGACCTGGGCCTACGACAAGCTGGAGGAGTTCTACGGCGTGCATCCCGAACAGATGACGGCTGCTGACATCATCCGCATCGTGGAGCAATGGAAAGAGGCGGTGATTGGACTCGACCGCATGCTCTATGAGGATGCCAAGAAGGAGTTCTCACTGGCCTCGATGACTGGCTTCGGTGCCGATGGCTCACGTCTGGAGAAGGAGCTCGACTTTGAGCAGGTGCGAGGTGACTTTGAGAGCAATCCTTTTGTGACCGCTGTGCTTCACCACATCGACGTGAAGAGTGCATTGGGCGATGAGCTGATTGGCCGTATGCGCCAAACCGAGGAATTACAGCAGAAATCACGTTAATTTTTATAAAGAATCCGGTTTGCTTTTAAATAGTTCGTAACTTTGTACAAACTAAAAACCTCATAAACTTAAAAACAAAAATATTATGGCAAATCCTCCGTTCCACTATCAACCCATGTTTGAGCATGGTGAGGACAAAACTGAGTACTATCTGCTGACCAAAGACTACGTGTCGGTGAGCGAGTTTGAAGGTAAACCCATCCTGAAGATTGAGAAGGAGGGTCTGACCGCGATGGCCAATGCGGCATTCCGCGACGTATCGTTCCTTCTGCGCCGTGCACACAACGAACAGGTGGCCAAGATTCTGAGCGATCCTGAAGCCAGTGACAACGACAAGTATGTGGCACTTACCTTCCTGCGTAATGCCGAGGTGGCTGCCAAGGGTAAGCTGCCCCTCTGCCAGGATACGGGTACGGCCATTATCCACGGCGAAAAGGGCCAGCAGGTTTGGACCGGCTATTGCGACGAAGAGGCCCTCTCGCTCGGCGTTTACAAGACCTATACTGAGGAGAACCTGCGTTACTCTCAGAATGCTCCGCTGAATATGTACGATGAGGTGAACACCCGTTGCAACCTGCCTGCTCAGATTGACCTGGAGGCTACCGAAGGCATGGAGTATCGCTTCCTTTGTGTGACGAAGGGTGGTGGTTCGGCCAACAAGAGCTACCTCTATCAGGAGACGAAGGCGGTGCTCAACCCTGCGACCCTTGTTCCTTTCCTCGTAGAGAAGATGAAGACCCTTGGAACAGCTGCTTGCCCTCCTTATCATATCGCTTTCGTCATTGGCGGTACGTCGGCTGAGAAGAACCTGCTTACTGTGAAGCTGGCTTCTACCCACTACTACGATGAACTGCCCACAACGGGTAATGAGTACGGACGTGCTTTCCGCGACGTAGAGCTGGAGAAGCAGGTGCTGGAAGAGGCTCATAAGATTGGTCTCGGTGCCCAGTTTGGCGGTAAGTACATGGCTCACGACGTGCGTATCATCCGTCTGCCTCGTCACGGTGCCTCTTGTCCCATCGGCTTGGGCGTCTCTTGCTCGGCCGACCGCAATATCAAGTGTAAAATCAATGCCGATGGTATCTGGATTGAGAAGATGGACGACAACCCCGGTTCACTGATTCCTGAAGCACTGCGTCAGGCTGGCGAGGGCGACGTGGTTCGCATCAACCTCAATCAGCCCATGGCCGACGTGCTGAAGGAGCTCACCAAGTATCCTGTGGCTACCCGTTTGTCGCTTAATGGTACCATCATTGTAGGCCGCGACATTGCTCACGCCAAGTTGAAAGAACGCCTCGATCGTGGCGAAGAGCTTCCGCAATACATTAAGGATCATCCCATCTACTATGCCGGTCCGGCAAAGACACCTGCCGGAATGGCGTGTGGCTCGATGGGCCCCACGACGGCCGGACGTATGGACCCCTACGTAGATCTCTTCCAGAGCCATGGCGGCAGCATGATTATGTTGGCCAAGGGTAACCGCAGCCAGGCTGTGACTGATGCCTGCAAGAAGCATGGTGGCTTCTACCTCGGCTCGATTGGCGGACCTGCAGCCATCTTGGCACAGAACAACATCAAGAGCATTGAGTGCGTAGAGTATCCCGAACTCGGTATGGAGGCTATCTGGAAGATTGAAGTAGAAGACTTCCCCGCCTTCATCCTTGTAGATGATAAGGGCAACGACTTCTTCAAGCAGCTCAAGCCCCGCAAGTAAGAACCCATTCAGATTGTAAACCGATAACCTAGAAGCCTCAGGCTGCGTTTCTGCAGTTTGGGGCTTTGCCATAAGGATACGATAGGATTCACTATGCGATGTGGACATGACACCAGAAGACCTTGTGGATAATATCCAGTCAATTCTTCAGGATTATTCGATAAAAGGATGCCTTTTTGTTATAATAGGTAGCAAAGGGTTAGGTTATCATCTTTTTTTTGTATTTTTGTAGCGATATGAATAAGAAATTACTCTCTTTTGTTACTCTCTTTTTGCTTGGCTATGTTGCGCTTCTTGCGCAGAAGCAGCCAGTGGATTACGTCAATCCGTTGATGGGGACAGATTCCAAAATTTCCCTCTCCAACGGTAACACGTATCCCGCCATCGCTCTACCTTGGGGTATGAACTTTTGGATGCCTCAGACAGGGAAGATGGGGGATGGGTGGGCGTACACTTACGCCTCAGATAAGATCCGAGGTTTCAAGCAGACTCACCAACCCAGCCCGTGGATCAATGATTATGGACAGTTCTCCATCATGCCCTTGACTGGAAGGCTGAAGATTGACCAGGATAGTCGGGCCTCTTGGTTCTCCCACAAGGCGGAGAAAGCGACACCTTATTATTATAAGGTCTATCTTTCGGAGTATGACTTGACCACTGAGATTACACCGACTGAGCGCTGTGCCTTCTTTCGTTTCACCTTCCCTGAGACGATAGATGCCTACGTGGTTATCGATGCTTTTGATAGGGGGTCATACATCAAGATTATTCCTGAACAAAACAAAATTGTAGGCTATACCACACGTAACAGCGGTGGGGTACCTCGTAACTTCAAGAACTACTTTGTGATAGAGTTTGACAAGCCTTTCACGTTCAACAAGGTATGGGCTGACTATCACACGGTAGAACAACACCTGGAATTGCAATCCAATCATGTGGGTGCTGCTATCGGTTTTGCTACTCGCAAGGGGGAGCAGGTGCATGCCCGGGTGGCCTCCTCGTTCATCAGCCTGGAACAGGCTGAGTTGAACCTCAAGGAGATAGGCCGGCAATCTTTTGAGCAGACCATGACAGCAGCTCGCCAGCGTTGGAACGATGTGCTGGGACGTATTCGTATTGAAGATTCAGATGAAAACCGCATCCGCACGTTCTACTCTTGTCTCTATCGCTCGGTGCTCTTCCCCCGTATGTTCCATGAAGTAAATGCCAGCGGTAAGACCGTTCACTACAGCCCCTACAACGGTGAGGTGTTGCCAGGTTATCTCTTTACCGACACGGGCTTTTGGGACACCTTCCGGTGCCTTTTCCCGCTAGTTAATCTCGTGTATCCTTCGATGGGAGAACAGATGCAGGAGGGTTTGCTCAATACCTATCTGGAAAGCGGATTCTTCCCTGAATGGGCTAGTCCCGGACATCGCGGTTGTATGGTGGGCAATAATTCCGCTTCTGTTGTGGCAGATGCTTTCTTGAAAGGGGTGACCAAGGCAGATGCCCAAAAGATGTACGAGGGCCTGCTAAGCGGTGCTAACAGTGTACATCCTAGGGTCTCTTCAACGGGCCGGTTGGGCTATGATTATTACAATAAACTGGGGTATGTGCCATACGACGTGAACATCAATGAGAGCGCTGCCCGCACCCTGGAGTATGCGTACGATGACTGGTGCATCTACCGGATGGGACAGCAGTTAGGCCGTCCGGAAGAGGAGCTGGATGTGTACAAAAAGCGTGCGTTGAACTATCGTAACCTTTTCGATGCGGAGACGAAGTTGATGCGTGGCAAGCGGGCTGATGGCACATTCCAAAGCCCCTTTAACCCCTTCAAGTGGGGCGATGCTTTTACCGAGGGGAACAGCTGGCACTATACCTGGTCGGTGTTTCATGATCCTCAGGGGTTAATCGACCTGATGGGCGGAAAACAATGCTTTACAGCGATGCTTGACTCGGTGTTCACTCTTCCGCCTATCTTTGATGACAGCTACTATGGCGGTGTTATTCACGAGATTCGTGAGATGGAGATAGCAGGTATGGGCAATTATGCACATGGTAACCAGCCTATCCAACACATGATTTATCTCTACAATTATGCGGGTGAGCCTTGGAAGGCCCAGTATTGGCTGCGCGAGACGATGAATCGCCTCTATTTACCTACTCCTGATGGCTATTGTGGTGACGAGGATAATGGGCAGACCTCTGCTTGGTATGTATTTACCGCTCTTGGTTTCTACCCCGTTTGTCCGGGCAGTAACGAGTATGTGCTTGGTGCCCCTTATTTTAAAAAGGCGGTTCTCCATCTCGAGAATGGGAAACAGCTGGAAATCAGTGCTCCTGCTAATAGCGACAACAATCGCTATGTGCGTGCACTCCATTACAATGGCAGAGGCTACACCAAGAATTTCTTAAATCACTATGACCTGTTGCGGGGCGGACGGCTGAAATTCGAAATGGGTAGTCAGCCTAACCGAACAAGAGGAACGAAAGAGAGTGATTTGCCCTATTCGTTCTCTCGTGAGGGTAGGTAGCCAGTGGATGCTATGGACACTTTTCTAATCGGGCTCAGCTCACAGCGACGCAGCGGGTAGGCATACATCAATAGACTTTCTGAAGCATC
This sequence comes from uncultured Mediterranea sp., assembly GCA_945879145.1. Lineage (GTDB taxonomy): Bacteria > Bacteroidota > Bacteroidia > Bacteroidales > Bacteroidaceae > Bacteroides. The sequence goes on from CAMCUZ010000001.1 coordinate 73,065, forward strand.
TCAAACTCTATCGTCAGTCGGCGTCAGCCGATCTCCACTCGGCAGACTGTGGGCTTCGCTGCTGCTTACTTATACGCCAGAGGTAGAAGGCCGTATGCCCGAAGGCAAAGAGGAAGGAGAGGACGAGCAGGGTCTTATCCTCCTCCCAGCCTACCGTCTGCTGGTGCCACAGGCCGGTAATGACACAGAGAATAGAGAGGCAGAGACCCGTGAAGTGGAGGGCTGTCTGTCCTTTGCGCAGGTTCCCTCCAGGTTCCAATTTGCTGTGTTTCATTCCATAAGCTATGTAGATGTCGAGCCCTATCAGCATCCAGAGCACTAGTCTGATCCAGGTGTCTGCCGGTAGGAAAAGCATCATGCAGAGGCAAGTAAGGATGCCGAGGATGGGTACTAAGGGGACGAAGGGAGTTTTGAAGGCACGAGGGGCATTGGGCATGGTGCGGCGTACTACGAGTACGGCTGCACAAACCAAAGTGAAGGCCATGAGTGTGCCAATACTGGTCATCTCACCTGCTACACGGGCAGGAACTATGGCTGCCAGTATGCCGACTATGACCATGAAGAGGGCGTTGCTCCGGGCAGGCGTGCGGAACTTCTCATGGATATGGCTAAAGAATGGGGGCAGGAGGCCGTCGTGGCTCATGCTGAGGAAGACGCGGCTTTGGCCCAGCAACGTCACCATGATGACGGAGCAATAACCGAAGAGAATGGCTAGCACAATGGCGCGATTGAGCCAGGGATAGTCGGGATGGATGAGTCCCTCGGCATTGGCTTGCCCCATTTGCTCAATGGCGATGGCTACGGGGGCAATGCCCTGTTGACCGCTGAAATGGGTGTAGTGGGCCACACCGGTCATGACATGGGCAAAGAGCATATAGAGGACGGTACATACCAGCAGCGACATAAGGATACCGATGGGCATGTTGCGGCGTGGGTTCTTGGTCTCCTGTGCAGCGGTGCTGACCGCATCAAATCCCAAGAAGGCGAAGAAGACGATGGCGGCTCCGCGCAGGATGCCGGAGAAACCGAATTCGCCCAGCGTACCGGTATTGGCGGGGATGTAGGGGATGTAGTTGTCCGTACGGATGTATCTCCATCCTAAAATGATGAAGATGAGGATGACGCTTACCTTGAGGAATACGATGAAACCGTTGAGCAGGGAACTGCCCTGTGTACCCCGAATCAGAAAGAGGCTCATCACCACTACAATCAGAGCGGCAGGAATATTGACGATACCTCCATCCCAGGGGCAAGCGGTAAGGGCATGGGGTAATTCGATGCCCAATCCTTGAAGAAAGACGACCAAATACCTGCTCCAGCTGATGCTCACCGTAGTGGCCGCTACCGTATATTCCAGCACCAGGTCCCAACCGATAATCCAGGCAATCAGTTCGCCCATGGTGGCGTAGGAGTAGGTGTAGGCGCTACCTGCTACGGGAATCATCGAGGCAAATTCAGCATAGCAGAGTCCAGCAAAGCAACAGCCCAAGGCGGCAATGGCAAAGGAGATGGTGATGGCAGGTCCGGTATAGCTGGCAGCTACGGTACCTGTAATGGAAAAGAGTCCGGCACCGATGATGACCCCGACTCCCAAGGCTATCAGGCTCCAGGGGCCCAGTACTCGTTTCAGTGTTTTGTTGCCTGTGGCATTGGCTTCGGCCAACAGCTCTTCTAGTGGTTTCTTCGTAAATAGGCTCATGACTATGGGTATTACTTTGTTAGTTTCTTTTAGTATGCTCTCTATCTATTGATTTCCCCGAGAGGGAAATCAATATCCGCTGCGGTATTTCCCCTCTTCCTTATCGTCGAGCATGCTGAGGTAGGAGTTGTAGCGCGAGGTGCTGATGTAGTGCTCCTCTACCGCTTTGCGCACGGCGCAGCCGGGCTCTTGGCGGTGGGTGCAGTTACCATACTTGCAGTCGGCCGAGGTGCGGAAGATTTCAGGGAAGTAGTGGCCAATCTCCTCCACCTCCATGTCGAAGGTGCCAAAGCCTTTGATGCCCGGGGTATCTATCAGGTAGCCACCATCGGGTAGGGGAAACATCTCGCTGAAGGTGGTGGTATGCATGCCTTTGTTGTGTACGGAAGAGATTTCGCCGGTGCGGGCTTCGGCTTGGGGAAGCAAGGCGTTGATGAGGGTCGATTTGCCGGTGCCCGAGTTGCCCGAGAGTAGGGTGACCTTGCCTTGCAGTTCGTGGCGAAGGGCATCGATGCCCTGTTCATGAAGGGCCGAGATGCGGTAACAGGGGTAGCCGATGGTGGTGTAGAGGGTGATGAGGCTCTCTAGATAGTGCAGTTCATCGGTATCGTAGCGGTCGGTCTTATTAAAGACGAGCAGGGTAGGCACGCGGTAGGCTTCGGAAGTTGCTAGAAAGCGGTCGATGAAGGTGGTAGAGGTCTCGGGGTAGTTCACGGTCACGAGGAGCAGGCATTGGTCCAGGTTGGAGGCCAGGATGTGGCTCTGCTTGGAGAGGTTGGAGGCGCGTCGGATGATGTAGTTCTTGCGCTCTTCGATTTCGTGGATGAAGGCCGTGCCCTCAGCGTTGCAGACAATCTGCACGCGATCGCCCACGGCTACGGGATTGGTACTGCGGATGCCTTTCAGCCTGAAGTTGCCCTTTACTTTGCACTCCACGCAGTGGCCGTCGTCGGTCTTGACCAGGTACCAGCTGCCGGTATTCTTGATGACTAATCCTGTCACGCTCTTCTGTCTGGGGGGATAATGCCGAAAGCAGGTGCCGTTCGCTGGCGTAAGGCCTACGGGCGGAACCTGCTTTGCGGTAGGGGTGATTATACGGTCATGATCTCTTTGTCCTTGGCCGCCAGCATGTCATCAATCTGCTTGATGTACTTGTCGTGCAGCTTTTGTAACTTCTCTTCGCCTCCTTTTTGTGCATCTTCGGCCAACCCCTCCTTTACGGACTTCTTCAGTTGGTCGATGGCATCACGGCGGGCGTTGCGCACGCTTACCTTGGCCGTCTCGCCTTCTCCCTTGCACTGCTTGGCCAGCTGGCGACGGCGCTCCTCGGTGAGGGGTGGAATACCAATGCGGATAATTTCACCATTGTTCTCAGGCATGATGCCCAGAGGGGAGTCGATGATGGCTTTCTCGATGATGCGAAACATGCTCTTGTCCCAGGGCTTGATGGCGATGCTGCGGGCATCGGGAGTGGTGACAGCGGCTACGTTGTTGATGGGTACCATGCTGCCGTAGGAATCCACGCGGATGCCGTCCAGCAGACGGACGTCAGCCTTGCCGGCACGGATGTGAGCCAGGGCATCTTCCAGGTACATGCAGGCCATATCCATTTTCTCTTGAGCGTCGCTCAGAATTTCTTTAACCTCTTTCATATTGTTCTTGTTTAAGTATAGTTTGCTTGGGGGATGAATCAGTTGTGTACCAAGGTTCCAATCTCTTCGCCGGCCATGACGCGCTTCAGGTTACCCACCGTATCCATGTCGAAGACGATGATGGGCAGGTTGTTCTCTTTGCACATGCAGGTGGCGGTCAGGTCCATCACTTTGAGGCCACGCTTCAGCACCTCGTCGTAGGTGATGTCGTGGAACTTGGTAGCGGTGGGGTCTTTTTCGGGGTCGGCGGTGTAGATGCCATCCACACGGGTGCCCTTCAGCATTACGTCGGCCTCAATCTCGATGCCGCGCAGGCTCGAGCCGGTGTCGGTCGTAAAGAAGGGGTTGCCTGTGCCAGCCGACATGATGACCACCTCGCCGGCTTCCATGCACTCAATGGCGCGCCACTTGTTGTAGAACTCACCGATAGGCTCCATTCGAACGGCCGTCAGCACACGGGCCTTGACGCCGGCCGAGACGAGGGCCGAGCTGAGGGCCAAGCTGTTGATGACGGTGGCCAGCATACCCATCTGGTCGCCCTTCACGCGGTCAAATCCTTTACCGGCTCCGCTCAATCCGCGGAAGATGTTGCCTCCGCCAATCACGATGCCTATCTGTACGCCCATGGCATGAACCTCTTTAATCTGTGCTGCATATTCGGCCAGACGCTTCTCGTCAATGCCGTACTGCTTTTCGCCCATCAGGCTCTCGCCGCTGAGCTTGAGTAATATCCGTTTGTAGTTGGCCATATTGTGTATCTCTTTTTGGTGATAATGGTTAATTTCTAGGCAAAGTTAGACATTTATTCTGAAAAATTGCATTTTTCTTCCTTTTTTTATGCAAGAAGATAAAAAAACGGGGACTTCAGCTCAATTTTTGATAGAGGCTCTTGCGGAGCAGGGTCTGCATGAGGCCTCGCTGCAGCAGGTAAGCCAGGAAGGCGAGCCAGAGGGCATGGTTGCCCCAGATCGTGTGGAGCGCGGCATAGAGCAGGAAGAAGGTAAGGGTGGCTATGGCCATGGAGAGCAGCATGCCGCGGGTGGCCGTGGCGCCGATATAGATGCCATCCCAAATGAAGGCGGCCAGCCCGCAGAGGGGAATCAGGAGAGCCCAGAGGAAATAGGTGGCCGAGGCTGCAATGACCTCTTCTTCGGAGGTGAGCAGTTGCAGGAACGATGCGCCCCCCAGAGCGTAGGTCAGCGTGAAGAGCAGGGATATCAGGGTTCCCCAGCCGAAGAGGCGACGCACCGTGCTGAAGAAGGCTTCGGCATGACGAGCCCCGATGTAGCGACCGCTCAATGCCTCACCTGCAAAGGCAAAGCCATCCATGATGTAGGAGTAGAGGGTAAAGAGCTGCATCAGCAGGGTGTTGACGGCCAGGATGACTTCACCCTGCGCTGCACCGGCTGAGGTGAAGAAGAGGGTGACGGTGACCAGGCAGAGGGTGCGCAGGAAGATGTTACGGTTTACGCTGAAGAAGCGAGCCATGGCCGTGCGGTTCCAAAGGGTGTGCAGAGCTTTGGCGGAGAACAAGCGCTCAGGCAGGTAGCGCATCAGCCTGCGGTAATGGCGCATCAAGAGGAAGAGGGCCGTGAGAAATCCGGCATACTGGGCGATCAGTGTGCCCAGGGCCACACCGTCCACCTTCAGCCCGAAGCCATAGACCAGCAGCAGGCTGCAGAGGATGTTGACTACATTCTGCACGATGGCCACCCACATCGGGGAGCGAGAGTTCTGCATGCCCAGGAACCACCCCGTCACTCCATAGAGACCCAGCATGGCTGGTGCACCGTAGATGCAGATATTGAAGTAGGTACGCGTGAGTTGAGCCACCTCGGCTGTGGGTGGTGCGATGAGATAGAGTGCCAGTTCGCGCAGGGGGTGTTGCAACAGGATAAAGAGGACTCCGAGTCCTATGCCCAGCAGGACCGACCGCAGTAGCAGACGCATCACCTCCTCCAGGTTGCGTGCTCCGAAGGCTTGCGAGGTCATCCCCCCTGTGCCCATGCGGAGAAAGGCGAAAAGCCAGTAGATGATGTTGAAGAGCATGCCTCCCACGGCAATGGCACCGATGTAGGCGGCGGCACCCAGGTGACCTACGATGGATACGTCAACCAGGCCCAGCAGGGGTACCGTGATGTTGGATACGATGCTTGGCAGGGCAATCTTTAGGATTTGGCGGTCTCTTGGGTGCATAGCTGGGGTATGGGTGGACTAAAGCAGGTACTGCACTTCCTTGAACAGGTAACTGCGCTCTTGGCCCGACTCATCTTCGAGTACAAAGCGTCCATCCGGCTCCACGCGCAGCACACGGGCTCGGAAGACCCCGCGAGCATCTTCGTAGGGGTGATAGCCGCGGCGGCGGAATAGGGAGCGGCCATAGCGCACGGCAATCTCTTCTGAAAAGGTGGGATAGGGCTCCTCTTCGGCCCGTTGAAAATAGGCCATCATGCGCTTCATGATATCCATGAGCAGGAGTTGGCGGTCGTGCTCCTTGCCCGTGATTTGCAGGAGCGATATGGGGTTGGGAGCATCGCTCACAAAGGCGGATTGGTTCACGTTCAGGCCGATGCCGCAGATGCAGCGGCCAATGCGGCTTCCGCTCAGTTCATTCTCAATCAGGATGCCGCAGACTTTCTTTTCCCGCCAGTAGATGTCGTTGGGCCACTTGATGCAGAAGTCATCGCTCCAGCAGCTGAGCGCCTCCTTGATAGCCAGCGAGACCATCTGCGAGAGCAGAAACTGATGACGTGCTTCGAGGAAGGAGGGATAGACCACAAAGCTGAAGAGCAGGTTCTTCCCTTCGGCCGACTCCCACGAGTTGCCTCGTTGCCCCTTACCTGCCCGTTGGTATTCTGCACTCACTGTAGTAAAGGGGGCCAATTGGGCTCCTTCGCGTTCGCAGAGTTCACTCAGGTAGAGGTTGGTGGATTCTGTGGCCTCCAGTGCAATCAGAGGAAATGTAGTTTCAGTAGTCATGATAAAGTAGCATTACTTATAACTTGTAGCTTGTAGCTCGTAGCTCGTAGCTCGTAGCTTGTAGCTCGTAGCTTGTAGCTTTAAAACCTCGGTGGATAGAAGGCATCCTGTAGATGCTCAATGTGGAAGTTTCCTGGCTCTCCCACCAGGGTGATGATGTCGAAGCGGAGGGGGAGGGTAAGTTGGAAATACTTCACGTAGGTGTCGGCGGCGATGACCAGCCGGCGAATCTTCTGGGGAGTCACAGCCTCTTCTGGGGTGGTGAAATCGGTGTTGCTTCTTGTCTTTACCTCCACCACCACCAACTCTTCACCGTTGGTGGCTACGATGTCCAGTTCCAGGTGGCTTTTGTGCCAGTTGCGGTGGCGTATGGTGTAGCCTTGCTCCTCGAGGTAAGCCACAGCCGCCTCCTCACCGGCTTTGCCCAGTTGGTTATGTCCAGCCATAGGGTTCCGCTTATTCTTCCCAGCGGGTCACCATTCCTCGTTCGCTCCGTGCGGGCGGGGGGAGGGGCATCCACTGCTCCATCGTCAACGACGCGATGCCGCGGGTAGATGCTGATGGCCGTTTGATAATAGTTTCACCCGTGATCTGCTCCAGGGCAAAGGCGTAGAGATACTCCTTCTGCGTGCCTAACGGCTTATAGATGCGGAGGACGTTTTCTTCGTTGAAGGGGCTGATTTCGTCCACCTCCATGTTGGGAACAAAGCCCTTTTCGTAGTCGCCAAACCCCTTGGCATTGTAGGTCTGGAAGGTGATGGGGGCTATCTGATACTTCTTCTCCAGGTCGTTGCCCTTAACCTCTCCCTTGCCCACGGTGATAACCTCCATGCCTACGTTCTTCCCCATTGTCGGGGTACCTATTAGGAAGAGGTCCAGGTTGATGCCTTCCAGGGCGTTGATCACCAACTCGCTGGCAGAGGCGGTTTCATCACTTACAATCACGTAGAGGCGGCTGAGGTTGAGCTGACAGTCGGCTAACTGACTCTTGAGCGCGTCGTCCGAGAGTTTCTCGCCAAAGAGTTCCACTTTTCGCTTGTTGCCGAGTGCTTTCATGCGGGTGTCGTTGAAGCGGTACTCAACAAACGCTTTCCCCTCGCAGGCTGAGCCGGCGATGCAGGTGGCGAGCAGGTTGGCCGACACGACATGCCCACCCAGGTTATAGCGCAGGTCAAGGACCAGGTCGGTGATGCCCTCCTGCTTGAATTTCTTCAATTCGTCGAGCAGCTCTTGGTCGTAGCCTCCATCGAATCGGGTGTAGAATAGGTAGCCCACATTATGGCCGCTCACCGTCTCTACCTGTGCCTTGAGGACAGGGTTGAGCTCGAGGGGGGCGCAGGTCATTGTTTTGGTCGTAGGGTTGCTCAAGGTGTTGTCGCTGTTCACGTAGCAGCTCTCTACGGTGTGGGTGGCTGCTGTGGTGGGGTACATCATGGCGTTCCATATCTCTTGCCAATTACTGATGCGAATATCTTTTCCATCCCATTTCTGGATAAAGTCACCTCTAGTGAGTCCCGCTTTATCGGCGGGCGAGCCGGGATAGACGCCACGAATCATGAAGCGTACGTAGTTGTTGCCGTCAGAAGCTGTCTTGTAGGTATATGGTAAGAAGCCAATCAGTCCGAAGCTCATCTCCTTTTCCTTCTTGTAGAGGTCGCTACTTGTGGCGCGTGTCGAGCTGTAGTCAGGCACCTCTTTGATGTAGGAGAAGAGGTGATATTGCTTGTCGGCTTCGTTGTAGCGGCGGTCCAAGGTGTTGGTCTTTAGACTCAATAGTCCATCCTCGAAAAACTGCTGGTACGCTTTGGAGAAGTCCAAGGTCTGCGCTTTGTACTCGTCGTTCCAGAGGTAGTAGTCGCTCAAGAAGTCATAGACGATTTGGTTGAGTTTCTCGTCCTCGGTGGAAGTGGTCTCTTCCGGAGTGTTGTTGTCTTCATTGTCCGGAATCTCATCCTCATGGTGGCTGCTGCATGCAGGTAGCAGGGTCAGGCAGCTCACGATGCCCAGCAAGGAAAGTAAGGTATGGAAGTGTCTCATTGTTCCATTTGATTAAAGGGTTCGTAAATCAAGGGCAAAAATATCGATTTATTTTGCTTTGCGCAACTTTTGCTTTAAAATAGCCCGCTTTTTCTGCAAAAAGCGCCTCTTTTGACGGATGAAAAGAAAAAAAAAGGTGTTTTCGTTGGCGGATTGCTGCAGTAGGTGTAATTTTGCAGCAGAATCTAACCTGCAAATGCTGCCGTACGTATGAAAAAGAAGAGTTCCCTTTCCGCGCGTGGTTGTCACGACGAGCCCAAGCGTCCTCATCGCATGATTTGCCTGATGAGTGAGGAGGAGTACCGCTTGGTGAATCGCTATCTGAAGCGGTACAAGATTACCAACAAGTCACGCTGGATGCGCGAGAACCTGCTTCACTTTATCCACCGCAACATGGAGGAGGATTACCCCACGCTTTTTGAGGAACACGAGATGCGCCGTTAATCAGTGATGGATGATACTTATTATATGAAACAGGCCCTGGCTGAGGCACGCGAGGCGGCACGCCGGGGCGAGGTACCCGTAGGGGCGGTAGTGGTCTGCCGAGACCGCATCATTGCCCGTGGGCACAACCTGACAGAGACCTTGATTGACGTGACGGCCCATGCCGAGATGCAGGCCCTGACGGCTGCAGCCTCTTCACTGGGGGGGAAGTACTTGGCCGATTGCACGCTTTACGTCACCGTGGAGCCCTGCGTGATGTGTGCAGGAGCCATTGGCTGGTCGCAACTCGGACGGCTGGTCTATGGAGCACCGGATGAGAAGCGGGGTTATCGCCGTTATGCCCCCGAGGCGTTGCATCCCAAGACGGTGGTGCTGAGTGGCGTGCTCCAGGAGGAGTGTGCCGAGCTGATGAAGCGCTTCTTTCAGTCGCGCAGGTAATGGAGGTGTGTGTCATCGGGCGGAAAATATTCCGCCCCTACAGTTATGATGGTAGATGCTTACTTGTAGGGGCGCAATATTTTGCGCCCTGCATACCGCAACGCATGCCGCAATAGGGGGTGTGAACTTGCTTTTGTTACGCCTTCTGCTTGGTGCGCACTAGTGAGAGCAGAATGTACCATATAATAATAGGTACGAAGGCTTTCATCGTGAAGAGGGCCAACAGGGGGAGGCAACCAATGAAGAAGAAGGGAATGCGGCGGTCGCCCTTTAGCTTTTTGAGTGAGAACATGGGGATTTCGCTCACCAGTAGCCAGGAGAAGAGCAACGCAAGGGCTACCGACAAGAGTACCAGCGGGAAGGCTCCTTGCTGCAGCAGTTCGGGAACATCCTGCAGCATCAGCACGTACGAAGCCCAGAAGAGGGCATTAGCCGGCACAGGCAGACCGATGAACGAGGTGGTCTGACGGGTGTCGTTATTGAACTTTGCCAGTCGAAGCGCCGAGAAAACAGCAATCACGAAGGCCACGTAAGGCAGGAGAGCCCGTGCACCACTCCAGCCGTTGGCTTCGGCTATCTGTACCAAGAGGCAGAAGAGCATGGAGGCAGGAGCTACGCCAAAGCTCACGTCGTCGGCCAGCGAGTCCAGGTCCTTGCCAATGGGTGAATGGGCATTCAGGGCACGTGCCGCCAGTCCGTCGAAGAAGTCAAACAATGCGCTGAGCAGGATAAAGCCAAAGGCCGCACGATAGTCGTGGTTGAAAGCCATCACCACCGACAGACAGCCGCTGAAGAGGTTCAGGCAGGTCAACGTATTGGGAATATGACGTTTCATGACAATGAATCAATTGAAAATCAAAAGAGGTTATTTCAGTTTGGCAATCACGGTTTGGTTTCCCGTAGTGAGCTGCCCCATTTTCACCATCACCTCGGTACCCAACGGCAGATAGACATCCACGCGTGAGCCGAACTTGATGAATCCCATGTGCTCGTCGATGAAGCACTCCTCGCCCGGTTCGGCGTAGGTCACAATGCGGCGTGCCATGGCTCCGGCTATCTGACGAGCCATCACCTCCACTCCCTCGGGTGTCTCGATAATGACGGCCGACCGCTCGTTGTCGGTGCTTGCCTTGGGCAACCACGCCTTCATGAAGCGGCCATTTTGGTGCCACACTTTCTTGACTACGCCATCCACGGGGTACCAGTTGGCATGCACGTTCACCAGGCTCATGAAGATGGAGATCATTAACCTGCGGTCGTGGAAGTATTCGTTCTCGTCCACCTCTTCAATCACCACCACTTTGCCATCGGCAGGGGCTACGACCACCTTCTCCGTATCCTGCTCAAACAGGCGGATGGGGCAGCGGAAGAAGTTCACCATGATACCATATACAATCAGACTGACAGTGGCAATGCAGTAGAATGGAATCTTGTTTTCGATACCAAAATAGAGGGCGCTGTTTATTGCCAGCAAAAGCAGCAACCCACCCCAAAGGGTGTGTGTGCCTTCACGGTGTAGTCTTATCTTTTTTAGTCTTTTTAATCTACTCATTGAGGTTGGTTCTTTTGGTGGGTATAAAATTATCTGCAAAAATAGGTTTTTTTTGATGAATCGGCAAACATTTTTGCATCGAATTGCATCGAAGCATTATTTTTTCTTGTTTTTGTTGCCTGTTTGCAGGGGAGAGTGTATCTTTATGCGCTCAAAACTGTCCAAAATCGACTTAAAGATGCAAGATTTTATTCACTTACATGTTCATACCCAATACTCCCTGCTCGACGGGCAGGCCAGCGTAGCCCGTCTGGTGGACAAGGCCATGAAGGATGGCATGCGTGGCATTGCCGTGACCGACCATGGAAATATGTTCGGCATCAAGGAATTCACCAATTATGTCAACAAGAAGAACAGTGGCCCTAAGGGGGAGATCAAGGAGCTCAAGAAGCGCATCGCAGCCCTGGAGAGCGGCGATGAGGCTGCCGATGATCCGCAGGCCGCCATCGCTGCCTGTCGTACCCAGCTGGCCGAGGCCGAGGCGCGCATCTTCAAGCCGATTATCGGCTGTGAGATGTATGTGGCGCGCCGCTCCATGGAGCTTCGCGAGGGTAAGCAGGACCAGAGTGGCTACCACCTGGTGGTGCTGGCCAAGAACGAGAAGGGCTATCACAACCTCATCAAGCTCGTGTCGCGCGCCTGGACCAAGGGCTACTACATGCGCCCGCGTACCGACCGGAGCGAGCTGGAGAAGTACCACGAGGGGCTGATTGTCTGCTCGGCCTGCATCGCCGGCGAGGTGCCCCGTGCGCTCATCAACGACCAGCTCGACAAGGCCGAGGAGGCCATCCAGTGGTACAAGAACCTCTTTGGCGACGACTACTATCTGGAGCTGCAGCGCCACGAGGTGACCAACCCCACCATCCATGCCAACCGCGAAGCCTTCCCCCTGGAGCAGAAGGCCAACGCCCAGATGCTGGAGCTGGCCAAGAAATACCACATCAAGGTCATCTGCACCAACGACGTTCACTTTGTCGATGAGGAGAATGCCGAGGCCCACGACCGGCTGATCTGCCTCAGCACGGGCAAGGACCTCGACGACCCCAACCGCATGGTCTATACCAAGCAGGAGTGGATGAAGACCAAGGCCGAGATGAACGCCATCTTTGCCGATATCCCCGAAGCACTCAGCAACACGCTCGAGATACTCGATAAGGTGGAGATGTACTCCATCGACCATCCCCCCATCATGCCCACCTTTGCCATTCCCGAGGAGTTTGGCACCGAGGTGGAATACCGTCAACGCCTCACTGAAAAGGACCTTTTCGACGAGTTCACTCAGGATGAAAACGGCCGGGTGGTGCTCAGCGAGGAGGCGGCCAACGCCAAGATCAAGCGCCTGGGCGGCTACGAGAAGCTCTACCGCATCAAGCTCGAGGCCGACTACCTGGCCAAGCTGGCCTTCGACGGCGCTAAGCAGCGCTATGGCGATCCCCTGAGCGAGGAGGTGAAGGAGCGGCTCAAGTTCGAGCTCTACATCATGAAGACCATGGGCTTCCCCGGCTACTTCCTCATCGTGCAGGACTTCATCAACGCGGCCCGCACGCAGCTCGGCGTCTCGGTGGGACCGGGCCGTGGCTCGGCGGCCGGCTCGGCTGTGGCCTACTGCCTCGGCATCACCAAGATAGACCCTATTCAGTACGACCTGCTGTTTGAGCGCTTCCTTAACCCCGACCGTATCTCCCTGCCCGATATCGACGTGGATTTCGACGATGATGGCCGCGGCGAGGTGCTCCGCTGGGTGACCGAGAAGTATGGCCAGGAGAAGGTGGCCCACATCATCACCTACGGCACCATGGCTACGAAGATGGCCATCAAGGATGTGGCCCGCGTGCAGAAGCTCCCCCTCTCGGAGAGCGACCGCCTCTGCAAGCTCGTGCCCGACAAAATACCCGATAAGAAGCTCAACCTGCCCAACGCCATCGCCTACGTGCCCGAGCTGCAGGCTGCCGAGGCCTCGCCCGACCCCTTGGTACGCGACACGATGAAGTATGCCAAGATGCTCGAGGGCAACGTGCGGGGCACGGGAGTACATGCCTGTGGCACCATCATCTGCCGCGACGACATCACCGACTGGGTGCCCGTGAGCACGGCCGACGACAAGGAGACGGGCGAAAAGATGCTCGTCACCCAGTATGAAGGCAGTGTGATTGAAGATACGGGACTCATCAAGATGGACTTCCTGGGCCTGAAGACCCTCTCCATCATCAAGGAGGCGGTGGAGAATGTCCGCCTCCACACCGGAAAGGTCATCGACATAGACACCATCGCCATCGACGACCCTGCCACCTACAAGCTCTACTGCGAGGGGCGCACCATCGGCACGTTCCAGTTCGAGTCGGCCGGTATGCAGAAGTACCTGCGCGAGCTGCAGCCCAGCACCTTCGAGGACCTCATCGCCATGAATGCCCTCTACCGACCGGGACCTATGGACTACATCCCCGACTTCATCGACCGCAAATGGGGCCGCAAGCCCATTGAGTATGATATCCCCATCATGGAGAAGTACCTCAAGGACACCTACGGCATCACGGTCTATCAGGAGCAGGTCATGCTCCTCTCGCGACTGCTGGCCGACTTTACCCGTGGTGAGAGCGATGCCCTGCGTAAGGCCATGGGAAAGAAGCTGCGCGACAAACTGGACCACATGAAACCCAAGTTCATCGCTGGTGGACAGAAGAATGGGCACGACCCCAAAGTGCTTGAAAAGATCTGGGCCGACTGGGAGAAATTTGCTTCGTACGCCTTCAACAAGAGCCACGCCACCTGCTACTCCTGGGTGGCCTACCAGACGGCCTACCTCAAGGCCAACTTCCCCTCGGAGTACATGGCCGCGGTGATGAGCCGAAGCCTCTCCGACATCAACACCATCACCAAGCTGATGGACGAGTGCAAGTCGATGGGCATCAAGGTGCTTGGCCCCGATGTGAATGAGAGTAACCTGAAGTTTACCGTCAACCACGAAGGCAACATCCGCTTCGGCCTGGGTGCCGTGAAGGGGGTGGGCGAGGGGGCTGTGCAGAGCATCGTGAACGAGCGCGAGAAGAACGGTCCCTACAAGAACATCTTCGACTTCACGCAGCGCGTCAACCTCTCGGCATGCAACCGGAAAAACTTTGAGTGCCTGGCCTTGGCTGGTGGATTCGACAGCTTCAGCGAGATTAAGCGCGAGCAGTTCTTCGCCACCAATGCGCGCGGAGAGAATTTTCTCGACACCCTGTTGCGCTACGGCAACCGCTATCAGGCCGATCAGGCTGCAGCCCTCAACTCCCTCTTTGGCGGTGAGAACATGGTCGAGATTGCCACTCCCGAGATTCCCGCAGCCGAGCGCTGGAGCGACCTGGAGCGGCTCAACAAGGAGCGCGACCTGGTGGGCATCTACCTGTCGGCTCATCCCCTCGACGAGTATGCCGTGGTGCTGGAGCATGTCTGCAATACCCACATGGCCGAACTCGAGAACAAGGAGCAGCTGGCCAACCGCGACATCACCATGGGAGGCATCGTCACCGCGGTGCGCAAGGGTACGGCCAAGAATGGCAACCCCTACGGCATCGCCAAGATTGAGGATTACTCCGGCTCGGCCGAGATACCTTTCTTCGGGGCCGACTGGGTCACCTGGCAGGGCTATCTGGGTGAACGTACCTTTCTCTATATCAAGGCACGCTGCCAGCCTAAGCAGTGGCGGCCCAACGAGCTGGAGCTGAAAATCACCTCGATGGAGCTGCTGCCCGACGTCAAGGAGAAGCTGATTGAGAAGATGACCATCCAGATTCCTCTGGGCAGTCTGGATGGGGTACTGATCAACGACCTGGCTGAGCTCTCACGTCAGCATCCCGGCACCACGCTGCTGCAGTTCCGCGTAGTGGATAAGGAGGAGAAATTCCACCTCGACTTCGTGTCGCGTCAAGTCAAGGTCTCCGTGGGGCGCGAGTTTGTGGACTACCTCAAGAGCCGTCCTGAGCTGGCGTTTAAGATTAATTAGCGACGATTGCTATCATACGTCCCCGTATGGGGAATTTTAGCAAATTTGTTGAACTTGGAATGGATTGCCAGAATTGAGCCAAAAATATCATGGCTTTTTCTTGGGAAGTTTCTAATCAAACACTATCTTTGCCCCCGTAAACAGACCACTTAAAAACTTAAAATAGTATGGCATTACAAATTACAGACAGCAATTTCAAAGAGATTCTGGCTCAAGGCAAGCCGGTAGTAATGGACTTTTGGGCTCCCTGGTGCGGCCCCTGCAAGATGGTGAGCCCTATCATCGACGAGCTGGCCGAGGCTTACGAAGGCCGTGTCATCATCGGCAAGTGCGATGTGGATGAGAACAACGACGTAGCTATGGAGTTTGGTATCCGCAACATCCCCACCGTCCTCTTCTTCAAGGATGGCGTGCAGGTGGACAAGCAGGTAGGCTCAGCCCCCAAACCGCAGTACGTGGCCAAGATTGAGGCGCTGCTCAAGTAATCCTTTTCGCGTCTAAACCCCTAATGTACTACCCCTATGGCTGACCAGGAATTCCTCAATGAAGACCTTGATGACGAGAAGACCATCCTCTTCATCAAGAACTACCTGCCCCAGGAGCTGAAGGATAAGTTCTCCGACGACGAACTCTACTACTTCCTCGACCTGATTGACGAGTACTATACCGAGAGTGGCGTGCTCGATGCCCAGCCCGATGCTGACGGCTGCGTGGAGATTGACCTCGACAAGGTGGCCGAATTCATCGTCAAGGAGGCCCGCAAGGACGAGATGGGTGACTACAACCCCGAAGAGATTTTCTTCGTCGTGCAGGGCGAGATGGAGTATGCCGAGAGCCTCGGCTGATTTCACTTGCCGCTGAATAAACAAACAGGCTGCCCCTGTTGCGATATCCCATCGCAGCAGGGGCAGTTTCTTATACGCTCGGCCAAAGAGAGTATAATGGTTTACGTAATTATGACTAACTAATTCATCTGTTCTGGCTGCAAAAGTAAGGCTTTTTCGTAGGGCATGCAATACCCATAAGTGGGTATTCTTCCCCAAGGGGGTGTTTCAAGCAAGCGTATTCCGCAAAATGCCAAAAGTGACAAAAGTGCCAAAGTGCCAAAAGACACTATCCATAGAAAAGTAGAGAAAATACCCTTTTTTGATGTTTTGGAAGAGAAAATGACACTTGGCACTTTGTCACTTTTGGCACTTTCAAAGCAGAGAGAGCCTAGTGAAATACCATGCCGACTACTCGTTTGAGTCAATGATTTACCCTGATTATATCCCGTGGATTGTAAACTATTCTGCAGACATCAGCTCCTAAGGTTTAGCTGAAAATTTACAATAATCTGTAGGGTTCCGTTATGGATAGTGAAAATGGTAGAGGAAATGCTTTGTTTGTTAAATAAAACGAAAAATAGCCCTCGATAGCACGAAACGTATCACAACGCACGCAACTCCTCATTAACCCCCAAAAAAGCCCTATCTTTGCATTGTGAAAAGGTCGGGACGCCGACTGGTGAGTAGGTAGTAAGTCTAAGGTAAGTCTAAAGTAACTCAATACCTACGCTAAGGTAACACTAATCCAGCTCTAATCTGGAATTAGAGTTTGATTAGAGTTTGATTAGAGAATGATTAGAGTTTGATTAGAGCTTCGGCTGACCTGCGACGGACTCACCTCACGGCGTTTGTTGACTTCTTTCTTTTTTTTATGAACAATCCCGACTCGAAGCGCTGGGCTTCGGGCCGGGATGGAATGTTGTCGGTTTGTTTTCTGCTCGATTTACTTCACGTTGCCTACCTTGATCAGGTACTCGGCAATCTGCACGGCATTGAGCGCGGCACCCTTCTTGATCTGGTCGCCCACAATCCAGAAGGTGAGGCCGTTGTCGTTGCTCAGGTCCTTGCGGATACGGCCCACATAGACGGGGTCCTTGCCAGCCAGGAAGAGGGGCATGGGGTACTCCTTCTCGGCGGGATTATCCATCAGCACCAATCCTTCGCCTTTGGCAAAGGCCTCACGGGCCTCTTCGGGGCTGATGGGGCGCTCGGTCTCCACCCAGATGCTCTCTGAGTGAGAGCGCAGGGCCGGCACGCGAACGCAGGTGGCGCTTACGCGTACGTCGCTATGCATGATTTTGCGTGTCTCGTTGTACATCTTCATCTCCTCCTTGGTGTAACCGTTGTCGGTGAAGACATCGATTTGAGGGATGAGGTTGAAGGCCAGCTGGTAGGCAAACTTCTCTACAGTGACCGGTTCGCCGGCCAGCACCTGGCGGTACTGCTCGTAGAGCTCGGCCATGGCGGCAGCACCGGCTCCGCTGGCGGCCTGGTAGGTAGAGACGTGTACGGTCTTGATGTGGCTCAGCTGTTCGATAGCCTTGAGGGCAACCACCATCTGGATGGTGGTGCAGTTGGGGTTGGCGATGATGCCGCGGGGGCGCTCCAGGGCGTCGGCGGCATTGACCTCGGGCACTACCAAGGGCACATCGGCATCCATGCGGAAGGCGCTGCTGTTGTCAATCATCACGGCACCATACTTCGTGATGGTCTCGGCAAACTCCTTCGAAGTACCTGCGCCTGCGGAAGTGAAGGCGATATCTACTCCTTTAAAATCATCGTTGTGCTGCAAGAGTTTGACCTCGATCTCTTTACCGCGGAAGGTGTATTTAGTGCCTGCGCTGCGTTTCGATCCAAACAATACTAACTCGTCCACGGGGAAATTTCTTTCATCGAGCACTCGCAGGAATTCTTGTCCTACGGCTCCGCTTGCTCCAACAATTGCTACTTTCATTTTTAGTTTTAAATAATAGGTTGTGATTAATAAACTGTTTTCTCAGACCAAAATTAGGGGGCTTGAATAAGCTTTCTTCAAAAACGGGTGCAAATTTATAACAAATTGCTTGATTTTAGTGCAATAAGTGAAATATTTTTCGTTATTTTGCAGCAAAAATCGTTTTTTAGTGCCTATGCCCTGGTTATTAAGTAGCTTGAAACTGCCCATTACCGACCCCACGTGGATCTTTTTCCTCGTGCTGGTGATGATTCTTTTTGCTCCTATGCTGCTCAGCCGGCTGCGCATTCCCCACATCATCGGACTGATCGTGGCGGGGGTGCTGGTGGGGGAGTATGGCTTCAACCTGCTGGAGCGCGACAGCAGCTTTGAACTCTTTGGCAAGGTGGGCATCTACTACATCATGTTCCTGGCCGGTCTGGAGATGGATATGGGCCACTTTGCGCGCCATGGGCGCCGGGGGCTCTTCTTTGGTTGGATGACCTTCAGCGTGCCGTTTGCCCTCGGGCTACTGGCGGGGCGCTTCGTGCTTCACTACTCCTGGCTGACCTCGCTGTTGCTGGCCTGTATCTTTGCTTCGCATACGCTGGTGGCCTATCCCATCGTGGGGCGCTATGGCATGGGCAAGCAGGTGAGCGTGGTCCTCTCGGTGGTGGCTACGGCCTTTGCAGCCTTTGTCTCGCTGCTGATTCTGGCCGGCATCGTGGGTGCGCAGACGGAGGGTGGCAACGGCTGGTTCTGGCTCCTCTTCTGCCTGAAGTTTGTCTGTTATGGGGCCTTTGTCATCTGGGCTTTCCCCCGCATAGGGCGCGCCTTCTTCCGCCGCTACAACGACAGCGTGATGCAGTATATCTTTGTGCTGGCTCTGGTCTTTCTGAGTGCAGCCCTGGCCGAACTGGCTGGCCTGGAGGGGCTGCTGGGCGCTTTCTTGGCCGGACTGGTCATCAATCGGCTGGTGCCCAAGGTGTCACCCCTGATGAACCGCATCGAGTTTGTGGGCAATGCCCTCTTCATCCCTTACTTCTTGATTGGTGTAGGCATGCTGATCAACGTGCGGGTGCTCTTTGCGGGCTGGGAGACGCTGAACGTGGTGCTCGTGATGGTGCTGACGGCGGTGCTCAGCAAGTGGCTCGCCGCCTGGCTCACGCAGAAGTTGCTCCGCATGGACCGGCTGCAGCGTAAGATGATGTTCGGCCTGACCAACGCCCATGCTGCCGGTGCGCTGGCCATGGTGATGATCGGCACGAAGCTGGAGATTGCACCGGGCGTCTGCCTGATGGATGACGTGGTGCTCAACGGTACGGTGATGGTGATACTGGTATCCTGCATCATCAGCTCCCTGGCCACGGAGAGTGCCGCTCGGGAGATGGCCATGGCCGAGGCCTCGCTGGAAGGCAACCGGGGCAGTAACCACGGGCGCTGCCTGATTACCTACTCCAACCCGATGACGGTAGATATGCTGACCGAGTTTGCCATCATGATACGCAATCCGCAGATTCCCGACGGGCTGCTGGGACTGACGGTGTCGTATGACGACGACCGCGACAACCGCAAGCGGCAACAGGGCCGGGTGAACCTGGAGCGCGCCGTAAGCATCGCCCTGGCTGCCGACGTGAAGATGAAGACCATGAACCGCGTGAGCAACAACGTGGCTTCGGGCATCATCCATACCATGCGCGAGCAGGAGGTGGGCGAAGTGGTCATTGGTTTGCACCACCAGACGAATATCGCCGACAAATTCTTCGGTCTGATTGGAGAGAACCTGCTGAAGGGAACCTACCGCGAGGTGATGATCCTGCGCAGCTTGATGCCTCCCAACACCTGGCGCAAGGTGGTGCTGGCCATCCCCCCGAAGGCAGAATACGAGGTGGGCTTCTACAAGTGGCTGGAGCACATCTGTCGCATGGGCGAGCAGCTAGGGTGCCGCATGGAGTTCTATGCCCACAGTGAGACGGGCCACTACATCGAAAGCTACATCCGCACCAAGCACGATAGCCTGCGCGCCGAATATGCTGTAATGGACGACTGGGGCGACCTGCTGATGCTCACGGCCCACGTGGATTACGACCATCTCCTGGTGGTGGTCAGTGCACGCCGAGGGTTCATCTCCTATTCGCCCCTGTTCGAGCGGCTACCCGAACAGATATCGCACAACTTCAACAACAACAGCGTGCTGCTGCTCTATCCTGACCAGTATGGCGACCCGCAGGAGAATGTCTCGCTCTTTGCACCCGGAGGCCATCAAGCAGGGGTGGTGTGAATGCCTCCTCTTTTACCTTATTTAATTTATGTATAGCTTATGATGATTGAATTACAAGGCATAACGAAGAGCTTCGGAGCGCTGCAGGTGCTCAAGGGGGTGGATTTGCAGGTGGAACAGGGCGAAGTGGTGAGCATCATCGGCCCGAGTGGCGCAGGAAAGACCACTCTGCTGCAGATTATGGGTACGCTCGACCGCCCCGACAGCGGACGCGTCACAATCGGTGGGGTGGCCGTGGAGCAGCTCAAGGAGCGTGAACTGGCCTCCTTTCGCAACCGACACATCGGGTTTGTGTTTCAGTTTCACCAGCTGTTGCCCGAGTTTACGGCCCTGGAGAACGTGATGATTCCAGCCTTTATCGCAGGCCGGACGCGAAAGGAGAGTGAGGTGGAGGCACGCAAACTGCTCGACTTTATGGGGCTGACCGAGCGGGCACAGCACAAGCCCAAGGAGCTCTCAGGGGGCGAGAAGCAGCGGGTGGCCGTGGCGCGCGCGTTGATTAACCGACCAGATGTCATACTGGCCGACGAGCCCTCGGGAAGCCTCGACACACGCAACAAGGAGGAACTCTACCACCTCTTCTTCGACCTGAGACAGCAGCTGGGACAGACCTTCGTCATCGTGACCCACGATGAGGGATTGGCGCAGATGACCGACCGCACCATCCATATCGTGGATGGCGTTATTCAAAACTGAGATAGGGGGCAACGCGCTGCAACTCGTTGGCTGTAAACTCTTCCCATCCCTTCATTACCTCGATGGAGGGTAGTGGGCCGTGGCGCTCGCGGTACTGCATGATGGCGCGCGACTGCCGGTAGTTGAGGTAGGGGTGGGCCAGCAGTTGCTTCATGGGGAGCTGATTCACCTGCAGCGGTGTAACCGCCGTACTATCCAGGGTGAACCAGGGTGCCAGTACCTCCTCGTCGAGCCGGATTTCACGGAGTTGCTTTAGACGGATAAATCCTCCTAACCGCTCGCGGTAACTCACGATGCGCCGGGCGGTATAGCTGCCGATACCTGGAATCTTCTTCAGCTGGTTGGTGTCACAGCGGTTCAGCTCAATCTGTGTTCCCTCAGGGTATTTCTCCATGCATCTATAGAGGCTATCGGAGCGGGAGAGATAGACCGATGGGCGCTCTTTCGCTGCTTTAGGCTGATCTACTGCGGCACGGTCTGGTTGCGATAAGGCGATGGTAACGTAGGGCGCGATGCGGGTGTAGAGGGAGTCCGTCATGCCGTAGAGCTTGCGGAGATCGTCTGTCTGGCGGAAACGACCGCCCTTGGCACGGTACTTCAGCAAGTTGCGGGCCATCCAGGGGGGAAAGCCTAAGCGTACCAGCGAAGTTGAATCGCACCGGTTGGGGTCGAAGGCGAAGAGCGTATCGCCCGCGACTTGACGTCTGGTGGTGTGCTTGTTGCCGTATCGCTTCGGATGGGATGGCGCTGGTGCCTGGAGTGAATCCACTGCCTCTGACAGCAACGAGCCGCTGAAACCATCTACAGGTTGTCGCACCCGATGATGTTGCCACCACCACCCTCCAGCTGCGGTCAGGGTGATGAGTAGCAGCAACAACAGCAGGCTTCTGCATTCAGTGGGCGTTAGGCGCATCATGTAGAGTACGTTTTTCCGGCTACGAGCTACGAGCTACGAGTGACAAGTTTTGAACTACTACGCTTCTGTTTGGGGTGGATGGTGCAATCTGTCTTAGCCAAAGACGTTGAACTGGTCTAGGAAGACCAGTATGATACTGATGGGGGCTACGTACTTCAGGCCGATGAACAGCAACCTGTAGATATGCACTTTCAGGGTGCCGCGGTTGCTGATCTCCTCCCAGATAATCTGCTTGTCGAGGTACCAGCCGGCAAAAAGGGCGATGAACAGACCGCCAACAGGTAACATGATCTTGGCCGTGACAAAGTCAAACAGGTCGAATAGCGTCATGCCAAATAGCTTGAACTGGCTGCCTACTCCTAAAGAGAGCGAGCAGAGCATACCCAGCAAGATGCAACCGATGGTGACCAATGTGGCCGCTTTTTTGCGGTTCAGGTTGAACTCCTCGTGCATGTAAGCCGTGGACACCTCGTGGAGCGAGATGGTGGAAGTGAGGGCTGCCAACGCCAGCAGCACGTAGAAGAGCAGCGAGAGCAGCAGGGCCAGCAGGGGAATGTTGCCAAAGGCCTGCTGGAATACGTTGGGCAGGGTGATGAAGAGTAGGCTAGGGCCTGAGTCGGGGCGGATGCCTACAGAGAAAGCGGCGGGGAAGATGATAAAACCAGCCAGTATGGCTACCAGGGTGTCAATCAAGGCTACGTTGAAGGCTGTGCGGGGTAGCTTGGTGTCGTTGCGGAAGTACGAGGCGTAGGTGCAGAGGCACCCCATGCCGAGTGAGAGGGAGAAGAATGCTTGACCCATGGCCCCCAGTAGCACCTTACTATTCACCTTGCTGAAGTCGGGCTGCAGCAAGAAGCGGATGCCTTCGCTGGCATTGGGCAGCGAGATGGAGCAGCAGGCCAGCACGAACAGTAAGATGAAGAGCATCGGCATCAGGATCTTGGAGGAACGCTCAATGCCCTTCTCTACACCCCGCGTGATGATGAAGTGGGTCATCAGTACAAAGAGAACGGACCAGACAACGGGTCGCCACGGGCTGCTGACAAAGCTGTTGAAGGTGTTGATGAACCCCTCAGCCGTCTGTCCGTTGAGGCCTCCGCTCACAGCCTGGAGGATGTACTCCAGTGTCCAGCCTGCCACTACGCTGTAGAAGCTATAGATCAAGAAGCCAGTGAGTACTCCCAGGCGACCCACCCATTTCCATTGGGTACCGGGGGAGAGCTGGCGGTAGGCTCCAGCCGTATTGGCTCGCGAGCGTCGTCCAATCAAAAATTCGGCCATCATGATGGGGATGCCAAGGGCCAACACACAGCCTATATAGATCAGGATAAAGGCTGCACCACCGTGGTTGCCTGTCTCAAAGGGAAATCTCCAGATGTTGCCCAGCCCTACAGCTGATCCTGCTGCTGCAAGGATGGCACCTATTTTACTGCCAAAGTTGGCTCTGTCGTTTTTCGTCATAATTAGGATGTTTTAATCACAAATCGATGCAAAGTTAGATATTATTCTTTATTTTTGCAGCCAAATTAGGAGAAAAACTTTGTTTGTTTTACTTTTTAGGTGTCGTATGCGCTATTTTATCCGTAAATACCCCTTTTCGCTAACTATTATTTTGGTTGTAATCTACCTCTCGTTCTTCAAACCACCCTCGATGGAGGATGAGCCGTTTTTCCAATGGCCTTACCTTGACAAGGTGGTGCATGGGTGCATGTACTTCGGTATGTCGGGCATGCTCTGGCTGGAGTTTGTACGTGCTCACCGCAGGCAGCAGGCTCCCTTGTGGCACGCCTGGATAGGGGCGGTGGCTTGCCCCGTGCTCTTCAGTGGAGTGGGGGAGGTGCTGCAGTCCTATTGCACCCCCTATCGCGGTGGCGACTGGCTCGACTTTGTTGCCAACAGTGTAGGAGTCTGCCTGGCTACCCTATTGGCCCTCTGTTCTATTCATCATCAGGGGGGCGTAGGTCGTAGTGAGCAGGAGTAACCCCTGCGCACTGCATCTCGGGTTGGGGTCGTGCTGACCGATTAGAGCAACTCGATGATGCGGTTGAGGTGGATGCCGTTGGAACCTTTGATGAGGATAGTGGCTCCTTGGGGTTGGTGGAGTGTCAGCTCCTCTTTGAGCGCCTCTACATCGGGGTAGGTGGGGTAGGCGTGGTGGGCGGCGGCAAACTCGCTTCCTACGAGCACTACTTGGCTGAAATCGCAGCGGCTGAGGTAGTCGGCGATGCGTTGATGCTCGGCCGCACTCTCGGCTCCCAGTTCGCGCATATCGCCCAAGATCACCATCTTCTGAGCAGCCTGCATGTGCTCGAAGTTGTTCAGGGCTGCCATCATGCTGGTGGGGTTGGCGTTGTAGGCATCGATAATCAAGGTGTTGTGAGCCGTCTGCATCAGCTGCGAACGATTGTTGGTGGGGATATAGGTGGTGAGGGCGGTGTCAATCTCCTGGTGCTCGATGCCGAAGTAACATCCTATAGCAATGGCTGCCAGGACGTTGCAGAAATTGTATTCGCCAATCAGATGGGTCTGCACGGAATGCTCTTCTTCGTGGCCTGCTGCGCGCCAGCTCAGGGCGAGGAAGGGGGAGTTGCCCGTGATACGTCCGCTGACAGCGACTCCTTCGTCTCCTTCGCGGCCATACTCTACGCGTCGCATCCCTTGGGCAATGGCTTGCAGGTAGGGGTTGTCGTGGTCGATGAAGAGGGTGGCCTCTCCTTTAGCACGCAGAAAGTCGTAGAGCTCGCCTTTGGTGCGAATCACCCCCTCCAGCGAACCGAAGCCCTGTAGATGGGCCTTGCCTACATTGGTAATCAGACCATAGTCGGGTTCTGCGATGTCCACCAGCTCTTTAATGTCGCCAGGGTGGCTGGCGCCCATCTCCACCACAGCCAGCTCATGCTCCGGCTTGAGGCGGAGCAGCGTGAGGGGCACGCCGATGGCGTTGTTCAGGTTGCCTTCGGTGTAGAGAATGTGGCGTTGGCGCTTCAGTACGGCGGCAATCAACTCCTTGGTCGTGGTCTTGCCATTGGTGCCCGTGATGCCGATGATGGGGGTAGCCAGCTGCCTGCGGTGGTAGTTGGCCAGCTGTTGCAGCGCTTGCAGGCAGTCGGGCACCAGCAGGTAGCGTGCATCGCCTTCGGGCAGGTAAGCGGGCTCATCGATTACGGCGTAGCGGCTACCGGCTTCGATAGCCTGGGCGGCAAAGGCGTTGCCGTTGAACGAGGCTCCTTTGAGGGCGATAAACAGGGAGTTGGGAGGACAGTTGCGGCTGTCTGTGGTTACGCAGTCGCAAGATAAAAAGCAGCGGTAAAGCGTTTCAATATCACTCATGGGTCGATGATTCGTTTATTGTTAGCGCAAAAGTAGCACAATCTTTTGAAACGTTGTCTATTTTCTTCCGTTTTTTTTGTAAGTTTGCAGGCTGAAATTTGAATTTGAACGAAAATGACTGCACTACTACATCATTATATCAACGTGAATGGCCGTTTGATGGACCTTTCACGGCCGCGGGTGATGGGCATTCTGAACGTCACGCCCGACTCGTTTTATGCCGAGAGCCGCATGCAAACAGCCCAGGCGGTGGAGGCACAGGTGATCCGGCTGCTGGCCGATGGGGTCGACATCATTGACATGGGTGCCTACTCGTCGCGACCCCATGCCGACCACGTCTCGGCCGAGGAGGAGATGAGGCGCCTGCGCAGCGGACTCGAGGTGCTGCGCCGTGTGGCTCCCGAGGCGGTGGTTTCGGTGGATACCTTCCGTGCCGACGTGGCCCGCATGTGTGTGGAGGAGTATGGCGTGGCCATCATCAACGACATTGCTGCCGGCGAGATGGACCAAGCGATGTTCCCCATGGTGGCTCGTTTAGGGGTGCCCTATGTGATGATGCACATGCAGGGTACGCCACAGGACATGCAGCTCAACCCTCACTACGAGAACCTGATGAAGGAGGTGATGCAATACTTTGCTGCGAAGGTGGACCGCTTGCGTCAGCTCGGTGTGAAGGATATCGTGCTCGACCCAGGCTTTGGGTTTGGCAAGACGCTCGACCATAACTACGAACTGCTCGCCCAAATGGAGGAGTTCGCCTGCTTCGGGCTCCCTCTGCTGGTGGGCATCTCGCGCAAGTCGATGATTTATCGTCTGCTGGATTCCACTCCACAGGAGTCGCTCAACGGTACTACGGTGCTCAATACCATCGCCTTACTGAAGGGGGCACATATCCTGCGGGTACATGATGTGCGACCTGCGGTGGAAGCGGTGAAGATTGTGGAGAAGATGCGGCAAGCAGCGCCGAAATGATGAACAAAACAACCTGTTTATAGCTCATATTATGTTTATAGACTTCAGTATAAAGGACTTTATTGATATCCTTTCCGTAGCCTTCCTGCTCTACTACAGCTACAAGCTGATGAAGGCCTCCGGTTCAATCAATGTGTTTACCGGCATTCTGGTCTTCATCCTGTTGTGGCTCGTGGTGTCGCAGGTGCTTGAGATGCGCCTGCTCGGATCCATCTTTGATAAGCTGGTCAGTGTGGGAGTGATTGCCTTGATTGTGCTGTTTCAGGAGGAAATCAGACGGTTCCTACTGACGCTGGGCTCGCATCAGCATGCCAGTGCTTTGGTGCGATTCCTGACAGGTGCTAAAAAGGAAGAGCTGAAGCACAACGACATACTGCCCATCGTGATGGCTTGCCTGAATATGGGCCGGCAGAAGGTGGGTGCCCTGATTGTGATTGAGCACAACATGCCGCTGGATGACATTGTGCGCACGGGCGATGTCATCAATGCCGACATCAATCAGCGCCTCATTGAAAATATCTTTTTCAAGAACAGCCCGCTGCACGATGGGGCTATGGTGATCAGCAAGAAGCGCATCAAGGCGGCGGGGTGCATCCTCCCCGTATCTCATAACCTCGACATTCCAAAAGATTTGGGCCTGCGCCACCGGGCGGCCATGGGCATCTCGCAGGCCAGTGATGCCCACGCTATCATCGTCAGCGAAGAGACGGGTGCCATCTCCGTGGCCTACAAGGGGCAGTTCTATCTCCGGCTGAATGCCGAAGAACTGGAAAGTCTCCTCATTAATGATTAACTTTATACCTTGTCAATTTAAAATTCTGTCAGATGTTCTCATCCACCCTACAAGCCATGAATCATTTCGGCGTGACGGAGGAATTGTTGCGCCGTGTGCTGGCTGCTGCCCTGGAGATGGGTGGCGACTATGCCGATCTCTACTTTGAACACACCTTCAATAATCTGGTAGGATTAATGGACGGTCAGGTCAACAATTGCAGCTCGAATATCGACTTTGGCGTGGGAGTTCGCGTCATTGCTGGTGAACAGACAGGATATGCCTACGTGGAGGGGGTAACCCCAGAGGAGCTGCTGCGTGCGGCTCATACGGCTGCCCGTATCGCCTCATCTGGACCGATCCGTCCAGTAGCTGAACGTATTGAACTGTATCGTTCACGCGATTGCTACCTCATCGACCAACCCTGGGAGGAGGTGGAGTTGAAAAGTAAAATTCCCTTCTTGGAAAAAATCAACAGCCGGATCTTCGAACTGGATTCACGCGTGATGAAGGTGCAGGCCACGCTGGCTGATACGACGTCGCACATCTTCTTCTGCAACAGTGAGGGGGTGAGTTACTACGATTATCGTCCTATGGGAGCCTTCTCGGTGGTCTGCGTCATGCAGCAAGAGGGCATGGTGGAGAATGGTTATGCAGCACGTGCCTTCCGCAGGGGCTTCGAGATGATGAACGATGAACTGGTGGAGACGCTGGCCCACGAGGTGGTGGACCATACGGCCATCCTCTTTGATGCGGTCAAACCCAAGGGGGGCGAGATGCCGGTGGTGATGGGGGCTGGAGGATCGGGTATCCTGCTCCATGAGGCCATTGGTCATGCCTTCGAGGCCGATTTCAACCGCAAGCGGACCTCTATCTTCTGCGACCAGCTGGGTAAGAAAATCTGTAATGAGCAGATTCAGGTGGTGGACGATGCTACGATCCCCTACAACCGTGGCTCCATCCACTTCGACGATGAGGGCGTGGAGGGGCAGAAAACCTACCTGGTAAAGGATGGTGTATTAGCCAGCTACCTTCACGACCGCATCAGCGCCCGCTACTACGGCGTGCAACCCACTGGTAATGGCCGGCGCGACACGTTTCGTAACGTACCCCTTCCTCGCATGAGGGCCACCTATATGGAGTCGGGCTCGATGGATGAACAGGAGATCATTGCCTCGGTCAAGCAGGGAGTCTATGTGGACAACTTCGTCAACGGGCAGGTGCAGATTGGTGCCGGCGACTTCACTTTCTATGTCAAGTCGGGCTATCTGATTGAGAATGGACGACTCACCGCTCCGCTCAAGGATATCAATATCATCGGCAACGGTCCCCAGGCCCTGGCCGACATCACCCTGGTAGGCAACAACAGCATGATTGATAATGGTACATGGACCTGCGGGAAGGAGGGGCAATCCTGCCCCGTGACCTGCGGGATGCCTTCGGTGCTGGTCAGCAAACTGACCGTGGGAGGGGAATAAGCCGCATGGAGGAGTAAACAGATCACAGCAAATTCAAGACCATGATTACGGAAGAAAATAAGAAACTGGCCCAGTGGGCTATGGACTATGCACTACACCATGGGGCACAACATGCGCGCCTCGTACTCTATACCGAGAGCTCTACCTCGTTTGACTTGCGGGATGGCCGTATCGATCGGTTGCAGCAGGCTGCTGAGAGCGGACTGGGCATCTCCCTCTTTGTGGATGGACGCTACGGCACCTACTCCACCAACCGCCTTCATCAGGAGGAACTGAAGCGTTTCCTGCAGCACGGCATTGACCATACCCGCTATCTGGCACCCGACCCCTGTCGGCAGCTACCCGATGCCTCGCGCTATTACCAGGGCGGAATGCCCGATTTGCAGCAGTTTGATGCCTGCTTCTATACCTACGACCCTGATGTGAAGGTGGCCCTGGCACGAACAGTAGCTGAGGAGGTGATGGGATTGGATGAACGCATCATCTCTGTGGAAACCTCCTATAGTGATGGGGAAAGCGGCTCTTACCGCATAGCCAGCAACGGCTTTGAGGGTGAACGGCGGGGAACCTGCTTTGCCTTGTCGGCCAGTGTGGCCCTGCGTGGAGAGGGGGAGGCTCGACCTTCGGGTTATAGCTACATCTCTTCGTTGCGCTACGACCAGCTACCTACGGAGGGGTATGGCCAGCTGGCCTACCAGCGTGCTCTGCGCAAAATTGGACAACGGAAAGCACCCTCAGGACGATACACCTTGGTGGTGGATAGCCGCTGCGTACGTCAACTGTTGAATCCGATGGTGAACGCCCTTTACGGGCCGGCCCTTCATCAGCAGAATTCCTTCTTGCTCGACCGCTTAGGCAAACAGGTGGGTTCATCACGCTTTACCTTGCTTGATGAACCTCATCTCATCGGGGCCAATGGAGCCCGTTACTTTGATGGCGAAGGGGTGGCTACACGCCCTATGACCGTGTTTGATGCAGGAACCCTGCGTACCTATTATATAGATACCTATTGCGCCCGTAAGATGGAGGTGGAGCCGACGATTGCTTCGCCCTCGTTGCTCGTGTTGGCACCGGGCGCCCAGACGCAGGAGGAGCTGATTGCGGAGGTGACGCATGGACTTTTTGTGACGGGCTTCAACGGGGGGAACTGCAACAGCTCCACGGGTGACTTCTCCTACGGTATTGAGGGCTTTCTGATTGAACATGGGCAGCTTACGCAGCCTGTCAATGAGATGGTGGTGACAGGCAATATGATTGATCTGTGGCAGCACCTTGCTGCGGTGGGCAACGATGCCCGTATGGAGTCCAACTGGCGCATCCCTACGCTCACTTTCGAGGGGGTCACGGCCAGTGGATGCTAATCCATCATCAGGGTCATGTAGCCGGGCTCTATGGAGAAGAGCTTACGGCTATATTCAGCAATATCATACACCTTGATGGAGGCACTCTCTTCGGGAGGGACAGGGCAGGGTTGGAAATGGCAGCAGTTTCCTGTCATGCGGTAGAGGCCGTTGTTCTCGAGGATGAGATCGTCTTTGATGTAGAAAACGTCTTCGGACTTTATCCTGGAATCGTGTGCAAAGGCTCTCAATAACCTGGGCATGTTCACGATGCGGGCAGCACCGAAATAGGGGTCTCCGCTACTTGGGAGCGTATCTATCCATACAGGAAGGGATGTGGCTTGGCTTAACAGGTAGCATAAGTTCTGGTAGGAGGCGGGTTGACTGCACACGAGATCTCGTACGCGGAGGGCGAAATCGTTGCGCTCCACGACGGCAGCGGCTGCCAGCTTTTCATGCTCATCCAGCAGCACGGCATTGAATCCACCGGTTAGCCGATTGGCTTCGAGCGCACACTGAAGATCACGCTGGGTATGCCACATGTGGCCTGACTTTCGATTGTTGATGCAGTCGCCCAACCATATCTGGAGCATTTTGTCCATACCGTTGTCGAAGAGGTGCATTTCGTCAAGGGGTTGGTCTGGGAGGGGCTCTTTGTCCCAACGCTGACAGCCTCTCTTGAAAGCAGGTACGAATCCAAACCGGCCATAGTACTGAAAGAGTGACTCGGAGGCGGGGATGGTGACGCAGAGCGGAATCCGCTTCTCGTGCAGCAAGTGGAGTGTGCGGACGATGAGCTGGCTCATGAGCCCCTTTCCTTGATGCTCGGGCGCAGTGCAGGCAGCATAGATGTAGGAGGTGCGAAGCGGCTTGTCGAAGAAGACGTATTGATAGGTGTCGATGTGGTGCAGCATGGCGATTACCTCGTCGCCCTCTTCAATGGTAAGGTGATGACAGGGATGGCCATAGTAGGCATAGAAGTGATTGACTAAGGCTTCATTGTCTTCGGGAAAGCATCGGAGCCAGAGGGCTCGCATGGATTTCAGTTTTGGATTCATCGGTTCAGCGCTTAAGGGGATGAAGCCATGGGGCTACCATTTAATATGTTCTACCGGTTCGCTCTTGAGGCAAGCGATGTATTTCTCCAGGATGATGGCCGGTTGGTAGGAGAGCTTGGCTTTGCGCAACCCCTCGATGCCAAGGTCCTCTTCCCTGTTGAGGTAGGTGTATTGTGGGGGTACGTGGTTGGCAAATTCGTAGTTGATCATGGCGTATGCTCCCTCAATGCGTGTGTCGGCCTTCTCCACATGTACTCCAAAGGTGTCCTGGTTGATGGGTGAACCGAAACTGAAGGCGGCAATCTGCCCCTCTACGTGGAGGATCCCTCCTGTCAAATGGAGCTCGTTGAAGTGCTCCAGGGCGTAGATTAATGCACGTCGTTCGTTTCCCGTACCCTCTTGCTTGTCGCAGTCGTTGGCCATGCACCACTCTTGTTCTAAGGTCAGACATTCGCGGATGTGGTCGGGGGTAATGGGGGTATAGGTATAATCGGCGTAGGTACGCTTGAACTTGTTGACGTGGTTGCGTTTGGGCTGGAAGCGCTTGCCGCTCAAGGTGGCCAGGTCGCTACGCAGGTAGAGGTAGTCGGCATAGTCGCGATCGGCTGTGAAGCGGAACTGCCCTGGCATGAAGGCCTCGACCTCTGAGCACATGTCGCGGCAGATGCCTAGCAGACAGAAAGGGGAGCCTTCGCGGTGGGCATCGTCAATGAGGGCATGGAGTACGGCCCGCAAGTCGCCTTCACCAATCGGCATCATATAGACCAGTTGCCCTTCGGCTTTGAACTTGAGCAGCAGGAATCCATCCAGTTCGGCATACTGCGTGCCGTACATGAAGCGCCAACTGCAGAGGTTGGCAAACGCCAGGTCGCAGTTGCGCCGCGGGCTACAGAGGGTGTAACGTTGGATGAGGTCGCGGTCGTTGAGGGTGATTTCCTTAAAATGTATCATGGGATGATCTGGTTTACTGGGAGTGACTTCGCCTTAGGCCATGCCCATCAGCTCGAGGATGGTCGGGGTGAGCAGGGCGGTAAGGATGCCGTTGATGGTCAACCCCAGGCTGGCAAAGGCTCCATATTTATGGCTGATCTCCATCGCAGCGGAGGTCCCTACGGCGTGGGCTGCGGTGCCCAACGACAGTCCTTGGGCCATCGGACTCCCGATGCGGGTCAACTTCAGGGCCTTCATGCCCAGGATGCCACCCAGCAATCCGACGCAGACCACGACTGCAGCAGTAAGTGAGGGAATGCCACCCAGGGTTTGGGTGACCTCCATGGCGATGGGGGTCGTTACTGACTTTGGAGCCATGGAATATACAATCTCGTCTGGGGCACCCATCCAACGGGCAATAAGCACTACCGAGACGATGCCCACCACGCAACCGGCCAACTGCGAGAGCAGGAGAGGCAGCAACTGCTTCTTGATGGTTTCGAGCTGGAGATAGAGGGGTACCCCTAAGGCCACCACGGCTGGACGTAGCCAAAATTCGATGAGGCGGCCTCCTTCACTATAGCTCTCGTAGCTGACATTCGACCACTTCAATAGGATAATCAGCAGGGCAATGGTGAGCAGAATCGGATTCAGCAGCATCAGCCCGGTACGCTTCTGCAACCGCTTGGCCAGAAAGAAGAGGCCAAAGGTGATGGCGAGAAGAAAATAGGGATTGGAAAGAAAGTTCATGTGAATCAGTTTTTGGATTTCAGTTTGCGAGTCAGTTGATGTACCCAGCCAGTCACCACCAGTACGAGGAGGGTGCTGACTACCGAGGAGACTACGATAGGCCAAAATTGGGCCTGGATGATGTCAAAATAGAGCATCAAAGCGACACCGGGCGGCACAAAGAAGAAACCAAGATTCGCGACAAGGAAATCACTCATCCCCTGCACCCATTCCAACTTAATCCATTTCAGTTTTAAGAACAGGGTGAGTAGCAACATTCCGATGATGCTTGAGGGTAGTTTCACTCCTGTCAGGAAGATCACCAGCTCACCTAAGGCCAAGCAGCCAAATAAAATCATGCATTGACGTATCATAACAACTTCATATAGGCTTTATTCTTTATCTATTTGCGGGCGCAAAGGTAGTGCTTTTTTGCCTTACATGGTGCTTTTGCTGTGGAAAATTTGGTTCGCTTTGGGTCTGACGTGCTACGGGTAGCGAGCCGCTACTGGGATACAAGAAGATGTCGTAGTGTTAAATAGTGTAATATTGAGCGGAGTGGACAATAAAAAGCCAATTTTTGCTATGCGAATATGGCAAATTAAACTAAATTTGCACCCACAAGAGATTACTTATCATCACATAGTATTATGCAAAAGATTATAGACGAAATTGTTGAGCGCGCAAAAGCGAACCGCCAACGCATCGTTCTTCCTGAAGGTACAGAAGAACGCACTTTGAAGGCTGCCAACCAGATTCTGACGGACGGCGTGGCCGATTTGATTATCTTGGGTAATCCTGCTGAGATCGAAGCCTGTGCCAAGGAGTGGGGACTGGGTAACATCAGTAAGGCTACCATTATCGACCCGATGAACCATCCCAAGAAGGAGGAGTATGCGCAGTTGCTCTGCGAGTTGCGCAAGAAGAAGGGTATGACCATCGAGGAGGCCCGCAAGCTGGTAGAAAATCCGCTTTATCTGGGCTGTCTGATCATTAAGAGTGGCGATGCGGATGGACAGTTGGCCGGTGCACGCAACACTACGGGTGATGTGCTTCGTCCTGCCCTGCAGATTATCAAGACCACTCCGGGCATCACCTGCGTATCAGGTGCCATGTTGCTCCTGACCCATGCTCCTGAGTATGGTAACAACGGTGTACTCGTGATGGGTGACGTGGCTGTGACGCCGGTACCCGATGCTGACCAGTTGGCTCAGATTGCTGTTTGCACGGCCCGTACCGCTCGTGCCGTAGCTGGATTGGATCCCAAGGTGGCCATGCTGAGCTTCTCGACCAAGGGCTCTGCTAAGCACGAAGTAGTAGATAAGGTGGTTGAGGCGCTGGGTAAGGCCAAGTCGCTCGCTCCCGATATTGCCATTGATGGTGAATTGCAGGCTGATGCTGCCCTTGTGCCGAGTGTAGGTGCCAGCAAGGCTCCCGGTTCGGCTATCGCTGGTCATGCCAACGTATTGGTTGTTCCTTCGCTCGAAGTGGGCAACATCTCCTATAAACTCGTTCAGCGTCTGGGACATGCAGACGCTATTGGCCCGATTCTTCAGGGTATCGCTCGTCCGGTCAACGACCTCTCTCGCGGTTGCTCTATCGAGGATGTCTATCGCATGATTGCCATCACGGCCAACCAGGCTATTGCTGCTAAACAACAATAATCATCACCCATAAAAACACAACAAATGAAAGTTTTAGTACTCAACTGCGGTAGCTCGTCTATCAAGTACAAGCTCTTTGACATGGAGCAGAAGTCGGTCATAGCCCAGGGTGGCATTGAAAAGATCGGCTTGAAGGATTCGTTCCTGAAGTTCACTCTCCCCTCGGGCGAGAAGAAAATCCTGGAAAAGGACATTCCCGAACATACCGTCGGCGTGGAGTTCATCCTCCAGACGTTGACCAGTCCCGAGTATGGTGCCATCAAGAGCCTGGACGAAATCAATGCCGTTGGCCACCGCATGGTGCATGGCGGTGAGAAGTTCAGCGAGTCTGTGCTCCTCACGCAGGAAGTGCTCGATGCCTTCACCGCTTGCAATGACTTGGCTCCGCTCCACAACCCTGCTAACTTGAAGGGCGTGCGTGCCGTTGAGGCCATCTTGCCCAACGTGCCTCAGATAGGTGTATTCGACACCGCGTTCCATCAGACCATGCCCGACTACGCTTACATGTATGCTGTGCCCTACGAACTCTATACCAAGTATGGTGTGCGCCGTTACGGCTTCCACGGGACCTCTCACCGCTATGTGTCGAAGCGCGTATGCGAGTTCTTAGGTGTCTCTCCCGAAGGCAAGCGTATCATCACTTGTCACATTGGTAACGGAGGATCTATCTCAGCAATTAAGGACGGTAAGTGTCAGGATACCAGCATGGGTCTTACTCCGTTGGAAGGTCTTATGATGGGTACCCGTAGTGGTGACATTGACGGTGGTGCTGTCTCTTATATTATGGATAAGGAGGGACTGGACTCTGCCGGTATCTCCAACTTGCTCAACAAGAAGAGTGGCGTGCTGGGCGTATTTGGTGAGTCGAGCGACATGCGCGATCTGGAGTCGGCTGCTGCCGCTGGTAATCCCCGTGCCATCCTGGCCGAGAAGATGTACTTCTACCGCATCAAGAAGTATATCGGTGCATACGCTGCAGCTTTGGGCGGCGTAGATATCATCGTCTTTACTGGTGGTGTGGGCGAGAACCAAGCCTCTTGCCGTGCTGCTGCCTGCGAAGGTCTGGAGTATATGGGTATCAAACTGGATGCTGAGAAGAACAAAGTGCGCGGCGAAGAGATTGTCATCTCTACTCCCGACTCCAAAGTGCAAGTCGTAGTGATTCCTACCGACGAGGAACTGATGATTGCTTCTGATACGGTGGCTATCTTGAGTAAGTAAAGGTAAGATAAATCCCTTAAAAAAAGACAAAACTGGTTTGGTTTTGTCTTTTTTTTGTCCCTTTTAGAATGGAGAGTGGAAGATAATTGCTACATTTGCTCAGTTATTCTTAATTATTTGTTATGAAAAGATTTGCTTATACCCTATTCTTTATTCTGCTGGCAGTCACTTTGCATGCTCAGCAGGCTAAGTATGTGTTTTATTTTATCGGCGACGGCATGGGGCTGAACCAGGTCAACGCCACGGAGATGTTTCTTGCTGAGCAGGAGAATGGACGCATCGGTACTTCTCCCCTTTGCTTTGCCTCTTTCCCTTATGCAGGTTACGCCACGACCTATTCCGCCACCAACTCCATTACCGATTCGTCGGCTGCTGGTACGGCCTTGGCAACAGGTGTCAAGACCTACAACGGAGCCATCGGCGTTAATCCAGATAAGGAGGTGGTAGAGAGTGTAGCCGTTAAGGCCCAACGCAGCGGTAAGCGTGTGGGTGTCACTACGAGCGTCAGCATCGATCATGCCACTCCGTCAGCCTTTTATGCTCACCAGGAGAGCAGAAGTTGGTATTACGAGATTGCCCTCGACCTACCCAAGGCTGGTTTCGATTTTTATGCGGGAAGCGGTTTCCTCAAGCCCGATCGTACGCACGACAAGAAAAAGGCTCCCAGCATCTATCCCATTTTTGCAGAGGCTGGTTATGCCCTTGCCCGTGGGGTGGAGGAGTATCAGGCCAAGCGTGCCGAGGCAGATAAGATGATCCTGATTCAACAGGAGGGAGCCGATCGGTCCAGCCTGCCTTACGCCATCGACCGCAAGGAGGGTGACCTTACTCTGAAGCAGATTACGGAGAGTGCCGTTGATTTCTTGATGAAGGATGGTGGCAAGAAGGGCTTCTTCCTGATGGTGGAGGGAGGCAAGATAGACTGGTCTTGTCACGGCAACGATGCAGCTACCACCGTGCGCGAGGTGATGGATATGGACGAGGCTGTCAAAGTGGCCTACGAGTTTTATAAGAAACACCCCAAAGAGACTTTGATTGTAGTGACGGCTGACCACGAAACCGGTGGCCTGGGCTTGGGATACTCGAAGTATGAGCTCCATTTGGCTAACCTGATTCATCAGCAGGAGTCGGCAGATGCTCTGTCGCGTTCGATTACTAACCTGCGTCGTCAGCGCCGTATATATACCTGGGAGGATATCAAGGAGTTCCTAGGTGAGAAGATGGGTTTCTGGAAGAGTGTGAAGATCAACTGGGAGCAGGAGAAGATGTTGCGTGATGCCTTCGAGGATTCATTCGTGAAGAACAACGTCAAGTTCGAGGAGAGCCTCTATAGCAAGACCGAACCGCTGGCTGCCGTGGCCAAGCAGGTGATGAGTCAGGTGGCTTTGCTGGGCTGGACTACCAGCAATCACAGTGCAGGTTATGTGCCTGTCTATGCCGTAGGAGCAGGAGCTAAAGCCTTCAGCGGAAAGATGGACAACACCGACATCCCCAAGCGTATTGCTCAGGCTGCTGGATATAAATAAGGTGCCCTGCTATGTGTTGGCTTGCTGGCTCATAGATTAACCTCTGCTCATAGTATAGCCGGCTCTTTACAGTTTGCATTCAGGCAATTGTAAAGAACCGGCTATCCTTTTTCTACGAGATTAGATTGATTTCGTTGTTTGTCAGTGGAAAGTTACAACTCGGTCTCGCCCTCGATAAAGTTTTCGAGGAACAGGTGTTCGCCGTCGAATACGGCGTATGTGAAGCTGTTAATCCAGTCGCCTAAAATCATCATACGGGTCTTCGAGGTGAGTAGCAGGTCGAGCTCTATGTGGCGATGGCCGTAGATGAAGAAGTTGATGTCGGGATGGCTTTTTAGGTAGCTTTTGGTGTAGAGGACGAGTGGCTCATGCTGTTCGCCTTGATAGTCGGGCTCGCGGCCATCCACTCGCTTCAAGCGGCTCTGTTTGGCCCAACTTAGTCCCAACTCCACACTCCAGCGGGGATGGATGGCGGAGAAGAGGGTCTGTAAGGTGTGGCTGTGGAATAGGGCTCGCAGGAACTTGAACTTACGGTCGGGGTCACCCAGCCCGTCGCCATGGGCCAGGTAGAACGTCTTGCCGTAAATTTCCGTGGTGAGAGGTTGACGATGCAAGATGACTCCACACTCTTTCTCCAGGTAGTCTCCGCACCAGATGTCGTGGTTGCCAGTGAAGAAATGCACCTCTACCCCCAGGTCTGTTAGCTCGGATAGTTTACCTAAAAAGCGGGTGTAGCCTTTAGGCACCACCAGTCGGAATTCGTACCAGAAGTCGAACATGTCGCCCAGCAAATAAACTGCTGAGGCCTTACACTTGATGCTGTCCAGAAAGTTGACCAGTCGTCGTTCTTGTGTACGGCTGTGTGGAATGGCTCGTGAGCCCAGGTGTGCATCGGAGAGGAAATAGACATTTTTCATACGCTGGAGAGGGATGGGGTAGTGGGTATAGGACTATAGGAAACCGAGTTCGAGTTTGGCCTCATCGGTCATCATATCTTTATCCCATTCAGGTTCAAAGACCAGGTTGATGGTGGCGTTGGTTACTCCTTCAATGGATTCAATCTTCTGTCGTACATCCTCCATGATGAAGTCGGCTGCCGGGCAGTTGGGGGCGCTCAACGTCATGTCAATGGTCACGTCGCCACTATCGGCTACGTCAATTTTGTATATTAAGCCCAGGTCATAGACGTTTACCGGTATCTCAGGGTCATAAACCGTTTTGAGCATGGCTACGATTTTCTCTTCTATTTCGTATGTTGTCATAAACTTGTTTGTTTGATGGTGCAAAACTACAGTTTTCCTTTGAAATCACCAAATATATTTCTGGTGTTTATCTCCTACAGTAGTCCCTGGTCATTGAAACTGAAGTAAGCACCGTCGCATACGATGACGTGGTCGGTCAGGTGGATGCTCATCACTCGTCCTGCCTCTTTGATGCGTTCGGTGATGCGTCGGTCCTCTTGTGAGGGTCGTGTGTTGCCTGAAGGGTGGTTATGGACTACGACAATCTGTGTGGCCCGGGCCAGTAGTGCTTCACGCAAGATGGTGCGTACATCGGCGGTGGTCTGGTCAATGCCTCCACTGCTGATGCGCTCCTTGCCAATCACCCGGTTGGAGCGGTTGAGCAGCAGAACCCAGAACTCCTCGGTAGGCAAATCGGCCATCAAGGGGTGGAACAGCTCATAGATATCTACTGACGAGGTGATGATGGGGCGTTCCATACGCTCTTGGAGTTTGCGCCGGCGCCCCAGTTCGAGGGCGGCCATCACGGTGAGGCTCTTTGCCGGTCCCATCCCTTTAAAGCAGGCATACTCTTCCAACTGCCACTTGCTGAGTTGGTTCAGATCACCCCCACAGGTGGAGAGCATCCGTTGCGAGAGGGTCACGGCACTCTCTTCTTTGTTTCCACTGCCTATCAGGATGGCTATCAACTCAGCGTCACTCAGCGCTTCGGCGCCTTTCTGCATCATCTTTTCACGTGGCCGGTCGTCTTCAGCCAGCTGGCGTATCGTCAGTTTCTCCACTTGGTATCTCTATTTGACTGGTTATTGATAGAAATTCTTTTTGAAGGCCTCTACCTCCTCCTGCCGGCCCATCACGCAGCGGCTCCACCATGCGCGCAAGAACCCCGTGCCATACCCGATGAGCTGTACATAGGCGGCGGTTATGCTCAGCAGGCCGATGTAGAGGCTTTTGTTGCGTATCGTTGCATCAAGGCCCACCAGTAGGGCGTAGAGTAGCAGCGGAAGCAGGCTCCAGAGGCACCATGGGGCACACAGCAGGCAACTTGCCGTGAAGAGGGTGAAGCACATGGGCAGCAGATGGACCAGCTTCATCGAACCGGGGTGGCGCTTGTGTAGGTTGATGCGGGCCATACCTGAGTTGTGCACCTGCTTGAAGAATTTCTTCAGGTCGGTACGTCGCTTGTGCCAAACCCAAGCTTCGGGGAAGAGCCGGCAGCGGTAACCTCCCTTGAAGAGCCGGATGCTTAGGTCGATATCTTCGCCGAAGCGCATGGGTGAGAATCCCCCTAAGGCCTCATAGACATCACGTCGTATCCCCATATTGAAACTGCGAGGGTAGAATTTATCCAGTTTCTTCTTCCCGCCGCGGATGCCGCCCGTGGTGAAGAAGGAGGTCATGCTGTAGTTGATGGCCTTCTGCATCGGGCTGAAGGAGGGGTGAGCCCGGTCTGGACCACCAAAGGCATCGGCGGGTTCGCGAAGCAGTTCCTGTTCAACAGCCTCCAGGTAGTCAGCGGGCAGCAGGCAGTCGGAGTCGAGGATAATCAGGTAGTCGCCTGTGGCGTGTGCGGCACCATAGTTCCGCGCAGGACCAGGACCTCCGTTAGTTTTGGTCAAGTAGCGTATGGGGAGTTGGTTAGCAAAGCGACAGGCTACCTCGGCGCAGGGCAGGGAAGAGCCATCCTCCACGATGATGACCTCATGGGGCATTAGTCGTTGTGTGGTGAGGCTCTGCAGCAGTTCGCTTACCTCATCAGGGCGGTTAAATACGGGAATAATCAGACTGTATCTCATGGCTTTGGTGATTTCCTACGGTGCAAAAATAGCACTATTCATTCAATAATCCTAAAGATTCGGGGCAATAATTGACCCACTTCACGTAAAAGAGGCTGTGTGTTACCTCGTGTTGGGTAACTACACAGCCTCTTTGGATATTTACCACAAGAATGTGTCAGCTTATGCCTTTACGCGGCCTACGTATGAACCGTCGCGCGTGTCGATTTCGATGGTCTCACCCTCGTTGATGAAGAGGGGAACGCGCACTTCGGCACCGCTCTCTACGGTGGCAGGCTTTAGGGTGTTGGTGGCGGTATCCCCCTTCAGACCCGGCTCGGTGTAGGTCACCTTCATCTGTACCTTGATGGGCATGTCAGCATAGAGCACGGTCTCGGTAGAGGCGTCAGAAACAACATCTACCACCTGGCCTTCGAGCAGGAAGTCCACACCGTTGATCAGGTCGTGGGCGATGGGAATCTGGTCGAACGTCTCTTGGTTCATGAACATATAGTCCTCACCCTCCTGATAGAGGTACTGGTAGGGACGACGCTCTACGCGAACGTCTTCCAGCTTCTCACCGATGTTGAAGCGGCGCTCCAGCACGTAGCCGTTCACCACGTCTTTCAGTTT
>CAMCUZ010000002.1 GCA_945879145.1 uncultured Mediterranea sp.
GAACGACGAGGCCCTTTGCAATTCAATCCGTCCCCAGAAGCGTTGTTCGGCTGGATTGCCCGGGGTATGGCCATAGCCCGTTAGTGGAAGTCCGGTCTCACAGGTCAGGCACATCATTTCCTCTCCGTTGCGTAGCAGCGCTCCACACACGGCACAATGCTTAGGAAAGAAAAGCCGATAAAGCGAAAAGAGCATGGGGTTCATTGGTTGAAAGAGGCTATGACAGTTGTAAACGGAAGTGTCCAAACCGGTAAAGGATGATTATCCCAGTCCGGTCTGGACCATAACAGAGAGCAATGAATGGTTGCGCTGTTGTTAATAGGTGTAGAGTGGGGTGGAGAGGTAGCGCTCACCCGTATCGGGCAGAAGAGCTACTATGGTCTTACCTTCGTTCTCTGCCCGACGGGCCAGACGGATGGCACCGGCCAGTGAGGCACCCGACGAGATGCCTACCAGTAGTCCCTCGGTGCGAGCCAGTTCACGACTGGTATTCAAAGCTTCGTCGTTTTCAATGCCGATTACTTCATCCACCACCTCGGCATGGTAGTTGCCTGGTACGAATCCGGCACCGATGCCCTGTATCTTGTGGGGGCCAGGTTTTCCGCCTTGCAATACGGGGGAGCTGGCAGGTTCTACAGCTACCACCTTGATGGCTTTATTATGGCTTTTCAGTGTTTCACCTGTGCCGCTCACAGTGCCTCCTGTGCCTACACCAGCTACAAAGAAGTCAATCTGCCCATCGGTATCACGCCAGATTTCCTCGCCCGTGGTACGACGGTGAACGGCAGGGTTTGCAGGGTTATTGAATTGCTGTAGAATGAGTGAGCCTGGTATCTGGTTGTGCAGTTCCTCGGCCTTGGCTATGGCTCCCTTCATGCCTTCTGCACCGCTGGTCAGTACCAGCTCGGCCCCCAGGGCTTTGAGCAGGGTGCGGCGTTCGATACTCATCGTCTCAGGCATGGTCAGGATGAGATGATATCCTTTCGAAGCAGAAACAAAGGCCAGTCCTACGCCGGTGTTTCCGCTGGTGGGTTCTATCAAGGTAGCACCAGGTTGCAGCAATCCGCGCTGTTCAGCATCCTCAATCATAGCCAGTGCCACGCGGTCCTTTACGCTGCCAGCGGGGTTGAAATACTCCAGTTTAACCAGAATCCGGGCTTTCAGCTGGTGTTTCTTTACGAAGTTGTTAAGCTCCAGAAGTGGAGTGTTGCCTACCAGTTCGGTCAGGCTTTTTGCTACTTTCGACATGATTTCTTTACTTTAGTTATACATTGTATTCTTTTTCTGTCTGCAAAGTTATGCTGTTTGTTGTAATCCACCAAGGGTTGGCTGAAATTTAGAAAATTGTCCTTATAAATTTATTCTATTCAGATGAATTATTCTATAACAACTGCAAAAATAACTTGTATGTAGAATATTGTTCTTTCCGCTTATCGCTTGAGAAAGTTATCCTAACAAATGGTAGGATCCTCCTACATTGGTACGGATTACGCCCTTCATTTCCAGTTCAAAAAGCAAGGCACTCATCCGATTGACTGGGATGCCTGATTCTACCACCAGGGCATTAATATGGAGGTCGCCCCGTTGGTTCAGGATTTGGATAATGCGCTCCTCTTCAGGTGTGAAGTCTAAAAACAGGTTACGCTGTACGTTGGTGACGCGGGCCTTTGGGGTATCCCAGTTCATGGCTTTGACGAACTCTTCTGCATTGAGCAGGATCTGAGCTTTGTGGTCGCGTATCAGTTGATTGCAGCCTATAGAGAAGGTGTCGTTTCGCTTGCCTGGTACAGCAAAGCATTCACGGTTATAGTCGTTGGCTAGTCCGGCGGTAATGAGGGAGCCCCCCTTAGCGCCCGACTCTACCACGATGACGGCATCGCTGAGACCCGCAACAATGCGATTGCGCTGTACAAAGTTCTGACGGTCAGGGTTGGTTTGCGTGAGGAATTCGGTCAGCAGGCCCCCTTTTGTCTGGATCTCTTGGGCCGTATGACGGTGGACGTAGGGATAGATGCGGTCCAAACCATGGGCCAGTACGGCTACGGTGGCCAGGTTGTTGCGTTGTGCTTCGCGGTGGCTGTGGATATCGATGCCATAGGCCAATCCGCTCACGATGAGTGCATCGGGGCAGTAGGTGGCGAGATCGTGGATAAACTCAGTACAAAACTCCTTGCCGTAGTCTGTAGCATGGCGTGTACCCACCATAGCGACTACATGTAGCTGGTTAAAGTCGGTATGCCCTTGAAA
Organism: uncultured Mediterranea sp.; assembly: GCA_945879145.1. GTDB lineage: Bacteria > Bacteroidota > Bacteroidia > Bacteroidales > Bacteroidaceae > Bacteroides. Next base: position 2,248 of record CAMCUZ010000002.1, read on the forward strand.
GAAGAGAACGATGGGAGCATCCTCGCATTCCCGCAGGCGCGAAGGATAGGCTTCGTCTTTTAGGGTGAGGCATCGTATGCCGTGAGCTTCGGCAAAACGTAACTCTTCTTCGGCTCTGCAAAAGGCTTCTTTGTTATCGAGGGCTTTGACTACCGAAGGACGAAGGTCGGGAATCAACATGGGCAGCTCTTTGCGGCGGGCAAAGAGTTCAGTTGCGCTACCAACACTCTCCACCAGGCGCTTGGCTCCGATGTGACCAATACCTTCGCACAAAGAGAGGGCAATGCTGCAGATTTGTTCTTCGCGATTCATGGTCTATAGATTTCAATGGGTTGATTACTCTTTGGGCAGGTAGGGGGCCAGCAGTTGGTTGAGCGCTGGGCTTTCGGCCAGGCGGCCATTTACCAGGCTTACGGCTTCCACTACACCTTTCAGCACCACCTTGTTGTCGGCTTTGCGGAAGATATCTTGGATAAAGACATAGCGAATACCCTCTTTTTTGAGGGCCAAGCGGCATACAAACTCGTCGCCACTCTTGAGTGGAGTCTTGAAAGCCATTGAGATACGGGCTACCACGGCATCAATCCCCTGCTCGTGGAGTGCGGCAAAGCTGGTGCCAGTACCCAGTAGAAATTCGTGGCGGGCATGTTCGAGGTAGTGTTGGTAATTGGCGTTGTTGACGATTCCTTGCAGGTCGCACTCATAGTCGCGCACCTTCATGGTCAGTTCGTGGATATAGTTCTCCATGTGATTTCTCCTTATATATATATTATACTTCAAAATCCACTACAGTTCGGCTTTCACGCACCTGCTTGCAGTGGGTACTGATGGCCTTACTCGAATTACTCAATCAACCCCTTGAAGCGCTTCAGCTCTTCGGTGCTGACCAGTTTGTAGAGTTTGTCACTGGGGCGTATCTTTACCGATTTCATCGAGAAGTGCTCCCCCCTGTGTACCGTCTGCACGGGCTTTAGGTCCACACGTGCCTCTTCGAGTGTAACAAATTCGGCACCAGTGGTTGGCCCGGTGATGAGCAGTTTGTCGCCTACGCTGATTTCGGCAGCTTCGACCAGAAACTCTGCCACACCCAAGTTGGAGAAGTAGCGAATGCCCTTACCTACATAAATCTTGCGTTCGGTGGCTGCCGAACCGTAGTTCTTGGTCCATTCGCCCAGTCGCTGCCCCAAGTAGTAACCGTCCCAAAAGCCACGGTTGAAGACGGTAGCAAGTCGCTCGTCCCATTGGGCAATCTTCTCGTCGGTAAAGCTCCCTTCCACGTAGGCTCGAACAGCCTCCTTATAGCATTCGGCCACTGTTCGAACGTACTCCGGACCGCGAGCGCGCCCCTCTATTTTGAATACCCTGACGCCAGCATCCATCATCTTGTTCATGAAGTGGATGGTCTTCAGATCCTTGGGCGACATGATGTATTGATTATCTACCTCCAATTCCACATCAGTCTCCTTGTCGCGTACCAGGTAGGAGCGGCGGCACACCTGCATGCAGGCACCGCGATTAGCCGAGTGGTTCATTTCGTGTAGCGAGAGGTAGCACTTGCCGCTTACGGCCATGCAGAGGGCGCCATGGCAGAACATCTCAATGCGTATCGGTTGTCCCGATGGACCACAAATCTGCTCCTCCACGATGTGGCGGTGAATCTCGGCCACTTGCTCCAGATTGAGCTCGCGGGCCAGCACGACTACGTCGGCAAACTGAGCATAGAAGCGCAGGGCTTCAACGTTGCTGATGTTGAGCTGCGTGCTGAGGTGTACCTCTTGACCAATCTGTCGGGCATAGCTCATCACCGCTACATCGGCTGCTATCACGGCTGAGATGCCCGCTTGCTTGGCTGCATCGATGATGGTACGCATCAGCGGCAGGTCGTTGTCGTAAATGATGGTGTTCACCGTCAAGTAGCTCTTCATGCCGTGGCCCTCACAGGTCTGGGCAATCTCTTTCAGGTCGTTGATGGTAAAGGTATTGGCTGAGCGGGCCCTCATGTTGAGGTTTTCGATGCCAAAGTAGATGCTGTCGGCCCCAGCCTGAATGGCTGCGGCAAGCGACTCACGGCTCCCCACAGGGGCCATGATTTCAAAATCTTCTATGCGATGTGTGCTCATTCTGTCTCTTTTTCGGCAAAAGTACGATGAATTATTCAAAATCCCAACCTCTTTTACTACTTTTGCGCCGCAATTGTGCATATTCACCCTAAAATAGAGGAAAACAACAGATGAAAATAGGTAATGTGGAGCTGCCCAACGAGGCGGTGCTCTTGGCACCGATGGAGGATGTTACGGATCCGGCTTTCCGCTTGATGTGCAAGCGCTTTGGCGCTGATATGGTCTATACGGAGTTTGTGTCGGCTGATGCACTGATTCGTTCGGTGACAAAGACAGAACAGAAGTTGCGTATCAGCGACGAGGAGCGTCCCGTGGCTATTCAGATTTACGGCCGCGATGTGCCTACCATGGTAGAGGCTGCACGCATTGTGGAGCAGGCTAAGCCCGATGTGCTTGACCTGAACTTTGGCTGCCCTGTGAAGCGTGTGGCTGGCAAAGGGGCTGGTGCGGGCATGTTGCAAAACATTCCGTTGATGCTCGAGATTACGCGAGCAGTGGTCGATGCGGTGAAGGTGCCAGTTACGGTGAAGACCCGTCTGGGATGGGACGAAAATCATAAGGTGATTGTGGACTTGGCCGAGCAGCTGCAGGATTGTGGTATTCAGGGATTGACCATTCATGGACGTACCCGTGCACAGATGTACACGGGTGAGGCCGATTGGACCTTGATAGGTCAGGTGAAGAACAATCCGCGGATGCATATTCCCATCATTGGTAACGGCGATGTGACCACAGCCGAAAGGGCCCGTGAGTGCTTTGACCGATACGGGGTGGATGCGATTATGATTGGCAGGGCCAGCTTTGGCCGCCCCTGGGTATTCAAAGAGGTGAAGCACTACCTCACTACGGGCGAACTGCTGCCACCGTTGTCGGCTCAATGGCGACTGGAGGTGTTGCGCCAGCAGGTCGAAGACAGTGTTCGTCTGCTTGACGAGCGGCGTGGCATCCTCCATGTACGGCGTCATCTGGCGGCTAGTCCGCTCTTCAAGGGGATACCCAATTTTCGCGAAACGCGTATCGCCATGCTGCGTGCCGAGACCAAGGAGGAGCTCTTCCGCATCTTCGAAGAGCTGCCGTTACAGGCCATGGTACCGTAGGAACGGGGTAGCAAACCAGCGCTTATACATCCAGGTAACCAAGATGTAGATGCCAAAGGCCGAGACGAATCCCGCCAGGGCATCAATCAGGTAGTGGGCCTGGATATAGACCGTGGCGCAGCAGAGCAGCAGGTAGAAGGGCAGCAGCAGGGCGAAGAAGCGCTTACTGCCTCGCCAGGCCATAATCATCAAGATGGTGCTCATGCCCACATGGGAGGAGGGGAAAGCGGCAGTGGGACGTTCGCCCACCTCTTGCGAGTGCTCCACCAGGTTGTAGAAGAAGCCTTGGGCATCGCCCGGACCTGGAAGCAGCTCCTGATGGTGGTGGAAGTAGTCGCCGATGGAGGGGAAACTACCCTGCAGTACACGCTCCATGCCGATGGCGGGGAAGTAGAACTGTGGACCTGCTACGGGTACGAAGATATAAAAGAGGTAATAGACAAAGAAGCCACATACAACCACGAACGACACCTTCTCGAACAGGTCGAAGCGGTAGAGGAAGTACCACACCACCACCAGCAGAATCATGGGATAGTAGCAGAAGTAGCCCATGTTGAGTGCTTCGCTCATCCACAACTCGGGGAAGCGGAGCGAGAACCATACAGCGGGCTGTCCGCCAAAGAGCCACTGTTCGGCAGAGGCGAAGAGGTGGTCCAGGTTGGGAAAGACGCGGTTGAACTCGAAGGTGTCGGGGTACCAATAGGAGAGGAGTGACATCTGGATAGCCACCCGTACAAAGGCCGTCAACTTACAGGGTGCCAGCCGGTAGAGGTACATCAGTACAAAGGTGAGTACCGCCAGACAGGCGCGGTCAATCAACATCTGCCCCGGGTGGTCCATCTCGCCAAAGAGGCAGAGAATCACTACGGAGGTGAGCAGATTGTAGAGGAGCGAAATCTTCTCTACGGCAAAGAGCCCTTTGCCCTCATTGGTTATTTTAAATAGATCTAAAGCCATTGTTCTTGTTTATACCAGGCCACGCTCTCCTTTACGCCGCGTGACAAGGGGTACTCTGGGTGATAGCCCAGCTCCTTGATGGCGGGGGTGATGTCGCATTGCCAATTGCGTTGTTTCATTATGCGGTATTTGTCGGGGTTAAGGGTACTGGAGGTACCACGCAAAGTAGCTATCCTTCCCGCTACAGTGCAGATCAGCTTGAGCAGCCATAGTGGGCACCTGAAATGGATGACAAAGGGGTTGCCCAACTCGCTGCGTAGCAGGTCACTGAAGGTGCGGCTGGGATAGACCGAGCCGTCGGAGAGAAAGTAGGCACGACGCGTCACCCCCTTCTCGATAGCCAGAAAGATGGCTTGCACCACATCTCTTACATAGACAAACGTAAGGTCTTGTCGGCGGAACCCAGCAGCAAAGTCAACGTGCTGCTGGATGGATTGTGCCATGAGGAAGTAGTCTTTCTCACGCGGTCCATAGACCCCCGTAGGGCGGAAGATGACGTAGGGCAACTGCGACAGTGACTGCAGATACTGCTCGGCATGGAGTTTGCTCAAGCCGTAGGCCGTGTTGGGACAGGGGGTGTCGTGTTCCGTAATTGGTTGGTAATCCTTCTCGTGGATAGGCCCAAAGATGCTCAGCGTGCTGACAAAGAGGAATTGTCGGGGCATTTGGCCCAGGCGAATAAGGGTATCTACCAGTGTGCGTGTCTGCTGGCAGTTCACCCGCTCAAAGTCGCTGGGATGGGCACACTTGGTGGCTCCGGCGCAATGCACTACATAGTCAAAGGCTCCGCCATTCCGCTCGGCTTGCTCACGGAGTTGCTGCTCCAGCCACTCGGGATGGGCCATGTCGAGCTCCACAAGGTGGATGCGTGGGTCCTTCAGGTAGGCCTTGCTGCTAGTAGAGCGAATGGCTGCATAGGTAGAGAAGCCGCGGTTCAAGGCCTCTTCCACCAGAAAACTGCCTATGAATCCACTGGCTCCGGTAATCAATATCTTAGGGGATGGTTGCATCTTTTTATTCTATTATATATTCAATTTAAAATTTAAAACGGATTCAGTTTAATGGATAAAGTGATGAAGTATCTAAATTTCAAATTTTTAATTCTTTCAGCGGCTCTACGTGGATACTGATGATCGTGTTGGGACCAAACTCCTGCTTGAGTTGCTGCTCGATGCTGCTCGCGGCAGCATGGGCTTCAGTCAGTGGCAGAGAGCCCTCCATGCGGATGTGTACTTCGATAGCTACAGTGTTCCCAATGCGACGGGTACGGAGGTGATGGGGTGAACTCACACCGGGCTGTTTGAGAATGATGCTGCGGATAGTCTCCTCTATTTCGGGTGAGAGCGACTTCTCCAGCAGTTCATCGACACAGGGCACCAGCAGCTTAATGGACACGCGGGCGATGAAGAGACTCACCACTACAGCTGCCATGGGGTCGAGCAGGGTCCAGTAGCTACCCAGCAAGATGGCTCCACCTATGCCCACTGAGGTACCTACGGAGGAGAGTGCATCACTGCGGTGATGCCAGGCATTGGCAATGACAGCTGCCGACCTCACCTGCTTACCCACGCGGATGGTGTAGCGAAAGGTCCACTCCTTTAGAGCCACCGAGAGCAGGGCTGCTGCCAGTGCCAACATACTGGGCTGAGGCAGCACCTCGCCACAAATCACGTGGTAGATAGCGGTGACCCCATTCCAGAAGATGCCTACGGCTACGCCAAAGAGCACGGTGCCGATGATGGCCGTGGCCAACGTTTCGTATTTCCCGTGACCATAAGCATGACTCTCGTCCTCCGGCTTCGAGGAGATGCGCACAAAGGCCATCACAATCAGGTCGGTGGCAAAGTCAGAGAGGGAGTGTACGGCATCAGCCACCATAGCTGCACTGTGACCCAGTATGCCTGCGGCAAACTTGAATACCAACAGTAGCAGATTCACCACGCTGCCCGTCAGTGTGACGCGGTAAATCCGTCTCTCTCTTTCTTTATTGTTGTTCATTGTTTGTTAGTGACTAGCTACTAGCTACGAGCTACAAGTTATAATTAAGTTAATCTTACAATTTGGCTACAAAGATACGCTTCTTTGACGAAAGATAATGCAAGTTGCGTGAAATTATGTAGAAAAGCATCGAAATAGGCAACATATCTCGCAAAAAATCGTTTTCTTTGTATCTCAAAATTCCTAAAAACGTATTCGTATGAGTAAAAAGAAAGACAAGAAGGCCGGCAAGCGGATGACCAAGAAGGAGCTTGTTAAGGCCATGCTCGACCTTTTCCACCTCAAGCAGGGGGTAGTTATCTCGCTCAAGCAGCTCTTTGAGCAACTTCGGCTCAATACGCATCCACTGAAGATGCTGGCTATGGATATCCTCGACGAACTGCTGGAGGATGGGTATCTCTGCGAAGTGGAGAAGCATCGCTACAAACTCAATAACCGCGGTGTGGAGATGACGGGCATCTTCCAGCGCAAGAGCAACGGTAAGAATACGTTCCTGCCCGATGAGGGGGGTGAGCCCATCTTCATTGCTGAGCGTAACTCGGCCCATGCCATGGCAGGCGACCGCGTACGCATTGCCTACTATGCCAAGCGCCACGGACGGATGGCCGAAGGTGAAGTGGTGGAGATTCTGGAGCGCGCCAACGATACCTTTGTGGGTACGTTGGAGGTGACCCGTGGATATGCCTTCCTGGTGACGGAGAACCGCACCCTGGCCAACGACATCTTTATCCCCAAGGAGAACCTGAAGGGGGGACGCAACGGCGACAAGGCGGTGGTCAAGGTAGTGGAGTGGCCCGAAAAGGCCAAGAACCCCCTCGGCATGGTGGTGGATATCCTGGGTAAGGCGGGTGAGAACAATACGGAGATGCACGCCATCTTGGCAGAGTTTGGCCTGCCTTATGTCTATCCCAAGCAGGTCGAGCAGGCTGCCGACCGTATTCCTGCAGAGATTCCTGCCGAGGAGATTGCTCAACGTGAGGACTTCCGTGGTGTAACCACCTTTACCATCGACCCGCGCGATGCCAAGGACTTTGATGATGCCCTCTCCATTCGTCCTTTGGCGAACGGACTTTGGGAGGTGGGTGTACACATTGCCGACGTGACCTACTACGTCCACGAAGGCTCCCTTATCGACCGTGAGGCCGAACGGCGTGCCACCTCGGTCTATCTGGTGGATCGCACCATACCCATGCTACCCGAACGGCTCTGTAACTTCCTCTGCTCGCTTCGCCCCAACGAGGAGAAGTTGGCCTATAGCGTCATCTTCGAGATGAACGAACGGGCCGAGGTGAAGAAAAGCCGTGTGGTACACACCGTCATCAAGAGCGACCGACGCTTTACCTACGAGGAGGCGCAAGAGCGACTCGAAACGGGACAAGGTGACTATGTGGAGGAACTCAAGCAGCTCGACAAACTGGCCAAGCTGCTGCGCGAACAGCGCTTCAAGGCGGGTGCCATCAACTTCGACCGCTACGAGGTGAAGTTCGAAATCGACGAGAAGGGCAAGCCGCTGAGCGTCTATTTCAAGGTATCTAAAGATGCCAACAAGCTGGTGGAGGAGTTCATGCTGCTGGCCAACCGCACCGTGGCAGAGAAGATTGGACGCGTACCGAAGGGAAAGAAGGCAAAGGTATTCCCCTACCGTATCCACGACCTGCCCGATCCTGAGAAGCTGGATAACTTGTCGCAATTCATTGCCCGCTTTGGCTACAAGATACGTACCACAGGCAACAAGGGTGAGGTATCGAAGAGCATCAACCGGCTGCTCGATGATGTGCAGGGACGCAAGGAGCAGAACCTGATTGAAACGGTATCTATACGCGCCATGCAGAAGGCACGCTACTCTGTGCATAACATCGGCCATTACGGTCTGGCCTTCGACTACTACACCCACTTCACTTCGCCTATCCGTCGCTACCCCGACATGATGGTGCACCGGTTGCTCACCAAGTATCTTGACGAGGGTGGACATACCGTGACAGAGAAGAAGTATGAGGCCCTCTGCGAACACAGCAGTGCGATGGAACAACTGGCTGCTTCGGCCGAAAGGGCCAGCGTGAAGTACAAACAGGTGGAGTTCATGACCGAGCATGTGGGTCAGGTCTATCAGGGCGTTATCTCCGGTGTGACCGAATGGGGCCTCTACGTAGAGCTGAACGAGAACAAGTGTGAAGGCATGATTCCCATCCGCGACCTCGACGACGACTACTACGAGTTCGATGAGAAGAACTACTGCTTGCGGGGTCGCCGCACGCGCCACACCTACAGCCTGGGCGATGAGTTGACCATCAAGGTGGCCCGCGCCAATCTGGAACGTAAGCAGCTGGATTTCGCCATTTACGATGAGTGAGGTGCGATGGATACTTTGTAATTTAAAATTTAAAATTAAATATTTAAAACGGTGAATCACCTGTAGGGGCGGAACATTTTCCGCCCGATAGCACCCACGAATACGGCTTATGTTGCTGACATGTGTTGCCGCATACAGGGCGCCCTATACGTGGATGAATAAGACCCTACACGTGGATGAATATGAATTAAAATATCGTACAAAGACAATGAAAACAATACAGATAACTGACGAGGCCGAGATTACGGCCATCATCAACAAATGTCCCTTCTGCATGCTGGGACTGACGGATTTGGAGGGTAATCCCTACGTGATTCCGATGAACTTTGTTTACGACGGAAAGACCATCTACCTCCACTCGGGAGCCGGTGGCGGTAAAGAGACCCTGGCTACAGCTCACCCGCAGGTATGCATCACCTTCTGCGAGGGAGATGAACTGGTCTATATGCACCAACAGATAGCCTGCAGCTACAGCATGAAGAGCCGCAGCGTGGTGTGCCGCGGAAGGGTGGAGTTTATCGATGATTACGACGAGAAGGAACGTATCTTGCAGCTCTTGATGCGTCGCTATACCGACAATGATTGCCGCATGGCTCCCCCTGCCATTCGCAATGTGCGGGTATGGGCTGTGAAGGTGGATGAACTGAGTTGCCGCTCCTTCGGCCTTCGTCCTTCGGAGTTGAAGTGAGGAGCTCCTCCATCCATTAACGTGAAATGTTATAACACTAATAATCATCCTAATGAAACAGAAACATTTACTTCTGATGGGACTGCTTGCTGCAGTTCCTTCGCTGGCTGTCGCTCTGCCAGAGGCCGTGTTCGCTTTGCCTCAAGCGGCAACGGCCACAACGGTCTCTCCTACCGATGAGGCCCGCCTGTTGCGTTTCCCTGCTACCAATGGGCAACAGGTTGTCTTTTCATTTGCTGGCGACCTCTATTCTGTGCCTATCTCCGGCGGTGAGGCTCGCCGCTTGACCTCGCACGTAGGGAATGAAATCTTTGCTCGCTTCTCGCCCGATGGACGTACCTTGGCCTTCAGCGGACAGTACGACGGCAATACCGAAGTTTATACCATCCCGGCAGAGGGTGGTGAGCCGCAGCGTATCACCTACACGCAGACCAACGGACGCGATGACTTGGGCGACCGCATGGGGCCCAACAATGTGGTGATGACCTGGAGCCCCGATGGAAAGGAGATTCTCTTCCGCAACCGTATTGGGGATGGATTTGTTGGCAAGCTCTGGAGCGTCTCGCCCCAAAAGGGCATGCCCGAGGCATTGCCTCTGCCCGAAGGGGGCTTCTGCAGCTATTCGCCTGATGGCAAGCAGTTGGCCTACAACCGCGTATTCCGCGAATTCCGCACCTGGAAGTACTACCGTGGTGGCATGGCCGATGATGTATGGATTTACGATGCCAAACAGAAACAGGTGACCAACATCACCAACAACGTGGCGCAGGACATCTTCCCGATGTGGATTGGTGAGGAGATCTTCTTTGCCAGCGACCGCGACATGACGATGAACCTCTTCTGCTACAACACCCGTACCCACCAGACGGAGAAGGTGACCCACTTTACCGACTATGATGTGAAGTTCCCCTCGACTGATGGACGCATCATCGTCTTTGAGAAGGGAGGCTATCTCTATCAATTTGACCCCAAAACGCGCCAAAGCCAGCAGATTCACATCTCCCTGCATGCCGATAACCTGCAGGCCCGTACCGAACTGCTCAACGTGGCCGACCGCGTGACGTCTGCCGACCTCAGTGCCGATGGACAACGCGTCTATGTAACGGCTCGTGGTGAGGTGTTTGACGTACCGGTAAAGGAGGGTGTAACCCGTTGCTTGACCCGTACACCGGGTGCACACGAGCGCGATGCCGTGGTGAGTCCCGATGGGAAGCAGGTGGCTTACATCAGCGACCGCACTGGCGAAACAGAGCTGTGGCTGCAATCCACCGAAGGAGGAGAGCCACGTCAGCTGACGCGTGATAATGACACCTATATCCGCTCCATTCAATGGACGCCCGATGGCAAGTGGCTGCTCTATACCGACCGCAAGAACCGGCTGGTACGTGTAGATGTGGCCAAGGCGACGAAGGAGGTGATTGCCACCTGTCCTGAGCAAGAGTTCTGGCAGGTAGCCATCTCGGCCGACAGCCGTTGGCTGGCCTACACCCGTCCCGCAGCCAACCAGATGTCGGTGGTTTATCTCTACGAACTGGCTACAAAGCGCGAGATAGCCGTTACCGAGCGTTGGTACAACTCCGACTCACCTGCTTTCAGTCAGGATGGAAGGTATCTGATATTCAGTTCCGACCGCGATTTCAATCCCAACTACGGACGCTTGGAGTGGAACCATATCTACAACCGCATGGGTGGCGTCTATCTGGCCATGTTGCAAAAGGATACCCCCTCGCCGCTGCTTCCGCGTGATTCGGAGGTCAAGGAGGCTGCACCCTTTTCGGCTAATGCAGTCGGTGCAGCTGCCCCTGGTGGTAAAGCTGCTGGCAAGGGTGGCCAAGCAGCCGGCAAGGGACAAGGCAAAGAGGCTCCCGAGTCGAAGAAAGCTCCTGCTGAGGTGAAGGTGGATGCCGAAGGCCTTAGCGCACGTATCGTCAAGCTGCCTGTGGGTGCTGGCTACTACAGCAACTTCTATTGCGACGGCAAGCACCTCTGGTACAGCAGCGGTGGCACCAAGGTCTATGACTTTGAAAGCCGCGAAGAGAGCAAGGTGAGCGATGCTTCGATGAGTGTGTGCGGTGAGCGGGCGCTCTTCTTCTCGCGTCGCGACGGCAAGATCTACGTGTCCGACCGCATCCCTACGGGCCGTTTCAATGCCGACAAGGAGGTTGACCTCTCCCACATGGTGGCTACGGTGGATTATCCTCAGGAGTGGGCTCAGATCTTTGATGAGGCTTGGCGTGCCTACCGTGATGGATTCTACCTGGAGAATATGCACGGGGTGGATTGGAAAGCTATCAAGCAGAAGTATGCCGTGCTGCTGCCCTACGTCAAGAGCCGCCTCGACCTCAATTATGTGATTGGCGAGATGATTTCCGAATTGGCTTGCGGACATGCCTACGTCAATCCGGGCAGCTATCCTAAAGCGAAGCGCATCCCGATGGGTCTGCTTGGCGCTGAGCTGCAACGCGACAAGAGCGGTTTCTTCCGTATCGGACATATCCTGCAGGGCGCTCCCTACAGCGAGACACTCCGCTCACCGCTGGCCGAACCGGGACTGGGCATCAACGAGGGCGACTACATCACCGCTGTGGATGGCGTATCTACACAAAGCGTGAATAATTTCTACAAGCTGCTCATGGGCAAAGCCGGTGTGCTGACCGAACTGACCATCAACACGCGTGCTGCCGAAGGTGGACGCAAGGTGGTGGTGAAGCCCACGGCCGATGAATATCCCTTGACTCACTACGAATGGGTACAGCGCAATATCGCGACAGTTGAGAAGGCTACTAACGGACGCGTCGGTTATATCTACATTCCCGACATGGGTCCTGAAGGGCTGAATGAGTTTGCACGCTACTTCTATCCCCAACTCGACAAGGAGGCCCTCATCATTGATGACCGTGCTAATGGTGGTGGTAACGTCTCACCGATGATTATCGAACGCCTGCTCCGCCAACCCTACCGCATGACCATGTCGCGCACCTCAACTCAGGTGGGCACCATTCCTGATGCCACCCACGTAGGTCCAAAGGTGCTGCTCATCAACAAATATTCGGCCAGCGATGGCGACCTCTTCCCCTGGAGCTTCAAGGCCAACGAGCTGGGTACCGTGGTTGGCACCCGCACTTGGGGAGGCATTGTGGGCATCAGCGGCTCGCTGCCCTACATGGATGGCACCGACATCCGCGTCCCCTTCTTCACCAACTACGATGCCAAGACCGGTCAGTGGATTGTGGAGAACCACGGTGTAGATCCCGATATCCTGATTGACAACGATCCCATCCGCGAGGCTGCAGGCGAAGACCAGCAGCTGCTGAAGGCCATCGAGGTGGCCCTGCAGCAGCTCAAGGAGCGCAAGCCCCTGCCCGGAGTACCTACTCCCCGTACCTTTAAGGATTTAGGACTCTAATCCTTCAGCACCATCAAGAGGCCCGATGCTACGTGCCGTAGCGCACGAAGCATCGGGCCTTTTCTTTCTCTCCAACATACTGGTCCTCTCGGTTTATCCGTTCTCTCATCCCTTTGTATAGGATAGCTTATCCCCTTGTGTAGGCTATCCCAAGGTGGTCGCACGACGTGGTTCAATCGCTTGACCTACGTCAGGCGTTCGATTGACCAAGGTCAATCGATTGAGTGACCCGGGTCAAGCGATTGAAGAACTTTATTCCGCCCCTACAACAAGACCCTATTCAACGAAATGGCAGAAGACCCTATCATAGCCTGTAATCATTGACACTTCATCCATTTCGTTGTTCTAATGGTATAGGCGGAATCAATGGGGATGATGACGGAAGATAAAAAACTACAGAAACCCTTTTATTATCCTGTTTTTTTTCTGTATGTTTGTGCCGTTAAAGCTTTAAACCTACGATGATGAACAGAATTTCCACTTGGTTGCTCCCCTTGAGGCGTTGGCTGGTCCGCCTTGCCCGCTGGCCCAAGCGCTACGGATTTGGTGTGCATTCCCCCTTTGCCTATCGGCTGATTACCGACGTCATCAGTGAGCATACACCTTATTATAATTATAGTGAGCTCCGAAAGCAGGAGAAACTCCTTGCCCTGCCTGATTTGCCCAAGGGTTGCTGCAAGGAGACGCTGGCCATGAAGCGTCTGCTCTACCGGTTGATCAACTTCGTACAGCCTTCGAATGCCGTTAGTGTAGGTTGCCCCAGTGCGGCTCGGCTCTACCTCACGGCGGCCAAGCAGGAGATGAACTTCTGGCATGCCTCCAGCCTGGATGAACTCTTCCTGGATGCCGATGTGCCGGTGGATTTCCTCTATTTGCACGATGTGGAGCATCCCTCCTTGCTTCGGCAAGCCTTCGAGATCTGTTCGGGTCGCATCACGCCGCAATCGCTCTTCGTGGTGCAAGGTATCGGTTATACGGAGCCGATGAGGCAATTGTGGCAGGAGCTGAAGAGTGACCCTCGTGTGGTGGTCACCTTTGACCTCTTCGACCTCGGTCTCCTTTTCTTCGACTCCACCAAGCAGCGGCAGCACTACAAGGTCAGTTTTTAAAGCACCTTCCATATCAATAATCCCCATAAATTCACTTTACGATGAAAAGCAATGTCTATACCCGCACCGGCGATGCCGGACAAACTTCGCTCATAGGAGGCACTCGGGTCTCCAAGACCGACCTTCGCCTGGAGGCCTACGGTACCGTGGATGAACTCAACGCACAGCTTGGGTTGCTGCTCGCTTACCTGAGCGATGCGGCAACGGATGAAGCGTTGACCGCAAGCCGTGCCACTGACGTGCAGTTGCTGCTCGGTGTGCAGAGCTGCCTCTTTACCATAGGTGCCGCATTGGCTACAGACTGTTCCAAGGTGCCTCTTCGCCCTACGGCGGTGGTCACCCCCGAGATGGTCAGTCAGCTGGAGCAGGCCATCGACCGTATCGATGCCGAGTTGCCTCCACTCCGCCTCTTTATCCTTCCCGGTGGTGGAAAGGCAGCCGCCGTTGCCCATGTCTGCCGCACCGTCTGCCGCAGGGCCGAACGGCGCATTCTAGCCCTTGCTCAACAGATTGAAATAGCCCCCGAATTGCTTGCATACGTTAACCGTTTGTCCGATTACCTCTTCGTTTTGTCAAGAAAGCTCAACGTAGATGAAAAAAAAGAGGAAATAATTTGGAATAAGCATGGGAAATAAGAGATTTTTTATACTTTTGCCGCAAAATTGAAAAACAGTAAGTTTTGTTCATTTTTTAAACGAGTCAGACTATGTATTGGACATTGGAACTGGCCTCCAAACTGGAGGATGCGCCTTGGCCGGCAACCAAGGATGAATTGATTGATTATGCCATCCGTTCGGGCTCACCGCTCGAAGTCATAGAGAACCTGCAGGAGATGGAAGACGAAGGCGAGATATACGAAAGCATTGAAGATATCTGGCCCGACTATCCCAGCAAGGAGGACTTCTTCTTCAACGAGGAGGAGTATTGATTCCGTGACGCAACGCCTATGGTGAACGAACATCCTACTTGTACAGGCAACGGGGAAGAAAACCGCTACGCCCCCCAGGGAGCGCATTGGTTGTCTTCCCCGTTGTTTACTTCATACCCGCAGGTGTGCCGACCTGCCTTGATGGAGCTACTCACTCAGGTGTGGGGCTACACGTCGTGGCGCGACCTGCGCTTCTATGCCGACCTGCGCGAAGATACCCGCAGCATCAGCCTCTCGCAAGGCACTCTCGTAGAGCAGGTGGTCTATACGGCCGAGGCCTCGATGCACTCAGCCAACCACTCACAGCCAGCTGATGAAGCTACAGCCGCTCACCTCAACCTGCTGCTGACTGCACCTACCGGAGCGGGCAAGTCACTCCTCTTTCAGCTGCCGGCCATCTACCTGGGGCGTGAACATGGTCTGCTCACCCTGGTCATCGAGCCCCTCAAGGCGCTGATTCTCGACCAGGTGGAGAGCCTGCAGAGCAAAGGATACGACCGAGTGGCCTACGCTTCGGGCGACCTTTCGCCTGAGGAGAAGGCCGAGGCCTACCGTAGGGTACACGAAGGTGAAGCCGATATCCTCTACCTCTCGCCCGAACTGCTCCTGGCATACGACATCCATCGCTTCATCGGCCATCGCCGCATCGGCATGGTGGTGATTGACGAGGCGCACACCGTCACCACCTGGGGACGCGAGTTCCGGGTGGATTACTGGTTCTTGGGTCGTTACCTCGCCTTGCTCAAGCAGCAGTTGGGTTATCCTTTCCCCCTCTTTGCCCTTACGGCCACCGCTGTATGGAGCGACAAACCGCATACCGACATGGTGATGGAGACCATTCACTCGCTGCAGATGGCTCCCTGCATGCTCTATATCGGCAATGCCCGCAGGGAGAACATCGGCTTTGACATCCGCCGGCTGACCCTCGATGAGGGCGAGACCTACGACAAGGCCAAACAGCGCGTGATAGCCAGTAGGATCGAGGAATTTGTAGCACATCACAAGACGTTGCTCTACTTCCCCTTTGCCGGCAGCCTGGATGTGCGCACCAAGAGTTGGGTCGCTCCGCAGAGCTGGCCCTACGTGGCCACCTATTATGGTAAGAAGGAGAAGGAGCAGAAGGCGGCCATCGTGCGTGCCTTCCGTGAGGGAGATAAGCGTCTCATCGTAGCCACCAAGGCATTTGGCATGGGTGTGGATATTCCCGATATCGACCGCGTCTATCATGTCGCTCCATCGAGTACCTTTGTCGATTATATCCAGGAGATTGGCCGTGCAGGCCGTGAGGCCGAAGTGCAGGCCATAGCGGCTACCGACTTCCATGAGCGCGACTTCTACTACATGACGCGCCTCCATCAAGTGGGAGGCATCAGCGAGGAGCAGATGGAGCAGATACTCTTCAAACTCTGCGAACTCTATCGGATGAAGGGGAAACCTGGAGAGATGCTTGTGCCCATGAGTGACTTTGAGTATGTAGTCAAACTGCCCCGAGCCAAGAACAAACTGGAGTATGAGAGCGACCTCGGACAGCTGGTGAAGACCGCTTTATTATGGATCGAAGAGGATCTGAAGCGTCGTGCGGGAGGTGCAGTCATCGAGGTGGCTCCCTGCCGCCTGCTGACCGACTGCTACCTGCAGGATAAGACGGGTGACGCCTTTGCCCGACGCTATGCCGACTACGTTTCCCCCGTTGAAGGGCAGCCTGCACTGTGGCGCCTGCAGACCGAAGCGCTCTGGGAACATGAATTCCCCGAACTGGGCTATCGCGAGTTTAAACAGAAGCTGATGAATGGCACCCTGCTTGAGGGGGCCAGAGCCGTGGCCGTGGGCCGGCACGATGTACTGCTCAAGGAGGATGCCGCCCAGATGATACAGCGCGTAGATGCGCTCTTTGCTGACTTGACCATCCTGCTTCGTGAGGCGTTGACCCGCAACAAAGGCAAGTTTGATGAATCTCGCTTGCGGGCTCTCTTCGAAATGCATCAACTCGACGTGCGGAGTGCCAAGCGCTTCATCGGCCAGCTACTGGAGAGCCGTGTGGAGGAGGGACGCAGCGTGAGCTACATCAGCAGTGCCCGTAAGAAGGAGAGCAGCGAGCTACAATTCACTGTGACCCGTGGCTTTGAACTCCTGCTGCAGCGCTACCGCAAGTTGATGCAGCAGTATATCACGGGTTCCTCTGGCCAACTGATGTGTTGCTATTGCACCCCCTTCTCCGACCTCAATCTGCTGCTCAACCTCCTTTCGATGCTTGGTTCTGTAGCTTTCAGCGTAGAGGGCGGCGGGTCACCCTGTGTGGAGATCCGCCTCTTGCAACCTCAGGTGCTGGAGCAGATAGCCGGTGAAGGGAGCTACCGCAATCAGGTGCTGGCCGAAGAGGAGTTGCACTTCCAGCAGCAGATAGAGCTCTACAACCACTTCTTCGGCAACCCGCAGCTGAGCGATGCCGAGCGGTGGGACTTTATCGAAGCCTACTTCACCGGGAGGCTATCACTTCAAGAATCCCCATCTGTAGCACCATGAGCAGTAGTCGTATCCTGTCAAACCATAACTCCACAATGAGTATCCGTAAGGCCACACTGGCTGACCTGCCCCGTATGATGGAGCTCTTCGATGCAGCCCGGGGCATCATGCGACGAAGCGGAAACCTCAAGCAATGGACCGGAGGTTACCCTTCAGAGGAACAGATCCGTCAGGAGATAGCCGATGGCAACAGTTACGTCATCACCCAGGCCGATGGCCTGGTGGTAGCTACCTTTGCCTTCATCCTAACCGGTGAGCCAACCTATGCCCGCATCGATGGCGGTGCATGGCTCGACGATACAAGGCCATACGGTGTCATCCATCGGCTGGCCAGTACGCCCGATAGCCACGGCATAGCCCGCACTTGCTTTGACTGGTGCTATCAGCAGCTGCCCAACCTGCGGGTAGATACCCATCGCGACAATCGCATCATGCAGCACATCATAGCGCAGAACGGCTTCACCTATTGCGGCATCATCTACCTGCTCAACGGCGACGAGCGCCTGGCCTACCAAAAGATCGTTGATTCAATGCCCTTTTCCGGCAATGAAAAATAATACATTCCAGATTGATATGATTTAAATATTATTGCTATTTTTGCAGCTGAATTTTAGCAACCCGCATATTAACCATTTAATTACAACAACACATGAAGAAGGTTCTTTTTTCCACACTGATCTTGCTTGGTTGGGCTCTAGCAGCCGTAGCACAAAATTCTGGCAATGGCGTATGGTATAACGCCTACGCTGATAAGGAACATAAGCAGTACAGCACGCACTACTTTATCGACCGGAAGGCCATGGAGTTCCACTTCGATTGGGACAGCGACAACGAAATGCTGATGAAGAACTACAAAAAGAGTGGCAATACGGAAACCTTTGATGCCTACTACAAGGATAATCCGAATAAGCAGTTTGCTCGTATCACGTTGGTGATAGACAGCAGCAATCCCGCCAACTCAAATATCACTGTGAAGGTGGTGGAATATGCCAGCAACCCCGAACATTTCTACCTGGAAGAGGATAATTCCAAACTGGGGGACGATGCAGGTAGTGGTTCTGTTGGCGTGACGAGTGGCAATCCTAAGGGCTCGGTGAAGGATGGTGCCAAAAAACTGCTGAATAAGGGGAAGAACCTGTTCAAGAAGAAGAAATAGCCTCTTTTTCATGGAGGGTGAACGGACGTAAGTAGAGGTGACGGGTGACGCGGTTAAATAGCCCTCCCTTGTTGTGAAACACCTTATCGACCATCCAGGAGGTGGCCGACCCGCAAGCTATTTTTCGCCAAATCTTACTTTTTAGCCACTTTTGGCGGTTTATCAAGGTGGCTTTACTGGCTCTGATGCAGAAATGCGGAAAAAATGAAATAGATACCTCACACTTCATATTTGCTCGTATTACGCTGATATTCAGGTTACTATAGTGTGAGGTGCTTTTTGCGTGCACTCAGCATTTTATTTTGTAATGATGCGCTTTCAGATATTGCCAGCTGGATGAAAACGGCTCCATTATGGATGATGCACGCCTTACGTTTACACTCAGTTTATGAATGGCATAAATAATCCAAAGCATAAATTTGAGATTTGTGTATATTTTAGTTGAATATATTTTGAGATTCACCTTTGATATGCCCAATATTTTGAGATTTATGCAGGTTTTGGCTGAAAACATTTTGAGATTCACGTAAGATGTATTATCTTTGCCGGCACTAAAAATCGTGTCGAGGTATGATATTCAGACGGAAAATATACGATGAGCTTCTCAGATGGAAGCAGACGGACGAAGGCCGCACAGCCATATTGATACAGGGTGCCCGACGGGTAGGCAAATCTACCGTGGCCGAACAATTTGCTAAAAACGAGTATGAGTCCTACATCCTAGTGGATTTTGGAGCCTGCTCGGCAGAAGTCAGAGCACTATTTAACGATGTCTCCAATCTCGACCGCATCTTCATGCGCTTGCAACTGGAGTACGGTGTCGAGCTGAAGCGCCGGAAGTCAGTCATCATCTTCGATGAAGTACAGCTTGCGCCCAAAGCCAGACAGGCCATCAAGTATCTCGTAAAAGACGGACGATATGACTACATCGAGACAGGCTCGCTGATTTCCATCCGTAAGAATGTCAAAGACATCCTGATTCCCAGCGAGGAGCTCAAGCTCCACATGCACCCCATGGATTACGAGGAGTTCAAATGGGCATTGGGCGATACGGCCTCCATGCTGTTGCTCCATACCTGCTTTCAAGACAGGATCTCACTAGGTGATGACACCAATCGCAAGTTGATGCGCGATTTCCGGTTGTACATGCTTATTGGTGGTATGCCGCAAGCTGTGGCTGCCTATCTGGAAAGTAACAATCTGGAGAAGGTGGATGGTGTAAAACGTACCATCATCACACTCTATGAAGATGACTTCAACAAGATAGACCCATCGGGCAACGCTTCGAAGATGTTCCATCAGATACCTGCCCAGCTCACAGGCAATGCCAACAGGTACCTGACTTGGAGCGCAACGAACGGCACACGTCTGGCTGATTTGACGGAGACGATTTCCGAGATGAAGGAGTCCATGGTGGTGAACATGGCTTATCACGCCAGCGACCCCAGTGCAGGGATGGCACTGCACCTTGACCTTGAGAAGTATAAGATGTTTGCTGCCGATACGGGATTGTTTGTCACACTGGCCTTCTGGGACAAGCAGTTTACCGACAACACGATTTACCAGAAGTTGCTCAGCGATAAACTGAGCGCCGACCTGGGCTACGTCTATGAGAACGCCATCGCACAGATGCTGAAAGCAGCTGGGCACGAGCTCTATTATTATACCTTCCCCACCGACAGCGGGAGACACAATTACGAAGTGGATTTTCTGATAGCCGACGGTGATAAGGTCAATCCCATCGAAGTGAAGTCCTCTGGCTATAAGGCCCATGCCTCACTGGATGCCTTCAGCAGCAAGTATTCAGCCCGGATTAAGCATAAGTACTTGATCTACACAAAGGATTTACGCAAGGAGGGGGAGCTGACATATCTTCCGGCCTACATGACACCTTTCCTGTAAATAGAGCGTTGTTTTTTAGCTTCTGTTCACGGAAGATGGCCATGCGGTTGCGCAGGTGCATCTCGTAGGCTTTGTCGATGACGTAGGGCGAGCATTTACTCCTTGATAAGGAAAGTCTTTCCTATACGGCGTCGGCCATATACGGCAACCAGTTCCGAACGCTGCGATTGCATACACTCAGCCAGCGTGCGCATCTCCATTTCTCTTCCGATAATCGTACCCATAAGCTCTTCTATTTTCCGCCAAATCTTACTTTTTTAACCACTTTTGGCGGTTTATCAAGGTGGCTTTACTGGCTCTGATGCAGAAATGCGGAAAAAATGAAATAGATACTTCATACTTCATATCCGCTTGTATTACACTGATATCCAGATTGCTATAGCATGAAGTATGGTATGAAGTCTCATTCTTTTAACTTCATGCTATAACTTCCTGTCCATCAGTGTATTATGAATAAATATGAAGTATGAAGTGTTTTCGGCGTGCGCTCAGCATTTTATTTTGTAATGCAAAGTTCTTTTCTTCGTGATGAAAAAAACTTTGCATCCAGCTGATAAAAATTTACCTATGTGATGAATACGGCTCTATTAAGCACTCCGCCCAAACCATAGTGCGAAGACAGGGTCGGTGATGAATTACACAAAATACACAACCTTGTACTACACAACCTTGTGTATTTTGTATGTTATTTGATGTCGCTCCTGTCCATCAATATAACAAGCGTTTGTCGGATTTTTCCGCCCTTTGAGGTGATTTTACTCCGGCATTTGTGGCTCATTTACTCCGCCATTTGAGGCAAAAAGAGAGAGGAACACGCCTTGCGGAATGTTCCTCTCTTTATTTATGGTCTGTTATGCTCAGCTAGGATTAGAGCTTCGGGCCGGCAGCTACGAGAGCCTTACCAGCTTCGTTGCCCGTGAACTTAGCAAAGTTCTTGATGAAGCGGCTAGCCAAATCCTTAGCCTTCTCTTCCCACTGGCATGCGCACTCGTAGGTGTCGCGGGGATCAAGAATCTTAGGATCAACGCCAGGCAGCTCAGTGGGCACTACAAAGTTGAAGAAAGGAATCACCTTCGTAGGAGCCTTGTCGATAGAACCATCCAGGATAGCGTCGATGATACCGCGAGTGTCGCGGATAGAGATACGCTTGCCAGTACCGTTCCAACCAGTGTTCACCAGGTAAGCCTTGGCACCAACCTTCTCCATCTTCTTCACCAACTCTTCACCATACTTCGTGGGGTGCAGGCTCAGGAAAGCAGCACCGAAGCAAGCAGAGAAGGTAGGAGTGGGCTCAGTGATACCACGCTCTGTACCAGCCAGCTTAGCGGTGAAGCCAGAGAGGAAGTAGTACTTGGTCTGCTCAGCGTTCAAGATAGATACGGGAGGCAATACACCGAAGGCATCAGCTGACAAGAAGATAACCTGATGAGCGTGAGGACCCTTAGAAACGGGAGCTACACGGTTTTCGATATGCTCGATAGGATATGATACGCGGGTGTTCTCCGTAACGCTCTTGTCTGCGAAGTCAATCTTACCATCAGCAGCTACAGTTACGTTCTCCAGCAGGGCATCACGACGGATTGCGTTGTAGATATCGGGTTCGCTCTCCTTGTCCAGGTTGATCACCTTAGCGTAGCAACCACCTTCGTAGTTGAATACGCCTTCGTCGTCCCAACCGTGCTCGTCGTCACCAATCAGCAGACGCTTCGGGTCAGTTGACAGAGTGGTCTTACCTGTACCAGAGAGACCGAAGAAGATGGCAGAGTCTGTACCCTCCTTGTTGGTGTTAGCAGAGCAGTGCATTGAAGCGATACCGCGCAGGGGGTTGTAGTAGTTCATGATAGAGAACATACCCTTCTTCATCTCACCACCATACCAAGTGTTGATGATAACCTGCTCCTTGCTGGTCAGGTTGAATACAACGGCGGTCTCAGAGTTCAGACCCAGCTCCTTGTAGTTCTCAACCTTTGCCTTCGAAGCGTTGTAAACTACGAAGTCGGGTTCTCCGAAGTCAGAGAGCTCCTTCATAGTAGGACGGATGAACATGTTAGTCACGAAGTGAGCCTGCCATGCTACTTCCATAATGAAGCGAACCTTCAGGCGGGTAGCGGGGTTAGCGCCGCAGAATGCATCAACTACATAGAGCTTCTTGTTGCAGAGCTCAGAGGTAGCCAGTTTCTTCAGTTCAGCCCAAGTAGCTTCGCTTACGGGCTTGTTGTCGTTCTTGTATTCATCAGAAGTCCACCATACTGTGTCCTTGCTGACTTCGTCCATTACAAAGAATTTATCCTTAGGAGAGCGGCCGGTGTAGATACCAGTCATTACATTTACCGTACCCAGTTCGGTTACCTGACCTTTTTCAAAGCCTTCCAAACCAGCTTTGGTTTCTTCCTCAAAAAGCACTTCGTACGACGGATTGTGCAGCACTTCGGTTGCACCAGTGATTCCGTACTTGGTTAAATCTAATTTTGCCATTTCTTTTTAAGATTTTAGAATTTAATATTAATCGTTTTGCTTATAATCAGTTGTTGGAATTTGGGTGATTAGAACCTAGTTTTCCGACCACAAATTTAGTACTTTCTTTCAAAACCCGTGCATAAATAAGGAAAAAAATCTCTATTTGTTCATGCTTTTATAAATCCATAACTAAATATGCTACGTCGATATTGCAATTTGCTCTTTTTTTTGTCTCTTGGCAGCTCGAAATGTAACCTCGCTATCGCATGATAAGAGTCAATTATGCAGAAAAACCGAAGGCCGGTATGTCGTTAAGACAAACCGGCCTTCTATGCTAATAGTGCGCTTTACGTCTATTTCACTTCCCAGGTATCGTTGGTCAGCAGTAGCTCTTCGAAGTTGTGGTACTTCTTTTTTGAAGCCACCTCTTCTATCTGTGCATAGACTGCCTCGTCGTAGGTGGGAGCCTCTACGTCGCGAATCACGCCGAGGGCAATGGGGAAGTCGGGACCTTCCATCAGCGCCAGCTTAAGCTGTAGGGTGTTGTCTTCGCAGTGGGCGTCGTGTACCAGGATGTCTTTCTCCGTGATGCCATTCTCACCCAGCTTCACCACTTTTAAGCCAAAACCCTCCTGCATCAGTCCGAATTCGTTGTTCTCGCCGAACAGCATGGGCTTGCCGTGTTCCAGATAGATGGCATTCTTGGCACGGTCTTCCTTCTTGGCTACGCAATCGTGGGCACCGTTGTTGAAGATGACGCAGTTCTGCAGGATTTCGCATACGCTGGCGCCTTGGTGCTTGTAGGCTGCCTTCAGAATCTCTACGGTACCTGCGGCATCGGTTGCTACTGCACGGGCAAAGAAATGGCCGCGGGCTCCAAAGCAGAGTTCTGCAGGGTGGAAGGGGTCTTCTACCGTTCCGTAGGGTGAGGATTTGCTCACGAAACCGCGGGGTGAAGTGGGGGAGTACTGTCCCTTGGTCAAGCCGTAGATGCGGTTGTTGAGCAGAATCATGTTGAGGTTGATGTTGCGGCGGTTGGCGTGGATAAAGTGATTGCCACCAATGGCCAGACCATCGCCGTCGCCACTTACCTGCCATACCGTGAGGTTGGGGTTGGCTACCTTGCAGCCCGTAGCAATGGCGGCTGCACGACCATGGATGGTATTCATGCCGTAGGTGTTCATGTAGTGAGGCAGACGGCTGGAGCAGCCGATACCAGAGATGACGGCGATTTCATGGGGAGGAACGCCGATTTCGGCCATGGCTTTATGCAGTGAAGCAAGGAAGAAATGGTCGCCGCAGCCCGGACACCAGCGGGGCTGTCCTTTTTTATAGTCTTTTGCGGTATATTCGCTCATATCGTTTCGTTTTTTTGAGATGAATTGAATTAGATTTTCTTGAATGCTTCTACCAGTTCGTTGACCAAGAAGGGCTGCCCTTTCACTTGATTGAACTGAGCGGGTACAAAGCCATCGACCTTCATGCGCAGGTAGCCTGCAAACTGGCCCATGTTCTGTTCGGCAACAACGACCTTGGGATACTTCTTCAGCACCTCTGCCGTGTTCTTGGGCAGCGGGTTGATGTACTTGAAGTGGGCCAACGCTACCTTTTTGCCTTCGGCACGCAGTTCGTCCATGGCGGCATGCAGGTGACCGTAGGTACCTCCAAAACCAACAATGAGCAATTCTGCATCCTCTTTGTCACCCTCAACCTCTACATCGGGAACCTGAAGCTTGGCCACCTTCTCGGCACGCAGGTGGGTCATTAGGTCGTGGTTCTCAGGGTCTGTAGAGATGGCACCGGTCTTGTTGTCCTTTTCCAAACCACCTAATACATGCTGGAATCCTTCTGTTCCAGGTATAGCCCAGTAGCGTACGCCTGTTTCGGGGTTGCGCTGGTACGGAGTCCAACTGCCCTTCATCTCGTCTGATACGTATGGCGGGCAGATAGCGGGATAGTCAGACAGCTTAGGCAACTTCCAGGCTGCCGAACCATTGGCTACAAAGGCATCGGTCAGCAGTACGACGGGCGTCATGTGCTCCAGCGCCATCTTCGAAGCAGCGTAGGCGCACTCAAAGCAGTCGGTGGGTGAAGTGGCTGCCAGCACGGGCATGGGGCTCTCACCGTTGCGGCCAAAGAGAACCTGCAGCAGGTCGGTCTGCTCACTCTTGGTGGGAAGACCTGTGGCAGGACCACCACGTTGTACGTCGAGCACCACCAAAGGCAGTTCCATGATAACGGCCAGGTTCATGGCCTCGCTCTTGAGACAGACTCCGGGACCTGACGTAGAGGTCACCGCCAAGGCACCTGCAAAGGAAGCACCTACAGCCGATGCGCAGCCGGAAATCTCGTCTTCGCATTGAACCGTCACTACCCCCATGGATTTATGCTTCGACAACTCATGCAGTACGTCGGTGGCAGGGGTGATGGGGTAAGAGCCTAGATAGAGGCGAAGACCTGCCTTCTCAGCAGCTGCCATGAAGCCGTAAGCGGTAGCCTTGTTACCCGTGATATCCATGTATTTACCTGGCACGGTACTCTTGCTCTCGATGCGGTAGGTGTTCGACACACTGCTGTGAGTGTTGTGACCATAGTCATAACCGGCGCGAATCACCTTGATATTCGCTTCGGCAATAGCTGGCTTTTTGGCAAATTTCTCGCGGATAAAGTTCTCAGCAATAGAGAGGTCGCGGTTGAAGAGCCAGCAGACCAAACCTACAGCGAACATGTTGCGGCACTTCAGCATGGCTTTGTTGTCCATGCCTGAATCGGCCAGACAATCTTTTACCATCTGCGAGATAGGAGCGGCAATCACATCATTCTTGATACCCATCTCTTCTATCGGATTGTCCGTCGTGAACTGTGCTTTATCCAGATCAGCTTTCTGGAATGCATCCGTATCGATAATGATGCAAGCCGTCTTCTTGGCAAATTTATACTGAGTCTTGAGTGCTGCGGCATTCATGGCTACCAGTACGTCGCATTGGTCACCAGGGGTATAAACCTTATCAGCACCGATGTGTACCTGGAATCCTGAGACTCCGGTCAGCGATCCTTGCGGAGCGCGGATATCTGCCGGATAGTCGGGGAACGTACTGATGTCGTTGCCCACTGTAGCCGATACTGTTGAGAAGATGTTACCGGCAAGCTGCATGCCATCGCCGGAGTCTCCGGAGAAGCGGACCACCACTTGCTCCAGTTCTTTGACTGTCACGTCGTTTATCATAACGAATGATTTATTAATTAGATATATAAGAGCAATGAATTATCCCTTTCGGGCGACAAATGTCGGAATTATAATTGGATAATACAAACTTTTTTCAAGAAAAACAAAAAGTATTTCTTGTTAATGATAGAGCGAGGAGTGACAATGTGTTAATATGCTCTATTATATTCTATTATAATGTCATTATATATATAGTAATAGTCGTTTTGGCTTCATTATATAATATAAAAGGAATAATTCCTTTCACTACATTTTCTCCTTTTTTTACCACTGATTTGATATGCTCTAGCGTGATGCTTATCATGCTTCAGCCTATTTTTGGTTAGAAAAGATATCGCTTTTTTTCGTAACAATCGACATTTTTATTATCTTTGCGCACAGATAGCTTAATCTTTTCTTTAGGCATCTGACTTAAGGTCTTGTAGTTCAACGGATAGAATAGAAGTTTCCTAAACTTTAGATCCGGGTTCGATTCCCGGCGAGACTACATGGTTTCACGATATAACAAAACAACCTGCATTATGTTGAGGCCTTTTCTTCGGCCTTTACCTTCATGATGCAGGTTGTTTTTTATGTGCTTTCTGCCTGCCTCTTTTGGTGAGGCAGGCAGAGTAGATGTTATCAGGGTTACTTTGCTGCGGATACTTCACCTTCAGCGTCGGCAGCATTCTTCTTCATGCAGATGAAGGCAATGGGCGAAGCGATGAAGAGTGAAGACATCGTACCGAATACCACACCCAGAATCATGGCAAAGGCAAAGCTGCGGATGCTGTCGCCACCCAGGAAGAAGATACACAGCAACACAATCAAGGTACTAACCGAGGTGTTGATAGTACGAGCCAGGGTGGTGTTGAGCGACTCATTGAAGAGTTGCATTTTGCCACGTTTGGGATAGAGGTAGAAGAATTCACGAACGCGGTCGAAAATAACCACCTTATCGTTGATGGAGTAACCGATAGCGGTCAGGATGGCACCAATAAAGGTCTGGTCAATTTCAAGCGAGAAGGGCAGGATGCCCCAGAAGATGGAGTACATACCCAGGATGATGACGGTGTCGCAGGCCAAAGCGGCTACTGAACCAATCGAGTAGGCGATGTTGCGGAAGCGCACCAGAATGTAGAGGCCAATAGCAATGAGGGCCAGGGCCACCGACCAAATGGCAGACACCTTGATGTCGTCGGCAATGCTAGGACCTACCTTCTGCGAGCTGACGATGCTACCGCCTGTATGGTTCTCGCGGTCGATGAAGACGTCGAGCGAGATGTTCTGCGTCAGCAGCGGCTTGAGGGTCTCGTAGAGGTAAGCCTCAATCTCGGTATCTACGTTGTTACCCTCTTCGTCAATGCGGTAGTTGGTGCTGATACGTACCGTCTTGCCGTCAGTACCTACAGCGATTACACTTACGTTAGCGTCACCAAACTTGCTGGCTATCAACTCGCGAACCTGTTCAGGCTCAACGCTCTGCTCAAACTGTACCTTGAAGTTGCGACCACCTGTGAAGTCGATGCTCTTGCTCAGACCGCGTACACCCAGGAAGCCGATGCAAACGACTACTAATGCTGCTGCAATGGTGAGCCACTTCTTGCGCTGGCCCATGAAGTCGAAGTGAACGTTCTGCATCAGGTCCTTCGAAATGCCTGTGCAGAAGGTCAGGTTCTGCAGCTTGTCTCTGTTGAGGAAGTATTCATAAACCAGACGGGTCATGAATACAGCAGTGAAGAACGAAATCAAGATACCGATAATCAGGGTGGTAGCAAAACCACGAATAGGACCTGTACCGAAGTTGAACAGGATGATACCGGTAATGATAGAGGTCAAGTTAGAGTCGAAGATGGCAGAGAAGGCGTTGCTGTAACCATCGGCCAGGGCTTTCTTCACACCCTTGCCACTGCGCAGCTCCTCGCGCGTGCGTTCATATATCAATACGTTCGCATCCACAGCCATACCCAGTGAGAGTACCATACCGGCAATACCCGACATGGTCAGTGCAGCCTGGAATGAGGTGAGGATACCGAGTGTAAAGAAGAGGTTCAGAATCAAGGCACCGTTGGCTACCATACCCGGTATGACACCGTACATGGCGCACATATAAATCATCAGGATGATGAGGGCTACGATGAACGAAATCACACCTGCATTGATAGAGGCTTGACCCAGCGAGGGACCTACGATATCTTCCTGTACGATGTGGGCAGGAGCGGGCATCTTACCTGACTTGAGTACGTTGGCCAAGTCCTTTGCCTGCTCAGGGGTGAAGTGGCCGGTGATGCGTGAGTTACCGCCGGTAATCTCCTGGTTCACGTTAGGAGCGGAATAGACATAGCCATCCAGTACGATAGCGATGCTGCGGTTGATGTTCTGCTTCGTGAGCTGAGCCCAACGACGAGCACCGTCGGTATTCATCGACATGCTGACGGCAGGCTTACCATATTCATCAAATTCATCCTTGGCATCTACTACCACATCACCTTCCAGCGGGGCTCTGCCGTTGCGCTCGGTTGATTTGATGGCATAGAGCTCAAAGGTCTGAGCCTTCGGGTCATATTCAAAGGGGGATACGCCCCATTTCAGACGGAGGTCCTTGGGCAGCTGAGCTACCACTTCAGGCATAGCCAGGTAGCGGTTGATGTCAGCCGTATCCTTGTAGTTGGCATAACCCACCACGGGACTTGTATTGTTGCTTACCTGCAGGATGGCGAGCAGCGGATGTTCCTTCTTCAGTTGTTCCAAACCGGCCTGTTCGTCCTTCTTTTCACCCTTCAGAGCTGCTGCCAAACTGTCGGTTTTGCTCACAGAAGCTGTAGCGTTGGCTTGACTCTCTTCCGTAGAGGTAGCATCCTCTTCGGTAGGAGTTGCATCGCTCAACAGCGTGCGGAGCTTCATATCTGCACTCTGAAGGTAAGAGGCTATTTCCTTACCAGTGTAAGTTTCCCAGAATTCCAGGTTTGCAGAACCTTGAAGAAGTTTTCTGACACGTTCGGGCTCCTTGATACCAGGCAGTTCTACCATGATGCGGCCCATCTTGTCCTCCAGACTCTGGATGTTGGGCTGAACTACACCGAAGCGGTCAATACGTGTACGCAGTACGTTGTACGAGTTGTCGATAGCGGCTTTAACCTCAGAACGGAGCACCTTCTCTACTTCGGCATCGCTCGTCTTCTGATTCACCTTGTCCTTGAGCTGTTGTGTGGCAAAAATCTGTGCCAAAGACGACTCAGGGGCTAACTTCTTGTACTCTTTGACAAACAGCGTGATAACATCGTCCTGGCTCGTCGTAGCCTGCTTGGCTGCGTTGGCCAGTGCCGTGTTGAACGCCTCGTCTGTCTTGTTGTCGGACAGTACCTTGATAACATCGGGCACTGAGACTTCAAGGATGACGTTCATACCGCCCTTCAAGTCCAAACCTAAACTGATCTCCATTTCGCGACAATCCTTCAGTGTCCAGTTGCCGAAGTAAACCTTCTCGTTGGACAACGAATCCAGGTAGTCTTTCTCTACTTTTTCATTCCCATTTGCGAATGCTTTCGCCTTATTGTTGTAGTGGCGAGTCACAAAAGAGAAGGAGAGATAGAACAGACATACCAAGGTCAGTAATATCGCAAAAACCTTTACAAATCCTTTGTTTTGCATGTTACATTAGTTGTTTATTATTACTTTTTTTAATTTGTTTCACTGCGTACAAGGGTGCAAATATAGTCTTTTTTTCACAATATTACTTCATTCCACGATTTTTTAACATCGGTTCTAATTGTGGCTCAGCACCGCGGAAGTTCTTGTAGAGTGTCATTGGATCGTCACTGTCGCCCTTAGCCAGCACTTCGTTGCGGAACTTCATGGCTGTCTCCTTATCGAAGATGCCATGTTCTACGAAGGCTTCATAGGCATCGTTGTCGAGTACGTTGGCCCATGAATAGCTATAGTAACCGGCTGCATAGCCGCCTACGATGTGGTTGAAGTAGGTAGTGCGATAGCGAGGAGCGATTTCGCCAATCAGACCCAGTTGGTCCATGGCCTCTTTCTCGTAAGCCACCACGTCCAGCCCTTCGGTGCTGGTCAGGTTATGGAGGTTCATGTCGAGAATGGAAGCTGCCAGCAGTTCGGTGGTGATGAAGCCTTGGTTGAAGGTCTTCTGCGCTAGAATCTTCTCAATCAAGGCTTCGGGGATGGCTTCGCCCGTTTGGTAGTGCTTGGCGTACATCTTCAGCACTTCAGGCTCCATGGCCCAGTGTTCGTTGATTTGCGAGGGTAGCTCTACGAAGTCGCGTACCACATTGGTACCTGCTGTGCCCTTGTATTGGCATTGCGAGAGCAGGCCGTGCAGCGCGTGGCCGAACTCGTGGAAGAGGGTCTCCACTTCGTCCAGGGTGAGGAGCGAGGGCGTGTCGCCTACGGGTTTGGTGAAACTACATACGTTGCAGATAATGGGGCGTACTCCAGCTTGCTGTTCGCGGTAGTTGTTCATCCAGGCACCGCCACGCTTGCCTGCACGGGGGAAATAATCCACATAGAAAATGCCCAGCAGTGAGCCGTCGCTGTCCTTTACTTCAAAAGCCTCTACGTCGGGGTGATAGACGGGGATGTCGGTACGCTTGGTGAGCGTGATGCCGTACAACTTGTTAGCGCAGGTAAAGGCTCCCTCGCGCACGTTCTCTAATTTAAAGTAGGGCTTAATTTCCTCTTCCTTCAGGTCGTATTTCTCCTTGCGCAGCTTTTCAGTGTAGTACCACCAGTCCCATGCTTCGAGCTTTTCGCCTTTGCCCTCCTTATCCATCAGCTGCTGTAGTTCGGCAGCTTCGGCCTTGGCTTTGGGCAGTGCATAGCCCCAGAGGTTGTTGAGGAACTCCATCACGGCCTCCTTGTTCTTAGCCATGGTATTGTCGAGCACGAAGTTTGAATAGCAGTCGTAGCCCATCATTTGGGCTTTTTCGAGTCGGAGACTTACAATTTGTGTGATGACCTGTTTGTTGTCGTTCTCGTCGTTGTTGTTGCCGCGGTTGATGTAGGCTTTGTAGATCTTTTCACGCAGGGCGCGATTGTCGGCATACTGCAGGAAGGGCAGCCGGCTGGCATTGTGGAGCGTAAAGAGCCACTTCCCCTCTTGTCCGTCGGCTTTGGCTTCGGCAGCAGCACTGGCAATGAAGTCGGCGGGAAGGCCGGCCAAGTCCGCTTCGTTATCCACGTAGAGCTTAAAGGCGTTGTTTTCATTCAGTATGTGGTTGCTGAAGGTAATGCCCAAGGTAGAGAGCTGCTTGTTGATTTCGCGCAGACGGGTTTGTTGCTCGTCGTTGAGGTTAGCGCCAGAGCGAACAAAGCCTTTGTATGTTTTCTCCAGCAGGCGTTCTTGCTCGCGCGTCAGGTTGAGATTTTCACGCTGGTCATAAACTGCTTTTACCTTGGCAAACAATGCTTTGTTGAGCGAAATGTTGTCTTCGTGCTCCGACATGATAGGGGCCATCTTGATAGAGAGGGCCGTCAGCTCGTCAGTGGTCTCGGCTTCGGTCAGGTTATAGAACACGCCACCTACACGGCTCAGGATAGGTGAGCTCTCGTCAAGGGCTACGATGACGTTGTCGAACGTCGGTGCCTCGGCATTGTCGATAATGGCCTGGATACGGGCATTCTGTTCTTCGATACCTTTCATGAAGGCCGGTTCGTAGTGCTCCAGCTTGATTTGGTCGAATGGAGGCACTCCTTCGGGTGTTTGAAATTCGCTGAGGAACGGATTCTGTTCCCCGGTAGAGGTACATGCGTACATCATACAGCTAGCAGATAGAATGAATAGACTCTTTTTTAACATATTAATTATGGTATTATAATTTAGAATTTCTGTAACCAAAATCTTATCCCGTTTCACCTTATTCCTTATCCTTTATCTGAATGAATCCTCGGATAGGGTAGTGGTCGCTCTCCTTGATGCTGCGATCTACGTAACAGCGGTAGCTCTCCAACTCCTTGCCGGTCAGGATATGGTCGATGCGGAAGTAGAAGTGGTGCTGGTTGTAGCTGATACCGGCTCCTAAGCCTGCGTGTGCAAAGGCGTCGCTCAAGCCGCAGCGGGCTATCGTATGATAGGTGTAGGAGAGTGGGATGTCGTTGAAGTCGCCACAGACAATGACCTTGCCTTGTTTGGTCTGGCTCAGGTGGTGGGCTAAGGTGTCGGCCTGTTTGGCCCGGATAACCGAGGCCTCGGCCAGCTTCTTGATAAGGTGCTTCATGCCACTGCGCATCTTCTCCTTTTCGGGCACGGTGAGCAACTCTTCATAGACCACCTTGTCCTGCTTGGTCAGTTTGTTGGATTCTAAGTGGTTGTTGACTATGGTGAGTGTGTCCTTGCCTACTCGGATGCGGTAAATCACCGACCCGTTGTAGCTGCTCTCATACAGGATGGGCTGTGCGCTCAAGATGGGGTATTTCGAGTAACAGGCCAGTTTGTTGGTGTGGCTCTTGGTACTGCCGATGCTGGTTATTACATGGTAGGGGTATTCCTTCAGCTCCTTTTCGATATCCTGTTGCATCAAGTGACGCTTGCGGTCGGTGCCTGTGGCATACTCCTGCAGGCAGAGTAGGTCGGCTCCACTCTCTTTCAGGTAGTTGAGAATGGCATTACCCTGTTCCCCTTTACGGCAACCACCAAACCCCATGATGTTGTATGAAAGCAGGGAGATGCTCCCATGAGGGGGGTCGGGTCGGTTCAGGTGGATAGGGAAGAGTGTCTGGATGTCGCTGATGCAGCAGAGCAGGGTCAGTACAGGAAGCAGAGAGGCTTTATATTGCTGCAGGATGAGCCACATCGTCAGGAAACCGATGTTGATGACGAGTACAATGGGAAAGGTCAGCCCCAGGATGCTTAACCAAGGGTGTGCCTCGGGGTGCAGCAAGGGACAGTAGGCTGCGGCCAGCATCCAGCCGGCAAACAGCAAATTGACTGCCAAGAGCATGTATTTCAGTACCTTTCCTATCTGTTTCATGCGGTCTCTTTTTGTAGCTCAGCGTCGGCTGGCGTTGAACAGACGTTGTTTCTCTTCAGTAGTGAGACTTTCGTAGCCCGACTTTTTTAGTTTGTCGAGTATCTGGTTGATGGCTTCATCGTCGGCTTTCTTTCGGGCGTTGTAGTCGTAGTCGCTGCTATGCTTACCACCGTATCTGATTTTCATCTTCGGTTGGTGGGGTTTGCGGCTGAAGAGCGACTCGATGCTGTTGATCAGGGTGTGAATGCCGCGGGTCAGGTCAGTACCTTTGCCTAATGCCCAGGCCCAGAGCAGGCCGGTGGCTGCTCCACCCAGGTGTGCAATATGTCCGCCGCCGTTGCTCGAGGTGATGAACAGCAGGTCAAAAACCAGTGCCATGAGGGCTACATAGCGCAGGCGCATCGTGCCTATGAACAGCAACTGCACTCGGTAATCTGGCATGCGGTAGGCAACGGCCACTACTACAGCCAACACCGCTCCCGATGCCCCAATCAGGTAAGAGCCGTCGGCCATGGGTTGGAAGTAGGGTAGCAGATTATATGCCAGCAGATAGCTCAGGGCTGCCCCCAGCCCTCCCAACAGGTAGAGCCCCCGCAAGTGGTTTGTGGAGTAGCATTGCAAGAAGAGGTTGCCAAACCAGTAGAGCCACATCATGTTGAAGAGCAGGTGCAGCACGTCGCCGTGCATGAAGAGGTAGGTCAC
The DNA here is from genome assembly GCA_945879145.1 of uncultured Mediterranea sp. Lineage (GTDB taxonomy): Bacteria > Bacteroidota > Bacteroidia > Bacteroidales > Bacteroidaceae > Bacteroides. The sequence goes on from CAMCUZ010000002.1 coordinate 35,835, forward strand.
CACCGACCAGGGTTGCATCAGCAGCTGGGCAGGCGAGGCAGGCAGTTCAAGCAGGCGGAAGAGCGGTTGCAGGCTCTGGTTAAATAGCGTCATGAGTACCTCGGCCACAGCTCCTATAAGGAAGCAGCTCACCGTGATGTAAATCAATCGGATGCAGAGGTTCCCCTTGCGGAACCCATTTTGCAGGTCAGTTATAGTAGAAGCCATCATAACGATTCTTTTTTCGCCAATAGAGGATAAGCAGCAAGCCGAAGATCATGCCGCCCAGGTGGGCAAAGTGGGCCACGTTGTCGGCAGGGTTGTTGGCCAGGCCCGACATCAACTCAATCACGGCATAGCCAGCTACGAAGTATTTAGCCTTGATGGGGAAGGGGAGTGGGAAGACGTACATCCGCTCGTTGGGAAAGAGCATGCCGAAGCCCAACAGGATGGCATAGACCGCTCCCGAGGCACCTACGGTGCAACCATTCACCACCACGTTGAGCGCACCCATTTGGGTATCTACATAGTTCATACCTTGTGACAGCGCCTTGCCTCCTTCGTCCAGCACCAATTGTACAGCCCCTTCGGGCATACCCTGTATGCAGGTAAGGTAATGGATGCCGGTGACCAGCTCCTGAATGACTCCCGCGCCTATGCCACAAGCTAGATAGTAGAAGAGAAAACGCTTGGGCCCCCATACCTGCTCTAGGATACGGCCAAACATCCATACGGCAAACATGTTGAAAAAGAGGTGTGTGAATCCTCCATGCATAAACATGTAGGTGATGAGTTGTGCTGTGTTAAACGAGTCGGAAAGCACGAAATGCAAACCGAGAAAATCCTGCAACCGGATGCCGTAGCGCTCGGCTACGATCGTGCCGAGAAACATCAGGGCATTGATGATCAGCAGGTTTTTTGTTACGGTAGGGATATTATTCATGTTGTAAAGCGTCTATCAATTCATCATACGTTTTTCTGCGTGCAAAGATACGTATTATATTCGGTACGCGCGTAGTTTTCAGCCTAAAAGTTTCTTTTCTATAGGAATTCAATAAAAAAATATCGTTTTTCGATAAATTTTTCTCGTTTTTCTTGCACAGTTCAAAAATAAGCATTTCCTTTGCATATCGAAAAACGATAAATAGTTATTGAAAAACGGTTTTATAAGAAAGGTTTTGGTTATGAAAAAAGCATTGATGAGCATTACGCTACTGGTTTTGTCACTCTCCATGGTACTGACCTTGATGATGGGTGCAATAGGTTGTTAATTCATAAGACTCCGCAAGATGAAAACTTCGATTAAATTAGTGTTTGCCTGCTTGATTTGTCAGCTGCTTGGCGGGCTGATTGCAGCTCCTATCGGGATGTTGCTCTCTTATTTCCAAGCTGGAGAGGTGGATCAGGTGCTGATGATGGATTATACCATGCCGCTGGCTATGGTAATTCAATTCGCCCTCATGGTGTTATATATTGGTCGCCGAGGTTACTTGACGGGCGACTCACGTCTTTACGCGCCGGTCAAGATGACTTATCTCGCTGCTGTGCTCGTCACGGGCATTGGTGCCATCTTCTTGGAGGACGAACTGTTGCGTTTGCTGCAAATGCCCGACTGGATGGAGGCCAGTTTCGAGCAGGTCTATGGTAGCTGGCTGGGCATCTTCTGCGTTACCATTTTGGGACCTATCGTAGAGGAGCTCCTCTTTCGCGGAGCCGTTACCAAGGAGCTGCTGCGCAAGTTCAATCCAGCTACAGCTATCGCCATCTCCGGTTTGCTTTTTGGATTGATTCACCTTAACCCCGCGCAGGTACTGGGCGCTTCGCTTATTGGCATCTTGCTTGCTTGGCTCTATTGGCGCACGGGTAGCCTGATTCCCTGCATGGTGCTTCATATCTTCAACAATGCCCTCTCGGTGTGGTTCAGTAAGAGCTATCCTGAGTGCGAACACTTTCGGGACTTTTTCCCCGAAGGAAGCTATCTGGTGGTGCTTGGGGTGGCTGTGGTGGCCCTGCTGGGTGGACTTCACCTGCTCTGGCATACTAAGGAGCCGATAGCTGATTACGAAATCAAATAGCCCACTACAAATCCATGCTTTATGAAACGTAGATTGAACATCCTGTGCGTGCTGGGGCTCTGTGCCTTCATCGTGGCCGAGGTGTTTGCCATTGGCTTGAAAATGAAAGAGGACCAAGACTTAACGATTTGATGAACTGACTGAAGAGGATTACGTATGATTATAGTAAACCTTGATATCATGATGGCGAAACGGAAAATTTCGCTTAGTGAGCTGGCTGAGAAGATTGACATCACACCGGCCAACCTCTCTATACTGAAGACGGGCAAAGCCAAGGCAGTGCGCTTCAGCACACTCGAGGCCATCTGCCAAGCCCTTGACTGTCAGCCAGGGGATATCCTGGAGTACCGAGAATAAAAGCAACTCCCCTCCGGCCCGCTCGCGAAGAGCAGCTTGGGAGGGGAGTTGCTTTGTTTCTGTATCGTGCCGCCTTATTGCTGCTTGGCCTTAAAGGCCATGGCGTAGAGCCGCATCTGCTTCACCATAGCCAGAAGGCCGTTGCTCCGGGTGGGGGAGAGGTGCTCCTTCAACCCGATGCGGTCGATAAAGTAGAGGTCGGCAGCCAGAATCTCGTCGGGAGTATGACCGGAGAGCACCTGGATAAGGAGGCCGACGATGCCTTTCACGATGAGGGCATCGCTTTCGGCTTGGAAGAGGATGGTGCCATCGGCAGTGGTGTCAGCTTGCAGCCACACGCGGCTCTGGCAGCCCTCAATCAGGTTTTGCTCCGTCTTATACTGCTCGGGCAGGGGCGCCTGCTCATTCCCCATGTCAATCAATAGCTGGTAGCGATCCATCCAGTCGTCCAGTTCACAAAATTCAGCGATAATCTCGTCTTGTTTTTCGTTAATGCTTGCCATTGTTATTTGGTTATTAAGTTGTTACGCTGTTTTTCCTCATCCCTATTCCCCTACACGAAACGAAAGTTTCTCGCCCTTGGGGAACGTTATTCGTTGTAAATCACTTGCAGCACCGTCTGCCCTACCGCTTGGAGGGTGGCTCGGTCAATCTGCTCCATCGTATCACCCGTAGTGTGCCAAAACTCGCCAAAGCCGGTGTCGCCTTTCGGATCGTAATTGATGATATCTACGCAGGGAATCTGGCGCAAGTTGAATACATAGACGTGGTCATCGGTCACCTCTGTACCCTCTTTTTTGGGGAAGTATGCTCCGTAACCCAGGCGATGGGCAGTCTCCCAGATTTTCTTCATCTCCTTGCCGGCGGTGCGCTTCGAGAAGAGCTCCTGATAGAAGGTGGCTCCTCGCCCACCCACCATGTCGAGCAGGATGCCAAAGCGGGCGTTGTAGTTATCTACGTGGGGCACACGTCCCCAGTATTGCGACCCCAGGCACCAGGTGTCCTCCTTGTACGAGCCGCGGTAGAAGGTGGGCGTACCGTAATCTTCGGCATCAAAGAAGATGATGTCGATACCGATGGCAGGGGCTTGCTGTTGCAGTTGACGGGCCACTTCGAGCAGTACGCCTACCCCGCTCGCTCCATCGTTCACCCCCAGGATGGGTGTGTGGTGCTTCTTCGGGTCTGGGTCGTAGTCGGCGTAGGGTCGGCTATCCCAATGGGCGCAGAGCATCACGCGCTTGCGGCTTTCGGGTTGGTAGGCGCCGATGATGTTGCGTGCCTTGAGCAGTGTGTTGTCGTAGGCCATCAGGTCAGCATATTGGTTAAAGACTTTGGCACCGAAGCGTTCCAGCTGAGCAGCCAGATAGTCACCGCAGGCGCGGTGGGCGGCTGTGTTGGGTACACGCGGGCCGAAGGCTGCTTGTGCTTCGATGTAGTGATAGGCGCTGTCGGCTTGGAACGTAGGCACTTGCACCTGCTGGGCAGGGCGCTTCTCTTCTGCCTCGTTTACCGAGCGCTTGTTGCTGCTGCAAGCCACTACCGCCACAATCAGCACCGTGACGAGTGGTAGAATAGAGATTCGTTTCATTATACTATGCAATTATTGATGTTTTCGTTTTGCTCATTTTCTAGGAGTCAAGGAATGGAAGACGCTCTTTCACTTGCTAAAATCAATGTACAAAGCGATCGGTCGAAGTGGGTGCGTTATGGTCTTACCATCTGCTGTATGGTCAGGGTAGCTCCCTGTCGGCCTACAGTCAGTTCTGCTTCGGTTCCATTGAGTAGCGGCATGTTGCGCGTCACGTGGCCCACGGGGAAGTCGAAGCAGACGGGATAGTCGTACTCTTTCACTAGTTCAGCTATGGCACCATAGAGCTCCTTGCCCAGCTGCTTTCGCTCCTCGAACTCCGTGAACTGCCCCACGATGAGGCCCGAGAGTTGCTCCAGCACCCCTCCCAGCTTCAGGTTATAGAGCATCCGCTCCACGGCATGTGGCCGCTCGCCCACATCTTCGATAAAGAGGATGGTTCCAGGGGCAGGTATATCCCAGGGTGTGCCTCGAAGTCCGTAGAATACGGAGAGGTTGCCCCCACGCAGGGTACCGCCAGAGCTCCCTTTCCGGTTCAGCTTGTGAGGGGCAGCGGTATAGGGCGCAACAGGCAGGCCGAAGAGCAGGTCGTGAAGTGCTTGGGTGGCGGGGTCATCGGCCGGCTCCACCGTGAGGTGGCGTGCCATCGGGGCGTGGAGCGACACGAAGCCCTCGTGCTGAAACAGGTTGTGGAGTGCCGTGATATCGCTGAAGCCGATGAGCCACTTGGGGTGCTCGCGGAAACGGCTGAAGTCCAGTTTGCCGACCAGATGCACGGCTCCGTAGCCTCCACGGCTGCAGAAGATTACCTTGGCCTTCTCGTCGTCAAGGGCCTCCTGCAGGTCCTTCCTACGCTGTTCGATGCTGCCCGCAAAGGTGGCATACGCACTCAGCACATGGGGTGCCCGCTTTACCTGCAGCCCCCACGACTGCAACCGCTTTTTAGCCCCCTGCACAAAGCGCTTGTCTATTTTGCTCGAGGGTGAGACGATGATGACCTCGTCGCCCTCCTCCACGAGGGGAGGAAACTTCAGTTTGTTGTTGTTATCCATACCTTTCTTCCTAAATTTGCTGCAAAGATAACCCTTTTTCAGAGATAACATATTCCTCGTTCTGAATTTTTTCTTCACAGCCCTATAAGGCATCCTGAAGGGTGTCTGAGCTGTCCTTTTGCTCCTAAAATAGTGTTCTAAATAGAGTGAATAGACAAAATGATATAATTTTCAAGAATTTTAGCAGGTGTATCTGCCTACTTTTTCAATATTTTTCCCGATATTTGCTAAAAATCTATCGCTATGGCACCAATAACTAACTTTGACCAACTGACACAGCATCTTAAAGAACGTCATTCGCGCAAGCGGATTGCTGTGGTTTGTGCTGATGATGAACATACAGAGTACGCAATAGCCCGCGCCTTGGACGAGGGCATCGCACGGTTTATCCTGGTGGGCGACACGAACCGCTTAGCACCCTATCCAGCCCTTCGTCGTCATGCCGACTTTGTGGAGACCATCCACGTGGAGCAGCCCGATGAGGCAGCCCGTATAGCCGTCAACCTGGTGCACCAGGGCAAGGCCGATATCCTGATGAAGGGTATCATCAATACCGACAACCTGCTCCGGGTGATTCTTGACAAAGAGCACGGCCTCCTTCCGAAAGGACAAGTACTGACCCATCTGGCTATGGTGGAGATTCCCACCTATCACAAGCTGCTCTTCTTCTCGGATGCAGCAGTCATACCCCAACCTACATTGCAACAGCGCATCGAGATGATTGGGTACGCCATCCGCACCTGCCACAGATTTGGCATCGAGCGGCCCCGTATCTCGCTCATCCATTGCTCCGAGAAGGTGAGCCCCAAGTTCCCCCATTCACTCGACTATGTGAACATCGTCCAGCTGGCCGAAGCGGGTGAGTTTGGCGACGTGATCATCGACGGTCCGCTCGACGTGAAGACTTCGTGCGAGAAGAGCAGCAGCGCAATCAAGGGCATTGTCTCTCCCATCAACGGCGAGGCCGACGTGCTCATCTTCCCCAATATCGAGTCGGGCAATACCTTCTACAAGACGGTGTCGCTCTTCTGTCATGCCGATATGGCCGGATTGTTGCAGGGCACCATCTGCCCCGTCGTGCTCCCTTCGCGAAGCGACTCTGGCCTTTCCAAGTATTACAGCATTGCCATGGCTTGCCTTACTGTCCAGGGGCAGCAGCCTCAACCCCTCCATCCTTAATCCTTCATTCTTATCCCTCCCTACCTGACCCGTTATGCGAATCTTAGCCATCAATCCCGGTTCCACCTCTACAAAGATTGCGGTTTATACCGATGAAAAGCCCCTGTTGGTCACCACCCTGCGTCACTCTGTAGAAGAACTGGCACCCTTTCCGCGCATCATCGACCAGTTTGAGTTCCGCAAGGAGCTGGTGCTCCGATCGCTCCAAGAGCATCACATCCCTTTTCGTTTTGATGCCATCATCGGTCGTGGTGGGTTGCTCAAGCCGATTGCAGGCGGCGTCTATGAGGTGAACGACGCCATGCTCAACGACATCACCCATGCCCTGCGCAAGCATGCCTGTAATCTGGGTTGCCTGATAGCCTCCGAGCTGGCCGCCCTACTGCCCGGCTGCCGTGCCTTTATTGCCGACCCGGGCGTGGTGGATGAACTGGACGAGGTGGCTCGCATTACGGGTTCGCCACAGATGCCTGTCACGGTGATTTGGCACGCACTCAATCAGCGGGCCATTGGACGTAGGTTTGCGGCCGAATGCACGCGCCGCAATCCCCAGCACCCCGTCGGGTACGAAGATTTGAATCTGATTATCTGCCATCTAGGAGGAGGCGTTTCGGTAGGTACTCATCGGCATGGAAGGGCGGTAGATGTGCCGAATGCGCTTGATGGCTCCGGTCCTTTCTCCCCCGAGCGGGCCGGTACGCTGCCAGCTGGTCAGCTGATTGACCTCTGCTGTTCGGGCCGTTACACGCGCGATGAGCTGAAGAAGCGCATCCAGGGACATGCTGGATTGGCTGCCCATCTGGGTACGACCGACGTGCAAGAGGTGGAGCGCCGCATAGCAGCCGGCGATGAGCATGCGCGTCTGATACTCGATGCCATGATTTATCAGATAGCCAAGACCATTGGTGGTGCAGCCGTGGTGCTCTACGGCAAAGTGGACGCCATCCTTCTGACAGGTGGCATGGCTCATTCGGAGTACATTACTAGTCGCCTGCGCGAGCGGGTGGAGTTCCTGGCGCCTGTCCATATCTATCCGGGTGAGGACGAACTCGAGGCCCTGGCTCTCAACGCCCTCGGTGCCCTCCGTGGCGAACTGCCCATCAAGGAGTACCGATAAGAGTTGTACATCAGCCCTTATAGCATCCGCCTTTCTATCCAAGACCCTCTGTTAAGCATGGGATGATGACCGTTTACCAAAAAACGATAAGAAATAAGTCAACAATTCATCTAAAGTGGGCAGGTTGCAGGTCAGCTGAAGCTCTAATCAAACTCTAATCATTCTCTAATCAAACTCTAATCAAAGTCTAATCTGGAATTAGAGTTGGATTAGTGTTACCTTAGCGTAGGTATTGAGTTACTTTAGACTTACCTTAGACTTACTACTTATTCACCTTTTGACTTTCCAGCTTCTTCCCGTGTCCTCAATGAGGCGTTTTGAGGAGTATGGAGGAGTTCCGTACGCACGGATACGTTTCGTGCTATAGGGGTAGAATTTTCGTTTTATTTGACAATTCTATCCAAGGTGTACACAAGGGGCAATCTCTCCTTTATGCCGGTATATTATATCATGTGTATTCAACGAGCAGAAATCACCCAAGATGACTCTCTCTTTTAGTCCTGTTCCACCTAAAGATAGTTGAAAGGTTTTTCTTATTTATTCTATCAGGATGCCCCAATTTCTAACACTCATCATGGATCATTGAAATCATCTCTAGCTAAGGTTACAATTCGACCATATTTTCATTATGCAGCTGGGGGTCAGTTGCCTTGGTAGTCGCTTGGGGCGGTGCCGAACTGCTTTTTAAAGCTGGTGGAGAAGTGGCTGGCGGTGCTGAAACCGGTCATGTCGGCTACCTCGCTGATGGTGTATTTGCCTTCGCGCAACAGCTGGGCGGCACGGTTCAACTTGTAGGTCTTGAAGAAGGTGCCGGGGTTCTGACCCGTCAGACCTTTGACCTTGTAATAGAACTTGGTGCGCGAGGTGTGCATCAGCTCCGTCATGCGGGCTACATCGAGTTCGGGATTGGAGAGCTCGCTCTCCATCAGGCGGTAGAGGTCGGTCATGAAGGCGTTGTCCTGTGGGGTAAGGGTCTCCTCGGCTATCTTATCCGTTTCGGTAGATGAGCTGAGCAGGGCGCGCAGCTTCTCGCGGTTCTTCAGCTGCGACTGAATCAGAGCTTGAAGATAGGTGGGGTCGAAGGGCTTGGTGACGTAGGCGTCGGCCCCTTGTTCCAACCCTTTGACTTGATCCTCGACTGTCCCCTTGGCGGTGACCAGTATGACGGGGATATGGCAGAGCTGAGGGTCGTTCTTAATCTCACGACAGAGGTCGAATCCGCTCTTCAGCGGCATCACCACATCGCTCAACACCAGGTCGGGGGCATCCTCCTGCATGGCGCGGAAGGCGCTGTCGGCATTGAAGCGGCAGATGATGCGGTAGTGGGCACTGAGCAGGGCGTCGAGGTAGTTGGCTACCTCGGTGTCATCATCCACCACCAAAAGGGTTTGCCGTTCGCCTTCATTCGCCTTGCTCCGTTCGCTCTTCAGATGGCCTCGTGCGTCGGCCAAGGGGAAGTAGCGGCTTTGCGAACTCTCTTCGGGGAGATGTTCGTCGGCCGTATAGACATCCTCAGCGGGGAGTAGCAGGGTGAAGTGGGTACCGTGGCCTTCGGCGGGCAGCGAAGCCCAGAGGTAGCCATGGTGCAGCGTGGCTAAGGCGCGGGCATAGTAGAGGCCGATGCCGGTACCCCAGTTGTAGTTGCCGCCACCCTCTGATTTCTCCACCTGATAGTAGCGCTCGAACACCTTCTCCAGGTCGGCTGCGGGGATGCCGATGCCGTTGTCGGCCACCTCAATCTTGACGAACCGCGAGGTGTGGTCGGTGGGGGTGAGCGGATGGAGGCTCTGCGCTGCGGTGCGGGTAACGATGTCGAAGTGCAGCTCCACCTTGCCACCCGTGGGGGTAAACTTCATGGCGTTGCTCAGCAGGTTGCTTACAATCTTATCCAGTTTGTCGCTGTCTATCCAGAGGGTGCAATGCTCCTCCAGTCCGTTGGCCAGCAGGGTGATGCCCTTCTCTGAGGCGTTGACGCTGAAGATGTCGATGTATTGGCGCAGTTCGTCAATCAGGTCAATCTGCCCCACCTGCAGGCGCAGGGTGTCGTTCTCCAGTTTATTGAAGTCCATCATCTGATTCACCAACCGCAGCATGCGGCTCACGCTGCGCTGCACGATGAGGAGCAGCCGCTTCTCGCTCCCCTCAATCCGGGTGGATTGGCAGAGCTGGTTCACAGGGCCGCTAATCATGGTGAGCGGGGTGCGGAACTCGTGGCTGACGTTGGCAAAGAAGCTCATGTTCATCCGGTTGATGCGCTGTTCCTGCTCCTTCTCCTCGCGAGCCTTGCGCACCATCATCTTCCCCTTGCGGATGCGCTGGATGTTGCGGGCAAAGAGTGCCACTACGCCGGCGGCCAGCAGCAGGTAGAGGCACCAGGCCCACCAGGTGAGCCAAGGGGCGGGCTTGACGGTGATGCGGATGGAGGCTTCGGCATCGGGCTGGTTGAAGTCGCCTGTCAGCGCACGGACGTGGAAGGTGTAACAGCCGGCGGGCAGGTTGGCGTAGTGGGCTTCGCGCACGTTGTCCGATTCTATCCAGTACTTGTTGACCCCCTCTAACTGGTAGGCATAGCGTACCCGTTGGTGCTCGCTGTAGTCTAAGGCGGCAAACGAGAGGCTGAAGCTGTTTTGGTCATGTTGCAGCACGATTTCCGGGCAGTGGGAGAGGTGATGGGTGATAGGCGACCCTGTGGCTGCGGGACGAATCACCTCGTTGTGAATCTTCAGATCCTGGAAAACCAGCTGGAAGGGGCGCTTCTCTGGCTGGTCGATGGGGTTGAAGAAGGTGAGGCCGTGGGTGCCGCCGAAGAGCAGGGTGCCATCGTCCAACAGGCACGAGGCGCGATCATAGAACTGATTGCCGCCCAATCCGTCCTTGGCGTAGTAGTTGGTAAACTGCCCCACGGTGCGGTCATATTTACCCAAGCCGTTCATGGTGCTGACCCATAGGTTACCCAGACGGTCCTCTTCGATGCTGCCAATATCGCTGCAAGGTACCCCGCTGATGGGGGTGAGGCGCTGCGTGTTGAAGTCGTAGTGAAGCAGTCCGTTGGCCACCGTACCTATCCAGAGGTCGCCCCTTGAGTCCATCTTGGCCACGGTAGGTATCAGCTTGGAGCGGCGGATGCAAGCCTCGTAATCTTCGATGGAAACGGGCAATTTGCTTATCTCCAGGGTGGCGTTGTTGATGAGGAGCATCTCCTGTCCGAAACCTGAAATCAGCAGTTGATTCTCGTTAACGGGTAGGATGATGGGGATAAAGCAGTAGCTGGTGTGATAGACCTGCAGCGGGCGGAATTCTCGCTCGCCGGGGCGAAGCAGGAAGATGTAGGATGAGGCTGTACCGATGTAGATGGTGCCATCGCTCCCCTCGGCAAAGGTCATGGGATAGGGGACGTTGTAGCGCTCTTCCGTCAGCAGCCGATTGTTTTCATAGCGGCAGCGCAAGATTTGGTTGTCCTCTTTCGCTATCCAAATTCTCTTTTGGCTGTCGGTAAAGATCCAGGTCATGGTCTTCCGGTTGTGGGGGAGGTCGTTGATAGGGGTGATGCTGTGTGCGTTTCCATCGAGCAGGAAGAGCCCATCGCGCAGGGTGGCTATCCATATACGCTGATTGCCATCCTTGGCCATGGAGATCACCGATTTCCTATCAAAAAAGCTGCGCAGATAGTTGTCGTTGTTGAACTGATCCTTGTAGTGGTAACGTATGGTATATCCTTGGTCAACAGATCCAATCCAGAGGTTCTGGTTGGCGTCGGTATAGAATCCTTTGATGCGGAAATCGGGCACTTCGAAGGGGAAGTTGCTGTGTTTGGCATCGATGAGGCTTTGGTTGTAGCGGTCGTAGTAGAAGAGGCCATGCTTGTCGGTGTTGATAAGCAGCCCTTGGGTGCCGTAGTTGCGGATGTTGATAATGCTGCTCTCCTTGAGCGCTTTGTTTTGCTCTATGCAGCTGGGTGGGGCGATGAGTTGGCGGGTTTTGGTGTCGATGCAGGTGATGAGGCCTTCGCCGCCAATCCAGATGATGCCCTCTTGGTCAAGAAAGGAGCAGTTATGGGGTTGATTGGTCAGGGGGATAGAGTCGCAAAGCTGCAACCGCTCAGGCTCAAAGCGCCGTACCACCTGGCTCTTTACGTCCCACAGGTTCCCCTCGGCATCCACATGACAGAGTCCGGCGTATGATTGATTAGGGTCAAACCAGGGGTAAACCATCTCGAAGGCGTTGGTCTGCGGGTTGTAGGCTTGCAGATGAACCCCCATGTTGAGCAGGATGCGTCCGTTTTTCAGTTCCAGTAGCTGTATACCGTTTTTGTTAGGCCCCTCGATGGGAATCTGTTCAAACTGGTCTTGGTCGGTGTAGCGCGCTACACCATTGACGGTAGAGACCCAGAGGCGCCCCTTGCTGTCGAGCATCAGGTCTTGAATCTGGTTATCGGGCAGCGAGACGGAGTCGTCGTGGCAGAAGTACTGGTGATACTCGTGGCTGTTGTAGCGGTTCAACCCGCGAAACGTTCCAATCCATATCTGCGCTTGGGCATCCTCGCACACGCAGGTCACCTTCTGGTTGCTCAACTCGGCGGAGATAACGGGGCCTTCAGTGGCTGAATTCTTCACCTGATCGGGATGCGAGCAGGCGGCAAGCAGTATGGCTGACAGAACAAAAATGAGTGATTTCATCGATGAAAAGGGCATTTTTAGATGTTAAGGAAACATTTCCGAGCACAAAAATAAGCATATTTTCGATTGGTTGCACCCGCAGAGGAAAGAAAATGGGCGAAAAATCTGTTATAAAACATCTTTTGAATAAATTGGCACGATTTTGAACGCTCAGACAAGTGTGCGGACGATTCTGCAACTCAATGATACGTATCAGAAAGTCCACCTCAGGCAATCACCCTACTTTTGCAGCGTGAAAATTTAGTTTAATCAATTATAGTTTTACTGCCATGAAAAAACAGTTCCTCTCTCTGGTGGCTTTTGCCGCCATCGCGTTGGCCTCTTGCCAATGCACCCCGGGCCAACAGCAACAGACCGCTCAGCCCGGCGAGATTATCGCCAATTCAGAGACAGCTATCGCTACCACCAAGCAGGGCAAGGTAGCCGGTTACACTCAGGATGGCCTCTATATATATAAAGGTATCCCTTACGCCAAGGCCGAGCGCTTCATGCCGCCTACGGCTCCCGACAGCTGGGAGGGCATTCGCAGCAGCCGTGCCTATGGTCCCACCTGTCCACAAGGTCCCCGTCAGGGTTGGACCAACGACCGGATGGCCTTTGCCTACCGCTGGGATGATGGATTCCCTGGTGAGGATTGCTTGCGCGTGAACATCTGGACCCCTGGCATCGAGGATGGCAAGAAGCGCCCCGTGATGGTGTGGTTGCACGGTGGCGGTTATTCTGCCGGTAGCGGTCAGGAACTGCCCGGTTACGATGGCGCCAACTTGGCCCGCAAGGGCGACGTAGTAGTGGTTACGCTCAACCACCGCTTGAATGTACTTGGATTTTTGGATCTCTCCGCTTTTGGTGAGAAATATGCGGCTTCGGGCAATGTGGGCTTGCTCGACCTGGTGGCCGCTCTTCAATGGGTTAAAGAGAATATCGCTCACTTCGGCGGTGACGCCAACAACGTCACCATCTTCGGTCAGAGTGGTGGTGGCGGCAAGGTATCTACCCTGCTGGCTACCCCTTCTGCCAAGGGTCTCTTCCACAAAGCCATTGTGCAGAGCGGCTCCATGCTCCGCACCATGGAGGCTCGCTACTCACGCCGCATCGGTGCCGCTGTGGTCGAGGAGTTAGGTCTGAAACCCGGAAAGATTGACGACATCACAAACATTCCCTATAATCAATTGCTTGCTGCGGGAGAGAAGGCTGTGGCCCGGGTAAAGGCCGAAGCCGAGAAGGAGGGCATCAGCACCTTCATCTTCGGTTGGGCACCTACCGTGGATGGTAAGGTTCTCCCTGCTCAGCCTTTCGATCCCCAAGCTCCCGAGCAGAGCAGGGATGTGCCTGTCATCATTGGTACCACCCAGCACGAGTTCTGCATGAGCACCTACGTTCCTGCCTTCCGCGGTATCAGCAAGGAGAAGGCCGAAGAGCAGATGCGCGCCAAGTACGGTGAGCGTACGAACGACTTTCTAACGGCATTCGAAAAGGCTTACCCCGATTATAAGCCTCAGGATTTGATTGATACCGACTTTATCTTCCGTCCGGGCGCTGTAGAGCAGGCCGATTTGAAAGCCAATCAAGGCGGTGCACCGGTCTATATGTATCTGTTCCGTTGGGAGAGCCCCGTGATGGATGGCATACTGCGTAGCACCCACTGCCTGGAGATTCCCTTCGTATTCAACAACGTAGTGCGTCACGCCTCCATGACCGGTGGCGGTGCCGAGGCCATTGCCCTGGGTGAGACGATGAGCGACTGCTGGATCAGCTTTGCACGTACCGGCAAGCCTGCATCTGCTAACCTACCCGAGTGGAAAGCCTATACCGCCGCTGAGGGAGCCACGATGAACTTCGGTGCTAACTGCCAATTGAGTTATCATCATGATAAAGAGCTGCTCGAGGTGGTTCGCTCCTTCCCCGTCAGAGGCTTCTAATTCATCCTCTAAAGATTGACTTCTGTAGATTACCCTTTAAATTAATCAATTATAATCTAACAAAACGAGTACTGTATGAATCAGGTATTGAAAAACAATGCAGGAAGACGGCTCGCGGCTGCGATGCTTTGCTTCTTGTTGGGCCTTCCGCTGATGCTGGCGCAAGCACAGCAGCTGACGGTGAAAGGTAACGTGAAAGACACCACGGGCGAACCGATGATTGGTGTGAGTGTATTAGAGAAAGGTACTACCAACGGTGTCATTACCGATCTGGATGGTAACTTTACACTGGATGTCAACAAGGGAGCCACCCTTGTATTGAGCTACATTGGCTACGTGACTCAGGAGCTGAAGGCTGCCGCCACGCTGAACGTGACATTGAAAGAGGACTCACAAGCCCTGGAAGAGGTGGTGGTTGTGGGTTACGGTGTACAGAAGAAGAGCTCACTGACCGGTGCCGTCAGCCAAGTAAAGGCTGAAGACATGGAGGCCCGTACGATTACACGTCCCGAAATGGCATTGCAGGGTAAAACCTCAGGCGTGCAGGTGCTTAGCTCATCAGCCAAGCCGGGCGCTTCGCCCTCAGTACGTATCCGTGGTGTCAGCAGTAACGGCGACAGCTCTCCCCTCTATGTTGTCGATGGTCGTATCGCTACCGATATCGGTGGTATAGACCCCAATGACATTGAGAGCATGGAGGTGCTGAAGGATGGCGCTTCGGCAGCTATCTATGGTGCTGCTGCGGGTAATGGTGTTATCCTTATCACGACCAAGAAGGGTAAAGGTAATGGTAAGATTACGTATGACTTCCAGTACACTTCGCAGAGCATCGGCCGTATTCCTGAAGTGATGAATGCCCGCGAGTACATTGACTTTTTCATTGAAGCCGGACGTATCACGCAGTCGGGTGTTGACGCCAACTGGGATGGTAAGACTGATACCGACTGGGTGAAGGAGGCGTTTGAAAACACCTCCATGATGCGCCACAACGTCACTTTCCAGGCCGGTTCTGAGAAGGGCTCTTTCTACATGTCGCTTTCTCATTTGAAGAATAACGGTATGCTGAAAGGTGATGCCGATACTTACGAACGTCTGACCGGTATGATTAACGCCAGCTGGAAAATCAAGCCTTGGCTGGAAATCGGTACCAACAATCAGATTGAGCACTACAAGGTACAGAGTGTATCTGAAGGTTCAGAGTATGGTAGCTTGTTGGGTTCCGTTCTTCAGATGGACCCCTTGACCAAGCCCGTTTATACACTCGACGAGCTGAGCCGTTATGCTTACATGAACGACCTTTACAATCAGCATGGTGATGAGATGATTAAGGATGCCAATGGTAACCCTTACGGTTCATCAGCTTTTGCTCCAGATGCGGAGGCTATCAACCCCTTCGTGATGCGCGATGCTTCATACACCAAGCAACGCGGTTTCAATATCAATGGTTCAAGCTATGTGAACTTTACACCAATCAAGGGTCTGACCGTTACCTCCCGTTTGGGCTATCGTTTCTCCTCCTCTTCCAGCTACGGTGTGAGCAACCATTACTACTACAGCGGTAAGAACAAGCAGGCCTATGTACAGGTCGATGCCAGCGACTACAGCCCTACTTATTACCAATGGGAGAACTTCTTGAACTATATGCGCACCTTTGGTAAGCACTCAGCCACCATCATGCTGGGTACCTCATACAGCCAGAACCGTAACTTCGGCGTCAGTGGTAACAAAAAAGGTAATGATACTGACCTGGGCTTCCAGCAAGATAATCCCTTGTTCTACTACTTTGCATACGCTACAGCAGATGCTACACAGAATGTTAGTGGTGGTGAGCCGGGTTATACCCGCAAGCTGGCTTACTTTGGCCGTTTGAACTACGACTACGAAGGACGCTACATGGCTCAGTTCTCGCTGCGTGCCGATGCGGCCGACCTCTCTATCCTGCCCAAGGAGAAGCGTTGGGGTTACTTCCCCGCAGCCTCTATCGGTTGGGTGGTCTCTCAGGAAAAGTTCATGGAGCGTACGCGCAGTTGGCTGGATCACCTGAAGTTCCGCGCCAGCTGGGGTCAGAATGGTTCGATTGCCTCACTCAGCAACTACATGTGGAATGTAACTATCGCCTCTACCGGCCACATGGGTACGGGTGGAAACTTCAGCGACTTTGGTTATATCAACGGCTACGCACCCTCAGCTACCGGTAATACCGACCTGAAGTGGGAGACCTCTGAACAGACCAACCTGGGTATTGATGCCCGTTTCCTCAATAGCCGTCTGACCTTCTCGTTCGACTACTTCAACAAGAAGACCAAGGACCTGATTGTAACCGGAACTAAGGCTTCAACCGTCGTAGGTAACACCTTCTCGCCCGTCAATGCCGGTAACATCACCAATAAAGGTGTTGAAATCGAGCTGGGCTGGCAGGATAAGATTGGCGACTTCAGTTATAGCATCCGCGGTAACGTGGCTACCCTGAAGAACGAAGTGACCAAGATGCACGAGTCGCTTTCGTCCATCGATGGTACATCGTTCCACACTTCAGGTGCCATCACCCGCTTCGAGGTAGGTAAACCCGCTTGGTACTTCTATGGCTATAAGTTTACCGGTGTGGATAAAAATACTGGCGAACCGCTCTTTGCCGACGTTGATGGCGACGGCGCAGTCACCGACAACGATAAGACCGATATCGGTAAGGGTATGCCCGACTTCACCTATGGTATCACGTTGAGCGCTGCCTGGAAGGGTATCGACTTCATCCTCTTCGGTACAGGTAGTCAGGGTAACGACATCTACTGCTGTCTGAATCGTGTGGACTATAACTTGAACCGCTTGAAAATCTTTACTGCCGACCGTTGGACAGAGAGCAACCGCGATGGTAGCATGCCTAAGTCAACCGCTACCGACTACCAGAAGTTCATGGTATCAAGCGGCTCTGTATTCGATGGCTCATACTTTAAGATAAAGCAGATTCAGTTGGGTTACACCTTCCCCAAGCAGTGGGTTAAGAAGGCGGCTCTTGAGAACCTCCGTATCTACGGTTCACTCGAAGACTTCATCACCTTGACCTCGTACAAGGGCTTCGATCCCGAAGTGACCGGCGTAGGCAGTGCGCTGGGTGTGGATAAGGGTACATACCCCACCTCAAAGAAAGTGGTATTGGGTCTTAGCGTGACCTTCTAATAAACATGTCTTATACCATAAAGTAGAAATAACGATATGAAATCAACATTCAAAATAATGGTTCTTGGGTCGATGCTGACGCTGGGAGCCACCTCATGCACCGACCGTCTGGATATCCCCCAGAAAGGTGTACTCGATTACTCCAGCTACTATCAGACGGATGCTCAGGCCGATGAAGCGGCCAATGCGCTCTATATCCAATTGAAGAGTAGCTATTATAACTACACCATGTTGAAAAACCTGATGTCGGACGACATTTGGGCCGGCGGTGGTGGACGTAATGACAATGCCGACTTGGAAGGCTGTAACGAGTTTTCGTTTGGTACCGACCAGCAGTTTATTCTGGGTGTGTGGGAGTCATACTATCAGATTATCTACAAGGCCAATGTGATTTTGGGTCATGTGGCACCCGATAGCCCCGTGAAGAACCGTGCCATTGCAGAAGCTAAGTTCTTCCGTGCATTCTCCTATTTCGATTTAGTTTCATTGTGGGGTGATGTGCCCTTGGTTGACCATGAGCTCTCCTCTTCGGAGTATCAGATTGCCCGTTCGCCCAAAGAGCAAATCTGGGCTTTGATAGAAAAGGACTTGACCGAAGCAATCGCCTCAGGCGCTTTGGCTGAGAAGGCCAATCAGGATGACAATACCGTATGGCGTGTTACCAAGCAGGTGGCTCAAACCATGCTGGGCAAGGCCTACCTGTGGCAAGGTAAGAATGCAGAGGCCGCAAAGGTGCTGAATGAGGTGCGTAAGAGTGGCAAGTATGCACTCTATCAGGGTCCCTATGAAAATATCCTGACCTATATGGCTGAGGGTTGTTGCGAAAGCATGCTTGAGAGTGGCCGTGTGATGGACTACAACGAGGTGATGGGAGAATTCAGTTTCTTCGAAGTGATGAACCACTGGCGCATGGATAAATTGAAAGCCGTTTCCGGCAAGGAGGGTCTGTTCGGTATGTTTAAGGAGACCGGCTGGGGATTCATGGTACCACAGAAGAAACTCTATGATGCCTTTGTAGCTGAAGAGGGTGTGGATGGCTATCGCCTGAACCAGACCTTGAAGACCTATGAGCAGATGGCCGACTATGGCGTAGAGCTGCAAGAGGGTGCAAGTATTATCAACGAGGGCATCTTCATGTGGAAGCGCCGCTTCTCGAGTGCTGAGGCTCCGCTAATCTTCTGGTGCTCATACAACAACTACCGTTGGATGCGTTATGCCGAGGTACTGCTGCTGGCTGCAGAGGCCAATTTGCTGGCTGGTAACCAGCCGGAAGCTGACGCCTGCCTGAACGAGGTTCGTCGCAGAGCTCAGTTGCCCGATAAGACCGCAACACTCGAAGCTATCAAGACTGAGAAGCGTCTGGAACTCTGTAGCGAATATGTCCGTTTCCAAGACTTACTCCGCTGGAAAGATGCCGAGAGCGTCTTGAAGAATCAGGGTGCCGAGATTCCTGTGTTGATCAAGGAGAGTGGCGTGGTAAGGTTGGAGTATAGAAAGTATAATGTAGATGCCAACCGCTTTGGTTTCAAGGCAAAGCACTACTTACTGCCTATCCCTGCCAAGGAGCTGCGTCTGAATCCCAACATGACCCAGAATGAGGGTTGGGGTAAAGATTCTGAGAAGTAACAGAGGGTATAATATAAATAGAGGGTACCATTCGTACCCTCTATTAACGCTTTTCTAATATGAAACGAATTCTTATTTCACTTATTGCCTGCTGCCTCCTTGGTGTGGCGGCGCATGCACAGTTTGGCTGGGGGCCGCAAAGCAAGGTGGTGACGGATAGTATCTACAGCAAGGTGCTGAAGGCGCATCGGGCTTATACCATCTATCTGCCTAAGAGCTACGAGGTGAATCCTGAGAAGAAGTATCCCATCCTCTACTTGCTTCATGGGGTGATGGGTACCAACGAGGGGTGGTTCCGCGACCAGCGGGCAGGCGAGGTGCTCGACCAACTGATCGCTTCGGGCGAGGCTTGTGATATGATTGTCGTCAGCCCCAATGCCGGCGGTAACATCTATGCCGGTGTATGGAACGGATACTTCAACATGCCCGGATGGGCTTACGAGGATTTCTTCTACCAGGAGTTCCTTCCCTATATTGAAAGCAAGTACCGCGTGATTGGCGATAAGCAACACCGCGCTATTGCCGGTTTATCTATGGGTGGCGGTGGCACGACCAGCTACGCACAGCGTCACAGCGAGCTCTATTGCGCGGCTTACGCCATGAGTGCCCTGATGAATATCCCCGAGTTTGGCGCCATGCCCTCAAAGGAGCCGGCCAACCCAGAGGATAAGATGGAGATACTGAACAAGTCGGTTCGCGAGCACAGCTGTATTGACTACGTGCTGCAGGCTGACGATGTCCGTAAGGAGCAGCTCCGCTCGGTGCAGTGGTACGTGGATTGTGGCGACGATGACTTCCTGCTCGACCGCAACATCGAGTTTGTGCAGGCCATGCACCGCGCACAGATTCCGCTGCAGTTCCGCGTACGCGATGGCGGCCATACCAACGAGTATTGGCATACCGCCCTCTTCACCTGCTTGCCCTTTGTGAGCCGTTGTTTCGGGAAATAAATATAATGGTATATAAATGAGGGGACTCTAAGATTTATTAATCTAAATCCTAAGAGGTTCCATCTTTTCCTTTGTTTCGTTTTTTCTATTTTGCTTTTAACAGAAATCCCTTTTTATTAGTTTATAACTACTATCATGAAGAAATTATTCCTTTTAGCAGCTGTAGCACTGGTGTCGCTTGTCGGTTATGCGCAGCAGGCTTTGTGGGGTTCAGCCCCTGTGGTCTCACCTGAGGTTCATGCTGACCACACTGTTACTTTCCGTTTGAAAGCGCCCAAAGCCCGTCGGGTGCAACTGCATGGCGACTTCCTCCCTACCACGGCCATTAAGACCGAGCGGGGCGAGTTTGACGTGGCTATGCCTGTGGATATGGTGGAGAAGGATGGCGTATGGGAATGGACTACTCCTCAACCGCTGCAGCCTGAGCTCTACAGCTATAACATGATTATCGACGGAGTGAAGGTCAATGACCCGAGCAATGTCTATATGATTCGCGACGTGGCCAGCGTATTCAGCGTGTTTATCGTAGGTGGCGAGCGTGGCGATCTCTATTCAGTCAACGAGGTGCCTCATGGTACCGTAAGCCGTATCTGGTATGAGAGCCCTGGTTTGAAGATGAACCGCCGCTTGACGGTTTACACCCCTGCCGGTTATGAGAAGGGTGGCAAATACCCTGTCTTTTATCTGCTTCACGGAGCTGGTGGTGACGAGGAGGCTTGGATTAACCTGGGCCGTACGTCGCAGATTCTCGATAACCTGATTGCTCAGGGTAAGGTGGAACCGATGATTGTGGTGATGACTAACGGAAACGCCTGGCAGCAGGCTGCTCCAGGTGAGAGTCCGCTGGGTTATACCGTTCCTTCAATGGGTACCGGTGCACAGCGTCAGGCTGTGGAGGCCGACTTTGTCAGCACCTTCCCCGACGTGGTGAAGTTTGTGGAGAAAACCTATCGCGTCAAGAAGGGTAAGGCCAATCGCGCCATTGCTGGACTTTCGATGGGGGCCTATCACTCCTGTGCCATCTCACGCCTCTATCCAGATATGTTCGACTATGTAGGCCTCTTCTCCGGCGGCGGTGGTCGCCCCAACCTCAAGGATAATCCGCTCTATGGCGATATGGAGGGACTCTTGGCCAAGCAGTTCGCTAAAAAGCCTGCACTCTATTACATCGCTTGCGGTAACCGCGACTTCCTTTACAAAGGCATTGAGGAGTATCGTCAGTTCCTCACCGAGAAGGGCTATCCTTTCGAGTACTTCGAGACGGGTGAAGGCCATATCTGGAGAAACTGGCGTATCTATCTGAGCGAGTTCGCTCCTCGTCTTTTCAAGAAATAAGACGCTCTATTCAATCAAGCTTTATCATGAATTCACTCCATTCATTTCTATTTGCCGCTTTGCTTTGTAGCGCTTGTGCCGGTTCGCAGCAACCGGAGGGCGCTGTCATGGTGGATGGCGGACTGGTTCAGGGGGTCGTGGCCGATGCCTCGGACGTTGTAGTATATAAAGGTATTCCCTATGCAGCCCCTCCCGTGGGCGATTTACGCTGGAAGGCACCTCAGCCAGTCGAGGCTTGGAAGGGTGTGCGTCTTTGCGACAGTTGGGGCGATGCCTCGCTTCAAGGCGGACAGCAAGAGGGCTCTTTCTACTGGAAGGAGTTCTATCAAGGCAAGGCTCCCAAGATGAGTGAGGATTGCCTCTACTTGAATGTGTGGAAACCGGCCGATGCCAAGGCTGGCGACAAACTGCCCGTCATGGTCTGGATTCATGGCGGAGCCTATCAGAACGGCTATGGCTATGAGGAGGAGTTTGATGGTACAGCCTTTGCCCATCAAGGTGTTATCCTGGTCACGGTGAACTACCGTTTAGGCATGTGCGGCTTCCTGGCCCATCCGCTGCTCTCGGCCGAGAGTGATGGCACTGGTTCAGGCAACTATGGTCTGCTGGACCAGTTAGAGGCTCTCCGCTGGGTGAACCGCAACATCGAGGCTTTCGGTGGCGATAAGGGATGTGTCACCCTTTTCGGTCAGAGTGCCGGTGCGGGTAGTGTGCAGTCGCTCCTCTCTTCCCCTCTCACCAAAGGGTTGGTGCATCGCGCCATCATCCAGAGCGGTGGCGGTTTGAGCGGCATCATCGCTGCCAAGAGCTTAGAGTCCGCTGAGGCTATGGGCCAAGGTATGTGGGATGAGGCAGGCTGTACTACGCTGGAGCAGATGCGTGCCACCTCCTCTGATGAGTTCCAGAAGATTCTTTCCGGCTACTTGATGAAGCAGAAAGTACCCATGATGGGCCTCCCTTGGGGGCCCTGTATCGACGGCTATCTGCTCGGTGATACGCTGAATAATGTGGCTTATCGCGGCGAGACCCTCCGCATCCCCACCATGATTGGTTATTGCAGCGAGGATATTGCTCCCGCCGTGATGCAGCAGGCAGCGGTGGATTGGAGCCTCTTGCAGGAGGAGCAGGGACTTAACCCCTCCTACGTTTATTGCTTTAATCGCGACTTGCCGGGCATGGATATGCCAGCGCCCGCCGGTGGCTTCGGCGATATGAAAGGGGCTTTCCACTCGGCAGAGTTATGGTATGTTTTCGGCACGCTGGGTCGCTGCTGGCGCCCCATGACGCCGGGCGACTATGAGCTGAGCCGACGCATGGTGGCCTACTGGACCAACTTCGCCCGTACGGGCAATCCCAACGGCGAAGGGGTGCCTCAGTGGAACGCTTGCTCAAAGGCCGACCCACATATCCAATCGCTTAACGTGGAGAACGAGCATAAGGAGAATCTTTACGAAGGCAATAACCTCTCTGTGACGCAGCTCAATCCCGAAACCTGGCAGATTGAGAATGGTACCATTTCGACCCTCTATCTGTTGAAGGGCACAAAGCGCGCCTTGTTGATAGATACCGGTATGACGGGTGACTCGCTGGATGCCGTGGTGCGTCGGTTTACCGACCTGCCGCTGGATGTGGTCATCAGTCACAACCACGTCGATCATGTAGGCGGTAACCGTTTTTTCCCTGAGGTATGGATGCACCCAGCTGACAAGGGGGTTCGCAACGAGCCCTATGATGGCAAGGTGCTTGACCTCCAGGAGGGGCAGCAATTTGATTTGGGCGACCGTTTGATAGAGGTCATCCATGTGCCTGGCCATACACCAGGTTCGGTTGCCTTCATCGACACCAAATACCGTTCAGCCTTTACCAGCGATGCCTTTGGTTCGGGCCATGTCTGGTTGCAGTTGCAGCCCCACATTCCCATGACCACCTATTTGGCTTCATGCGAAAAGATGGTAGGGATAATGCGTAGCAAGGGTCTGACCAAGCTCTACGTAGGCCATTTTGGTCCCTACGGCGACCCCTTCGACTACCAATACATGCAAGACATGATTGAACTGGCTGGCAAGTTGAGCCGAGGTGAGCAGGTAGAGCCCAAGGATTACCCCTTCAGCAAGCACATAGACATCGCCGCTCCCAATGCCAAATGCCTCATCAAAAATCGGGCCACTTTGGTCTATGATGCAAATCACATTAATTAAAATTCTCTCTTTAAAGGGAGATAGATGGGGCTCATTAGTTTCGGCTTCATCGTAGGGGCGTTAAGCGTAGAAGGTCACGAGGGCGTTAAAAAGCAGAAACCTGTTTGAGCGAAGCGAGTTTTTTCTGCTTTAGCCCGATGACCTTCGGAGTAGCCCCAGAGGTGCAGCCGGCGGGTTTTCTCTTTGCTTCTTTCTCTTTTGCCCGTTCAAAATAGAAACGAAGGAGTAACTTAAGAGACCAAAGGAGAAGCCCTATCAAAAAAAATATAGTAGAAGAAAGACAATGCGTTTTCGTTTCTTTTTCGCCAAAAAAGAGAATCACATCGCTAATAATACATTAATTATAAACAGAATATGAAGAAACTATTCCTTTTAGCAGCCTTTGTGCTGACTGGCATGCTGGCTCAAGCCCAGCAAGCCCTTTGGGGTGGATCACAACTGGTCTCACCCGAGATTCATGACAACAACACCGTTACCTTCCGTTTGAAAGCGCCGAAGGCTGTCAAGGTGCAGGTTACGGGCGACTTTTTGCCTACACAGAAAATCAAAACGCCTTTTGGCGAGTTTGACGGCCCCGGTTATGCCGACCTTGTGGAGAAGGAGGGCGTTTGGGAGTGGACAACACCCAATCCTCTGAAGCCTGAGCTGTATAGCTACACCTTTGTGGTAGATGGTCTGAAGATTAACGACCCCTCGAATGTCTATATGATTCGCGACGTGCAGAGTGTGACCAACGTCTTCATTATCGGTGGTGACCGTGCCGACCTCTACAAGGTGAATGATGTGCCACACGGTAACGTGGCCAAGGTGTGGTACAACAGTCCCACAGCTGGTATGAAGCGCCGCATGACGGTCTATACGCCAGCCGGTTACGAAGATAGTGGCAAGCGTTATCCCGTATTCTATCTGCTTCACGGTATGGGTGGCGATGAGAACGCATGGAGCGAACTGGGCCGTGCCGCTCAGATTCTGGACAACCTGATTGCGCAAGGCAAGGCGAAACCTATGATTCTGGTGATGACCAACGGCAACATCTCTCAGGAGGCTGCTCCCGGTGAGACCAGCAACGGCTTTGTTGCCCCCAGCATGCAGCTGCCCAAGACCATGGAGGGCTCGTTTGAAACCGCTTTCCCTGATGTGGTGAAGTATATCGACAGCCACTACCGCACCATCAAGAGCAAGAAGGCACGTGCCATTGCCGGCCTCTCTATGGGTGGCTTCCATTCACTCCACATCTCAAAGCAGAACCCCGACATGTTCGACTATGTAGGCCTCTTCTCTGCTGCCATCTTACCCGACCAGAAGATAGATTCACCCATCTACAAAGATTTCGATGCCAAGTTGAAGACTCAGTTTGCCAAGAAGCCCGCCCTCTACTACATCGCTATCGGCAACACCGACTTCCTCTACAAAGCCAATACCGACTACCGCAAGATGCTGGATGAAAAGGGCTACAAGTACGAGTACTTCGAAACGGGCGAAGGCCATATCTGGAAAAACTGGCGTATCTACCTCACCGAGTTTGCTCCGAAGTTGTTCAAGTAAAATAAGCCTCGTCAACTCGTTAAATCGTCAACTTGTTAACTCAGAAAACATATTCGTCAACATTAATCATAGAACAATGAAGAAAGAAATCCTGTTTGCAGCTGCTGCGGTGGCATTGACCGCATGTGGCCCCTCAGTGCCTCAGCTGGGCAAGTCGTCTATCGATGACGTGATTGCCGCCATGACACTTGAAGAGAAGGTTCATCTGGTGATTGGTACCGGCATGGCTGGCTTCTCTGGCGATAGTGCCGTGATTGGCTCAACGAAGAAACTGGTTCCCGGTGCTGCCGGAACCACCTATCCTATTGCCCGCTTAGGTATCCCCTCAGTGGTATTAGCCGACGGTCCTGCTGGCTTGCGTATCGATCCCACTCGCGAGGGTGATGAGGCTACCTACTACTGCACACACTTTCCCATCGGTACGCTGCTGGCCTCAACCTGGGATCAACAACTGATGGAGAGCGTAGGTCAGAGTATCGGTAATGAGGTGCTGGAGTATGGTGCTGACGTACTCTTGGCTCCTGCACTTAATATCCACCGCAACCCCCTCTGCGGCCGTAACTTCGAGTACTATTCAGAAGACCCCGTGGTGAGCGGTAAGATGGCTGCCGCCTACGTGCGCGGTGTGCAGAGCCAAGGCGTAGGAACCAGCATCAAGCACTTCGCCCTCAACAACCAGGAGACCAACCGCATGGCCAATGATGCGATGGCTTCACCGCGTGCCGTACGCGAAATCTATCTGAAGGGGTTTGAAATCGCCGTGAAGGAGAGTAATCCCTGGACGGTGATGTCCTCATACAATTATCTGAATGGTACGTACACCAGTGAAAGCAAGGAGCTGCAAACCATTGCCCTGCGCGATGAGTGGGGCTACAAGGGGATGGTGATGACCGACTGGTTTGGCGGTAAGGATGCCGTGGCTCAGATGGAGGCAGGCAACGACATGCTGCAACCTGGACGTCCTGAGCAGTACACCCAGATTCTTGAGGGCGTAAAGCAGGGAAAGCTCGACGAGAAGGTGCTTGACCGCAACGTGCACCGTATTCTGGAGATGATTCTCAAGACTCCTCGCTTCAAGGGGTACAAATACTCCAACCGACCTGACCTCAAGGCTCATGCCGCTGTAACGCGTCAGAGTGCGACCGAGGGTATGGTACTGCTTGAGAACAAAAACGCCACGCTCCCTCTCGGTGCGGACGTGAAGAAGGTGGCCCTCTTTGGCTGCACCTCCTACGAATTCATCGCTGGTGGTACCGGTTCGGGCAACGTGAATCGTGCCTATACCGTCTCTCTGCTCGATGGCTTGAAGAATGGTGGCTTCCAGGTGGATGAGCGCATGCAGCCTGTCTATGAGACCTATATGAAGGCTGAGCGTGCAAAGTTCAAACCCGAAGGCCCCTTCGCAAAGTTTATGCCGGCTCCTCTGCCTACCGAGATGGCGCTGACAGCTGCTCAGTTGAGCGAGCAGGTGGCTGCTAATGATGTGGCTCTGATTACGCTGGGTCGCCTCTCTGGTGAGTTCCTGGATCGTACCTCAGCTGACTTCAACCTCAGCAAGGAGGAGAACAAGCTGATTACCGACGTCTGCAAAGCTTTCCACGCAGCCGGTAAGAAGGTGGTTGTGGTACTCAACATTGGTGGTGTCATTGAAACTGCCTCTTGGAAGAACCTGCCCGATGCAATCCTGTTGGCATGGCAGGCTGGTCAGGAGGGTGGTAACAGCGTAACCGACATCTTGAGCGGTAAGGCTTCGCCCAGCGGTAAGCTGACCATGACCTTCCCCGTGAAGTTCACCGATCACGCCTCATCTGACAACTTCCCCATCGACCAGAAAGCCAATCTGGATATTACCAACAGCGGTGCGAAGAAGAGCGATGTTCGCAACGTAGATTACACCCTCTATGAGGAGGATATCTACGTGGGCTACCGCTACTTCGACAGCTTTAACAAGGCGGTATCATACCCCTTCGGCTTTGGTTTGTCATACACCAACTTTGAGTACAGCAATGCCTCTGTTCAGGCCGACGGCGATGCCTACGTGGTATCGGTTGAGGTGAAGAACGTGGGCAAGGTGGCTGGTAAGGAGTCTGTACAGCTCTATGTAGCAGCTCCTGATGCCGCTAAGAGCAACAAACCTGAGAAGGAGTTGAAGGCCTTCGCTAAGACCGCTCTGCTGCAACCCGGTGAAAGCAGTACACTCACGATGCGTGTAGCCGCAGCCGATCTGGCCTCCTTCTGCTGCAAGGAGAATGCTTGGAAGGTGGCGGCAGGTAACTACCAGTTCTTGGTGGCTGCCAACAGCCGCGACATCCGCGCTACCCTCACAGCCGAGGTGGCTGCCTCTTCCCAAGCCGTTCATCCGCTCTTTGCGAAGCCCGGGCAGTTGAACGTCTTGAAGCGTTAATCTGAGTCCCTCTACCGAAGCGGGTTAATAAAAAAAAAAGAGGGGGCTAAGGCATTAAATATACTTTAGCCTCTCTCTTGTATAAAGGGTTAATGCTATCTTTGTCACCGTCAAAATAACATTATACACAATAAAAACATTAAGGACAACATTTATGAAAAGAATGATTCTCTTTCTGCTGTCAGCAGCCTCTCTGCTGACGGCAACAGCTCAGCAGAAGCCGGCAATTCCACGCGATGAGCAGATGGAACAAAAGATTGAGCAATGGCTCAAGAAGATGACCCTCGACGAAAAGGTGGGCCAGATGTGCGAACTCACCATCGACGTCATCCAGAAGCGCGTCAACCCCTTCATGGGTGTACAACCTAATCAGCTCACTCCGCAGTTCCTCAAGAAGCTCATCAAGCAGTATAAACTAGAGAAGGAGTTCGATGTCAAGAAGCTCGAGCCTTCGCAGGACTTGATGATGCGACTCTATATGCGCATTCAGGAGATAGAGAATGCCAAGGGCTTCCAGATTGACGAGGCGAAACTCGACTCCGTCATCACCAAGTACAAGGTGGGCTCCATCCTCAATGTGCCCAATGGCTTGGCCGTTGGGCGCGACGAGTGGCAACGTATCATCAAGCGCATCCAGGAGAAGTCGATGAAGGAGATAGGCATCCCCTGTATCTATGGCGTGGATCAGATCCACGGCACCACCTACACGCTGGGCGGCACGCTCTTCCCGCAGGGGGTCAACATGGGCGCCGCCTTCAACCGTGCACTCACCCGCGAGGGTTCGCGCATCTCGGCTTACGAAACCAAGGCTGGAAGCATCCCCTGGACCTTCGCACCCGTGACCGACCTGGGACGTGACGCCCGATGGCCGCGCATGTGGGAGAACTACGGCGAGGATTGCTACCTTAATGCCGAGATGGGACGTGAGTCGGTGCTCGGTTTCCAGGGCGACGACCCCAACCACATCGACAAGTTCCACGTGGCTGCCTGCATGAAGCACTTCATGGGTTACGGCGTGCCCGTCAGCGGCAAGGACCGCACCCCCTCGAGTATCACTCTGCAGGACATGCGCGAGAAGCACTTCGCCCCCTACCTGGAGATGGTGCGAAACGGTGCCCTCTCGGTGATGATCAACTCGGCCATGAACAACGGCCTCCCCTTCCACGCCAACTACGAGCTGCTCACTCAGTGGCTCAAGCAGGACCTCAACTGGGATGGCATGGTGGTGACCGACTGGGCCGACATCAACAACCTCTACAGCCGCGACCACATTGCCAAGGATAAGAAAGAGGCTATCAAACTGGCTATCAACGCCGGTATTGACATGTCGATGGACCCCTACAGCTGGGACTTCTGCACCTTGCTGAAGCAACTGGTGGAAGAGGGCGAGGTACCCATGAGCCGTATTGATGATGCCGTGGCTCGTGTACTCCGTATGAAGTATCGTCTGGGTCTCTTTGAGACCCCTTATTATGATTTCAATGACTTCCCCCTGTTTGGTAGTAAAGAGCATGCTGCTGCCGCTCTGCAGGCTGCTGAGGAGAGTATCGTGCTGCTGAAGAACAACGATATGCTCCCCTTGGCTAAGGGCAAGAAACTGTTGATTACAGGTCCTAACGCCAATTCAATGCGTACGCTGAATGGTGGTTGGAGCTACTCATGGCAGGGTGATAAGGCCGACTTGGAGCAGTGTGGTGCCCCCTATAACACCATCCTCGAGGCCTTTACCAATAAGTTTGGTGCCGAAAATATCATCTACGAAGCCGGTGTAACTTACAAGCAAGGCGGCAACTGGTGGGATGAGAATGAACCGGAGATTGAAAAGGCGGTAGCTGCCGCTGCTGGGGCCGATGTCATCGTAGCTTGCATCGGCGAGAACTCCTATTGTGAAACGCCTGGTAACTTGACTGACCTGATGATGTCTGCCAACCAGCGCAATCTGGTCAAGGCGTTAGCTCAGACGGGTAAGCCCATTATCATCGTGCTCAACGAGGGTCGTCCCCGTATCATGGCTGATATCGAACCGCTGGCTAAGGCGGTGGTACACGTGATGCTGCCTGGTAACTATGGTGGCGACGCCCTGGCCAACCTCGTGGCTGGCGATGCCAACTTCAGCGGCAAGATGCCCTTCACCTATCCCAAGCAGATTAACTCGCTCATCACCTACGACTACAAGCCGTGCGAGCACATCGGCAAGGCCATGGAGGGGGCCTACAACTACGATGCACAAGTCAACGTGCAATGGGCCTTTGGCTACGGCCTCAGCTACACCACCTACGCCTACAGTAACCTGCGTTCCGACAAGACGCAGTTCACGGCTGACGACCTCATCACCTTCACCGTCGATGTCAAGAACACGGGCAGTGTGGCAGGCAAGGAGAGCGTGCTGCTCTTCAGCAGCGACCTGGTGGCCTCACTCACGCCCGATAACCGCCGCCTGCGCAACTTCGAGAAAGTCGCCCTCCAGCCGGGTGAGACGAAGAGTGTGACGCTCCGGATCAAGGGCAGCGACCTGGCCTTTGTAGGTTACGATGGCAAGTGGACGCTCGAAGCCGGCGACTTCCGCATCCAGGTCGGTGATCAGGTGCTCAACATCACCTGCACTGCCACCAAGAAGTGGAGCGAGCCCAATAAGTAAGTGATGAGTTAGAGAGTGAAATAATATTAATGGGGGGGGGTAAAATAAAAAAATGGCTCTGATATTTTGTAGATTTATCAGAAGCTATTATCTTTGCAGCGGTTTTAGATGGTATCGACCGTTTAATCCTGCTTTTTGCAGGTTTAATCATAGAAATACAGTTTATGGTAAAACTGTAACCTTAACAATCGGCCTTAGGTTTCTGTAACTGGAACTGATTGTATTAGTAAAATATGTATAATCTGAGCGGGTGGCTTGAGAAAGTCGCCCGTTTTCTTTTGTTGTTTTCACGGCTTTTCCTATTTTTGCCGCCTGTTGAGAAGCGTATTGTGGATAACCCTTATTGTTGAGAACCGTATGAGTGATAACCCCTATTTGCGATGAAGACCTATATTGACGTCATATTGCCCCTGCCGCTCTGGAGCCTCTTTACCTATGTCCTGCCGCCGCAGTTGGAGGGACGGGTCAAGGTGGGATGCCGGGTGGTGGTGTCGTTCGGCAATAAGAAGTTCTACACGGCTATCGTCGCGCGCGTTCACTTCACTTCTCCTCAAGGCTACGAGGTGAAGGAGGTGACCGACCTGCTCGACGAGGAGCCTATCCTCCTGCCCCGGCAGTTGAGCTTTTGGCAATGGATAGCCGACTACTACCTCTGCACGCTGGGCGATGTCTATAAGGCGGCGCTCCCCTCGGGCATGAAGCTGGAGAGCGAAACCGTGGTGGTGCCCGCTGAGGCTTTTGACGACCTCTCGCTGCTGAACGATCGGGAGCGGCAGGTGGTGGCCCTGCTGAGCGAGAGCGAGGGGATGACCGTGAGCCGGCTGGCCAAGGCCACAGGGATAAAGCACGTCATGGGGGTCGTCAAGCGGCTGCTGGAGAAGGGAGCCATCAGCGTGGAGGAGGAGTTAAAGCAGAGCTACCGCCCGCGTATGGAGCGACGGGTGCGTCTGGCGCCCGACGCCCGTAACGAGCACCGCCTGCACATCTTCTTTGACGAGCTGCAGCGGCGTGCGCCGAGGCAGCTCGACCTGCTCATCAAGTATTTCGATCTGAGTGGTGAACTGGGTCCCGGCGAGCCGCGTGAGGTGAGCCGGCAGGAACTCTTGGCGCGCAGTGGGGCAGGGGTGGCCACCTATGGCGGATTGCTGAAGCGCGGCGTGCTCGAGGAGTACCTGCAGGAGGTGGGGCGTCTGGGGCAGCCGGCTCAGGAGCCCGAGGCACCGCTGCATCCCCTGGGCGAGGCGCAGCAGAGGGCTTTCGAGGCCATCCGCACCGCCTTCGCCACGTACAACGTCTGCCTGCTCCACGGGGTTACCGCCTCTGGAAAGACCGAAATCTACATGCATCTCATCCAGGAGGAGCTCCGCAGGGGGCGTCAGGTACTCTATCTCCTGCCCGAGATTGCCCTAACCACGCAGATTACGCAGCGCCTGCAGCGCGTGTTTGGCTCGCGCCTGGGCGTCTATCACAGCAAGTTCCCCGATGCCGAGCGGGTGGAGATCTGGAAAAAGCAGCTCTCCGCTCAGCCCTACGACCTGATACTGGGTGTACGCTCCTCCATCTTTCTCCCCTTCCAGCGCCTGGGTTTGGTGATTGTTGATGAGGAGCATGAGGGAAGCTTCAAGCAGCAGGACCCCGCCCCGCGCTATCATGCCCGCAACGCTGCCCTGGTGCTGGCCGCGCAGCAGGGCGCCAAGACCCTGCTGGGCACCGCCACGCCAAGCCTGGAGAGCTGGTACAACGCCACCGTGGCCGGCAAGTATGCCCTGGTGACGCTGAGTGAGCGCTACCGCCAGGTGGCTCTGCCACACATCGTGCCCGTAGATATCAAGGAGCTGCAGCGCACCAAGCGGATGCAGGGCATCTTCTCGCCCTTGCTCTTGCAGCACGTCCGCCAGGCGCTGGAGCAGAAGCAGCAGGTCATCCTCTTCCAGAACCGAAGAGGTTTTGCACCGATGGTGGAGTGCCACACCTGCGGCTGGGTGCCCAAGTGCAAGCATTGCGACGTGAGCCTCACCTACCACAAGGGGCTCCGCCAGCTCACCTGTCACTACTGTGGCTACACCCAACCTGTACCCTTGCGCTGCCCCGCTTGCGATGGCAGTGACCTGCGTCAGCGCGGATTTGGCACGGAGAAGATTGAGGATGCCATCCAGACGCTCTTCCCCGACGCCCGCGTGGCGCGCATGGACCTCGATACCACCCGCACTCGGCAGGCCTTTGAGCGCATCATCCGCGACTTTCAGCAGGGTCGCACCGACATCCTGGTGGGCACACAGATGGTTTCCAAGGGGCTCGACTTTGAGCAGGTGAGCGTGGTGGGTATCCTCTATGCCGACACCATGCTCAACTATCCCGACTTCCGCGCCTACGAGCGGGCCTTCCAGATGATGGCGCAGGTGGCGGGCAGGGCAGGGCGGAGCGACCGTCAGGGCATCGTTGTGCTGCAGACGCGCTCCATCGACCATCCTATCCTGGCACAGGTGATGGCCAACGACTACGAGGCGATGGCTGCCTCTCAGCTGGCCGAGCGCGAGCTGTTTCACTATCCGCCCTACTATCGCCTGATTTATGTCTATTTGAAGCACCGCGACGAGCAGCTGCTCGACGAGGCGGCACGCACCATGGCCGAGCGCCTGCGTCAGCACTTCGGTAGCCGTCTGTTAGGTCCCGACAAGCCCCCTGTGGCGCGTATCCAGACGCTCTTCATCCGCAAGATGATGCTCAAGGTAGAGGTGTCGGCCCCCTTGTCGCGTGCGCGCCAGTTGCTGCTCGAGGTGCAGAAAGAGATGCTCTCCGACCCCCGCTACAAGTCACTACTAGTGTATTACGACGTTGATCCGATGTGACATTTGGAGAGCGTGACAGGGTGTGTGGCCCTCATGAGGTTATTTCAGAAGGGATTGGATATCATCCATGCTCAAGCCCGTGATGCGTGCCATGGTTTCAACGGAGAATTGTTGCTTGGCCATGGCCTTTACAATCTCCGCATTCCTTGCAGCGATGCCTTCTGCTCTACCTTTTGCTCTACCTTCGGCGATGCCTTCGGCTCTTCCTTCAGCTCTTCCCTCAGCGATGCCTTCGGCTCTTCCTTCAGCTCTTCCTTCGGCTCTACCTTCAGCTCTTCCTTCCAGTTTTGCGGTATCCAGTACATCATTTTGAATCATGATGGCATTGATATGTTCATCGTATGCGGCACGTTCTTGTTTGGACATGGTAAGGTACTGCAGCTTCTTGCGAGCCTCCTTAAGCCCTGGAGCCGTGGTGCTTTCGCTGATGTTGCCGTTCTTCAGGTATTCCATCCACTCTTCAAGGGGGGTGGAAGCCACTTTGTTGAACTCATTGACGCGGATGATATAGTATTCCGGGAAAATCTCCGAAGGGGTGCGCATGCGTATCAATTCACCCTCTTTTATGTTCACCTGCAGTTCGTCACCGGTATGCACCCCGACGAAGTGGGTTGTACCATGATACAGGTAATCGCCGCCCTTGCCCAGGTCAAAATAGAGGATATTGATGGAATATACCTTCTTGACTTGGTTGTACTTACTGCCCAGCGAGATGTGTTCAGTGATGGCCTTGGACACACCGAACAGGATACGTTCCAAGTAGTAGATTTCGCGCGTTAGTTGAATCTCCACGATGATGATCTCTCCCTTGCTGTTCTCAGCTTTGATATCCACGCGGTTGAACTTATCATCTATGGAATTTTGATTCGACTCACTTTCCAGGAGTTGCTGGATGCGGATGGGCTCTCCAATCAATACCGTGAGCAAACCTTCGAGCACGCCGAAGTTGGCCTTGTCGCGCAGGATACGTTTGGCTGCCCAGTCAAATCGGATAATGCTATTGTTGTCGTACATAGGCGTAAATAGTTGGTTTTACGGTGCGAAGATAATCATTTTTATTCTAAAACAGGATAGCCGCTTCTCAAAATGAATAATTGAATCATTTTTAATTTTTAATTATTTATTTTTCATTGATTCAATTATGCTGCAGGTGGAGTGTGTCGTGGTAGTGGCGTTTTTCGTCGTTGAGGCTGCAGGTGGCATCGATGCCTTGCTGCTGCAGGCGTTCGGCCAGTTCGTTGAGCCGAGTGCGCGGCACGCGACCTATATAATATAGGTGATAACGCACAAAGTGCGCTTCGCCCTCACCGACCTCTTCAATCAGCTCCATCACATGGGTGGAGTTGAGCTCACGGGCAAAGTCGAAGTTCACCTTACGGATGCGCCCGTAGGGGTAGCTTACGGTGCGCCCCACGCTGTGAATATCGAGCGTATGACCCTCAATTGACACGTAGCAGAAGTGGGTGAGCAGCAGGAAGAGGGAGTAGAAGCAGAGTGCACCAAACAGGATGCCCATGCTTGCGGCCAAAAGGCCCGAAAGCGAGGTCAGGCTCCAGAATACCATAATCAACGTCATTAGGAAGACGATGAAGTACCAGAACATATAGAGCGAAGGGCGATGGAAACCCATGCGCTGCGCCTCGTCAGGCGAGGCCTCGGGAACATGGAGGTTGATGCAGGGCTTGCCCATGCCCAGCAGGGTGTTGAGCAGTGCCGAGGGATGGTTGCGCGTATGCAGCTTGCAGGTGGTCTTGCGCCCGTCGACGGTTTCGATATGAAAGAGTCCAGGGCCGTAGTTGGCCTCTACATTCGCCTCGCCGTCCTGCCAGTAGGGGCGGCTCAAGCAGGCAAACTGCTTCACTTCTTCAGGAGTCATTCCATATCGGCGCAAGAGCTGTCGGGATCGCGCCTCTTCTTTAGCTGTGTATCTCATGATGAATATCTTTTATGATAATGGATGAAGAATCTTTTAAGTTGCTCATTTATAATTGCAATTTTAAATTGAAATACATTGTTTAATCTTTCTTCAGTTCGGGATAGCTGATTCGCGTGTGGTAGATGGTGCGTAGTTTCTCCTTGAACACGCTCTTTACTGTGTCGATATCCTTGAAGGTGATGGGGCAGAGTTTGAAGAAGCCCTCGTTCACCTGCGAGTCGATGATTTTCTCCACCAGGTTGCTGATGCTCTCTTCGGTATATTCGGGCAAGCTGCGCGAGGCTGCTTCTACCGAGTCGGCCATCATCAGGATGGCTTGCTCCTTGGTGAAGGGATTAGGACCGGGGTAGTGGAACATCTCGTGAGGCGGTTCCTCGCCCGGATGTTCGTTCTTCCACGAGATGTAGAAGTACTTGGTAGTACCTGCTCCGTGGTGTGTGGTGATGAAGTCGCGGATCACCTTGGGCAGGTTGTGCTTGTCGGCCAGGCGGAGGCCGTCGGTGACGTGGCTGATTACTACCTGGGCGCTCTGCTCATAGCTGAGGCTCTTGTGCGGGTTGATGCCGGCCGACTGGTTCTCAGTAAAGAAGGCGGGGTTCTCCATCTTCCCGATGTCGTGGTAGAGCGCACCTGTACGCACCAACTGGCTGTTTGCCCCGATGTGGTTGGCTGCTTCGGCCGCCAGGTTGGCCATCTGCATGGAGTGCTGGAAAGTGCCAGGAACCGTCTCCGACATGCGGCGCAGCAGGGGCGTATTGATGTTGGATAACTCTACGAGCGTCACGTTCGAGGTGAAGCCAAAGGCCTTCTCAATCAGGAACATCAGCGGATAGGTGAAGAGCAGGAAGAGGGCATTGATGCCTAGGTAGATGTACATGCTGCCATTGATTTTGCTCAGGTCGTTCTCGGTAATCAGCTCGAAGGCAAAATAGACGGCGGCGTAGGTGACGAGCGTGAGGAAAGCCGTGCGGAAGAGCTGCGACCGCTGCGACAGCTCGCGTAAGCTGAAGATAGCTACCAACCCAGCTGCCAGCTGCGTGAGGATGAATTCGTGGGGATACCGCAGCGAAATGGAGCAAATCAATATGGTGGCCGTATGAGCCATGAAGGCGGTGCGCGAATCCAGGAAGACGCGCACCATGATGGGCAGCATGGCAAACGGGATGATATAGACATTGAAGAACATGTTGGCTATCATTACGTTGGTCGCTACGCAATAGAACATGATCAGTGCGAACAGCAGCGCCAAACTGCCCCGCTGCTCATAGTAATCCTTGCGGAAGAGGTCGAGATAGAGCATGAAGCAGAGCATGAAGATGCTGACGTAGAGCACCTGCCCTGCCAGCATGAGCCGTTTCTGCGTGATGGATCCGCTACGCTTGAGCGACTCCTTCTGAAGGCTCAGCAGGATGTTGTAGGTCTCGCGGCTGACTATCTCACCTCGGTCGATGATTTTCTGTCCGCTAACCACCAATCCGCTTGCCCAGGAGTAGCTGTTAAGCATCTCCTGGCGGGCACTCTCTGTGCGCTGCTGGTCGTAGTGCAAGTTGGCGTTGAGGTAGTCGTTCAATCCCAGTCGGCGCATCATTTCGGGGCGTAGACGCAGGGTGTCGGCTGTGAGTATCTGCTGATAAGCCTCCATCTCCGAGAGGAGCTGCGCCACAGGCTTGGCCACCGAGAGCTTGGCATCCACCACATGGATACCGCCCACGCTATCGTGCCGCAGGCGGTTCAGTTCCTCGGTCAGCAGGATGCCGCGGTCGTAATAATCGCTTAGCTTCTTCTCAATCAACCGGGCGGCTTCGGCTGAGGGGAGGAAGCGCTTCAACTTCCCCTGGCAATCGGCCCTGAAGGAGCGAATGGCTTCGTCGGCCACCTGCTTGTCGCGCTGGAAATAGGGCTGGAAATGGCGCATTAAGCTGTCCTGCTCTTGCTTCACCACCTCATCGGATTTGTAGATGGGGAAATCGAACGTGGCGATGACCTGTCCATACTTCCAGGGTTTGTTGATGTCAAACTGGTAATTGAACTTGCCATCGCGCGGCATGAAATAGACCACGGCGGTCACGGTGACTACGAAAATAGCCACCCGATATAGCAAATCTCTCACAGAGAGCTCTTTTTTGGCACGTATCTTGCTCATATCCTCGAATTTTTTGCGAAAAGTACAAAAAAAATCGTTACCTATAAAAAAAATCCCGTATTTTTGCGCACTAAAAGCAATAAATAGACGAATTTCATAGTAAAATGAACGAAAATATGGCAGATAATAGAGTCAGAGTACGTTTTGCCCCCAGTCCTACGGGGCCCCTTCATATTGGTGGCGTGCGCACCGCGTTGTACAACTACCTGTTTGCCCGTCAGCATGGCGGCGACCTGATTTTCCGTATCGAGGATACCGATTCCAACCGCTTTGTGCCCGGTGCCGAGCAGTATATCATCGAGTCATTCAAGTGGCTCGGCATCACGTTCGACGAAGGAGTGAGCTTTGGTGGCGACTACGGCCCTTACCGTCAGTCGGAGCGTCGCGACATCTATAAGAAGTACGTGCAGCAGTTGCTTGACAACGGCAAGGCCTATATCGCATTCGATACGCCTCAGGAGCTGGAAGCCAAGCGTGCCGAGGTGCCCAATTTCCAGTATGATGCCTCTACACGCCTGCAGATGCGCAACTCGCTGGTAATGCCACGCGAGGAGGTAGAGGCGCTGATTGCCGAGGGCAAGCAGTATGTGGTTCGCTTCCGTATCGAGCCTAACCAGGAGGTGCATGTCCACGACCTGATTCGTGGTGAGGTGGTGATCAACTCCTCCGTGCTGGATGACAAGGTGCTCTATAAGTCGGCCGACCAGCTGCCCACCTACCATCTGGCCAACATCGTGGACGACCATCTGATGGAAGTGTCGCACGTCATCCGTGGTGAGGAGTGGCTCCCCTCAGCGCCGCTGCATGTGCTGCTCTACCGTGCCTTTGGCTGGGAAGAGAGCATGCCGCATTTTGCCCACCTCCCCCTGCTACTCAAACCCGAGGGCAATGGCAAGCTGAGCAAGCGCGACGGCGACCGTCTGGGCTTCCCCGTCTTCCCCCTGGAGTGGCACGACCCCAAGAGTGGTGAAATCTCGTCGGGCTATCGTGAGGCAGGCTACCTGCCCGAAGCGGTCATCAACTTCCTCGCCCTGCTGGGTTGGAACCCGGGCAACGACCAGGAGCTGATGACGATGGACGAGCTCATCCAGCTCTTCTCGCTGGAGCATTGCAGCAAGGCCGGTGCCAAGTTTGACTATAAGAAAGGTACATGGTTCAACCACGAATACATCCTCCGCAAGAGCGATGCAGAGCTGGCTCAGCTCTTCAAGCCGCTACTCGAGGCGCAGGGCGTGCAGGTGGTGCACTATAGCGACGACTATCTGGCTCGCGTGGTATCGCTCGTCAAGGGACGTGTTAACTTCATCAAGGAACTCTGGGATCAGTCGAAGTTCTTCTTCCAAGCTCCCGAGGCATACGCAGAGAAAGATGTGAAGAAGCGTTGGAGTGCCGAGACACCCGCCATCATGGGTGAACTGATGGAGCTACTCGAGGGGTTGGAAAGCTTCGAGTCGAAGGCTGCCGAAGAGCAGGTTATCGGATGGATTACCGCCAAGGGGTATCACCTGGGCAACGTGATGAATGCGTTCCGTCTGGCTGTGGTGGGCGAGTGCAAAGGTCCCCACATGTTCGACATCACCGAGCTGCTGGGCAAGGAAGAGACGATTCGTCGTATCACGAAGGCTGTGCAGGTGCTCGGCGTGCAGTAAACCTGTAACGATGGATTCTTCTTCCGCATTGTCGCTATGATTTATAATCTGATTATCGCCATTTACGATCTGCTGGTGCATCTGGCTTCGCCCTTCAGCCGCAAGCCCCGCAAGATGATGAAGGGGCATTGGGTGGTGTACGAACTGCTGCGCCAGCAGCTGGAGCCTGATGCCCGCTACATCTGGTTTCATGCCGCCTCGTTGGGAGAGTTCGAGCAGGGGCGCCCGCTGATTGAGCAGATTCGTTCCCGTTATCCCGAGTACAAGATTCTACTAACCTTCTTCTCGCCTTCGGGTTACGAGGTGCGTAAGAACTACCGGGGAGCCGACATTGTGTGCTACCTCCCCTTCGACAAGCCCCGCAATGTAAAGAAGTTCCTCGACCTGGCGAATCCCTGCATGGCTTTCTTCATCAAGTATGAGTTCTGGAAGAACTACCTCGATGAGTTGCATCGCCGGCGCATCCCCGTCTATAGCATCTCCTCCATCTTCCGTAAGGGGCAGATATTCTTTAAATGGTATGGAGGAACCTACCGTAGCGTGTTGCGTAACTTCGATTACCTCTTTGTGCAGAACGAACGCTCCAAGCGCTTCCTGGCCAAGATAGGCATCAACCGCACCATGGTGGTGGGCGATACGCGCTTCGACCGGGTACTGCAGATACGAAGTGAGGCCAAGGAACTCCCCTTGGTAGAGCGCTTTAAGAACCACACGCTGACCTTTGTCGCCGGCAGCTCGTGGCAACCCGACGAGGACCTCTTCATTGAATACTTCAATCAGCATCCCGAGATGAAGCTCATCATTGCGCCTCACGTCATCGACGAGAACCACCTGGTGGAGATTATCTCCAAGCTGAAGCGCCCCTACGTGCGCTATACCCGCGCCGACGAACAGAATGTGTGCAAGGCTGACTGCCTGATTATCGACTGCTTCGGGTTGCTCTCATCCATCTACCGCTATGGTGAGATAGCCTATATCGGAGGAGGTTTTGGTGTGGGCATCCACAATACGCTGGAGGCAGCGGTGTATGGCATACCTGTGATTTTTGGTCCCAAGTATCAGAAGTTCCAAGAGGCCGTTCAGCTGATTGAGCGTAAGGGTGCTTACTCCATCAAGAACTACCTGGAACTGCAGGTACTGCTCGACCGCTTGCTCACCGACGAGCATTTCCTGCGTGAAACGGGTATCAATGCCGGTAGCTACGTGACCGATCACGCCGGTGCTACCGACAAGATACTCCGCATGATTAATTTCTGATTACTCCTTGTACCAGGAGGCATACATCAGGTAGTTGTGCGCTATCTTCTGGTTCAATTCCTTGGCTTGCTCGGGATCCACCTTCTTGATGAACTTGGCCGGTACACCGCCCCAGATGCTACCGGGTTCAATGACCGTGTTTGAGAGTACCAGCGATCCGGCTGCTACAATCGCTCCTTCACCCACCACGGCATGGTCGAGTAGGGTAGCTCCCATACCGATCAAGGCATAATCATGAATGGTAGCTCCATGAATGGTGACATTGTGCCCCACGGAGACGTGATTGCCGATTTCAATGGTTGACTTCTCGTAGAGCGTGTGGAGCACGCTGCCATCTTGTATGTTCACTCCGTCGCCGATTCGGATGGAGTTGACGTCGCCACGAAGCACGGTGCTAAACCAGATGCTGCAGTCGCGTCCCATCACCACGTCGCCGATGATGGCGGCATTGTCGGCAATAAAGCAGTTCTCTCCTATCCGTGGTGTAAAGCCACGTACCGATTTGATGATTGCCATAGTGTTATTATTTTTATATCATTCTTTCTTCACATGAATGCACCCACTATTGCGGATTCTATTGGATAAAACCCACAGTTGTTTTTTTACTGGATAACATCCACTTGTAGGGGCGGAACATGGGTTATTCCAGAGGGCTGCAAGCCTCCTTCAGCCAGTGCTGTGTCTCTTTGTCTAGATGGGGCGCAAGCTTCTCAAAGACGGTGCGGTGATAGCTGTTGAGCCACTCCACCTCTTCGGCCGTGAGCAACGTGCGCTCGATGGGGGCCTTGTCGATGGGACAGAGGGTGAGTGCCTCGAAGCGGTAGAAGGTGCCAAATGGTGTCTCCTGTGCAGGCACAATCAGCAAGGTGTTTTCAGTGCGCACGCCATGTTTGCCCGCTTTGTAGATACCCGGTTCATCGGTTACGGTCATGCCCGCTTTCAGCACCGTAGGCATGTGGTTCATACGGATTTGGTGAGGCCCTTCATGTACGCAGAGGTAAGCACCCACACCATGGCCAGTGCCATGCAGGTAGTTGATACCTCTTTTCCACATGGCTTGGCGCGCTAACACGTCGAGTTGCGTGCCACAGGTGCCGTCGGGGAATTCAGCATGCATCAAGGCCAGGAAGCCCTTCAGCACCAGGGTGTAATCGGTGCGTTCCTCCTCCGTAGTAGGTCCCAGGGCGATGGTACGTGTCAAGTCGGTGGTGCCATCCAGGTATTGTCCGCCGCTGTCGAGCAGGAGCAATCCCTTGGGTTGTAGTGGAATGTCAGTTTCTGGGGTGGCTTCGTAGTGTACAATGGCTCCGTGTGCCGCATAGCCGGCAATGGTATCGAAGCTGATACCGCGGTAGTTACTCTGCTCCGCACGCAGTGCACAGAGCTTCCTGTCGATGCTCAGCTCCGTCTCACCTCCTCGCTCCACAGCCGGCTTCAGCCAGCGCAGGAACTTCACCATGGCTATGCCGTCGCGTATCATGGCTTCGCGGAAACCGTTCTGCTCCGTTTCGTTCTTCACGCTCTTCATCAAGCAGATAGGTGAAGCTTGTTCGATGAGGTGGCAACCCTGGAGGGCAGCTTGATAGATGGCCGCGTTGGTCTTGGGCAGGTCGAGCAGCAGGTGGATGCCCTGCAACCCACTCAGCTTGCTGGCCGCTTCGGTATAGGGGGCTACGTTCACGGGGATGGAGGCGAGGTAGTCGGCTGTCT
This sequence comes from uncultured Mediterranea sp., assembly GCA_945879145.1. GTDB lineage: Bacteria > Bacteroidota > Bacteroidia > Bacteroidales > Bacteroidaceae > Bacteroides. The sequence continues at coordinate 77,191 of CAMCUZ010000002.1, forward strand.
CTTGCGGAATCTTGGCTGCATCGGTAAAGAGTATGCTCTCTTCTTTGCCGATATAGAGGTAGGCGACGAAGACAGGGTTGCAATGCACATCGCTTCCGCGGAGGTTGAGCGTCCAAGCTATCTCGTCGAGCTGAGAGACAAAGATGGCTTCAGCACCTTGTACGGCCAGTGCACGTCGAATCTCCTCCAGTTTCTCGGTCGTTGGCTTGCCGGCATAGCGGAGTGGATGTACCACGATGGGGTCTTGAGGAATAGCAGGTCGGTCGCTCCAAATCTCGGTCATAGGGTCAGCAATGTATTTCAACTCAATACCTGCAGCAGCCAGCTCTTCGCGCAGGGTCAGTGCTGCTCGGGTAGAGAAGACGGCGGCATCAATGCCCACTGCCTCGCCGGGCTTCAGTTCGGCTATCAGAAATTGGGCGATAGAAGGGGTATCGGGTAGCATCTCTTTATACAGGTCGATGCCTGTGCCATCTAGTTGCTCGGCAGCTTGTAGGAAATAGCGCGAGTCGGTCCATAATCCGGCTTTTTGTAGGGTGATGACTGCGGTACCGGCTGAGCCGTTGAAGCCACTGATCCATTCGCGTGAATGCCAGTGGGCAGCTACATATTCACTCAGGTGTGGGTCGGTGCTGGGCACGATGAAAGCACTGATTGCTTGTTTCTTAAGAACTTCGCGCAGAGCGGTAAGGCGGGCACTGATAAGGGTGTTCATAGGCGGTTTGATGTTTGGGTTTAATCAATGGTTCTGAGGTGTTTACCACCTCTTGGTAAAAACTACGGCAATATTACGAAAAAAAACGATACCTCGATGTATTTAGCATGAATATTTTTTCATCAAGAGCCTAAATGCACGATAGCTGTAGGGGCGCAGGATATACAGTGGCACGATATAAAAAATGCATCGGCCCGTTGACGGGTCGATGCATTGCATTATCTAAGGGTAATCTTACTCTGTAAGTGGGAAGGAATTACTCCTTGTTGCCTCTGTCGCGGCGCTCGCGACGTTCGCGGCGTTCGCCACGTTCGGGACGCTCCTGATAACCTTCGGGTTTCGGAATCAGTACCTTGTGCGACAGCTTGAACTTACCGGTCTTCGGGTCGATGTCGAGCAACTTCACCTGAATCTCGTCACCTTCCTTCAAACCTGCCTCTTCAACCGTCTCCAGACGCTTCCAGTCAATCTCTGAGATATGGAGTAAACCGTCGCGACCGGGCAGGAACTCTACGAAGGCACCGTAAGGCATGATGCTGCGAATCTTACCTGTGTAGGTCTCGCCCACTTCAGGCACAGCAACGATAGCCTTGATCATGCGGATAGCATCGTCGATGCTCTGCTTGCAGGTACCGGCAATCTCTATCTTGCCCACGTTGTCCTCCTCTTCGATGGTGATGGTGGCACCCGTCTCTTCCTGCATGCCTTGGATAATCTTTCCACCCGGGCCGATTACAGCGCCGATGAACTCCTTGGGAATGGTCATCGTTTCGATGCGTGGTGCGTGCGGCTTCAGCTCTTCACGCGGCTCTGCGATGCAATCCGTCAACTTACTGAGGATGTATTCGCGACCGGCCTTGGCTTGCAGCAGGGCCTTTTCCAGGATGTCGTAGGTCAAACCGTCGCACTTGATATCCATCTGCGTGGCGGTGATACCATCCTTCGTACCCGTTACCTTGAAGTCCATGTCGCCCAGGTGGTCCTCGTCGCCGAGGATGTCGCTCAATACGGCATATTTCTCTTCGCCTGCATTCTTGATAAGACCCATGGCGATACCCGATACGGGCTTCTTGATCTTCACACCGGCATCCATCAGAGCCAGCGTACCGGCACAAACCGTAGCCATCGACGAAGACCCGTTGGATTCAAGAATATCAGATACTACGCGGATTACGTAGGGATAGTCGGCAGGAATTTGTCCCTTCAACGCACGCCAAGCCAGGTGGCCGTGACCAATCTCACGACGGCCAACACCGCGTTGAGCCTTGGCTTCTCCAGTGGAGAAGGGGGGGAAGTTGTAGTGCAGTAAGAAGCGCTCCTTGCCATGTACCAGCACGTCGTCAACAATCTTTTCGTCGAGCTTCGTACCTAGGGTAACCGTCGAGAGCGACTGCGTCTCACCACGGGTAAAGATAGACGAACCGTGAGGACCGGGCAGCGGACTTACCTCGCACCAAATGGGGCGGATATCGGTGGTCTTGCGGCCGTCCAGACGCTTGCCTTCGTCGAGGATACAGCGGCGCATAGCCTCCTTCTCCACGTCGTGGTAGTAGCGGTCGATGAGGGGAGCTTTCTCTTCCAACTCCTCTTCGGTGAACTGTGCCTTGAATTCGTCGCAGATAGCGGTGAAAGCCTCTTCGCGAGCATGCTTGTCGCGGTTGCCTTCGCTGGCAATGGCGTATGCTTTAGCGTAGCAAGCCTCGTGTACAGCTTTGCGCAACTCTTCGTCGTTCACCTCGTGGTCGTAGGTGCGCTTTACGGTTGAACCTACCTCTTCGGCCAGCTCCTTCTGAGCTACGCACATGGGCTTGATGGCCTCGTGTGCAGCCTTCAGGGCGGCGAGCAGGTCTTGTTCCGACACTTCGCTCATCTCGCCTTCTACCATCATGATGTTTTCGTAGGTAGCACCTACCATCAGGTCCATATCTGCCTTCTCGAGTTGTTCGAAGGTGGGGTTGATGACGAACTGTCCATCAATGCGCGCTACGCGCACCTCTGAGATGGGGCCGTTGAAGGGGATGTCGGATACGGCCAGAGCAGCAGAAGCTGCCAAACCAGCCAGGGCATCGGGCATGTCAACGCCATCTGCAGAGAACAGTATGATGTTTACATAAACTTCAGCATGGAAATTGTCAGGGAAGAGGGGGCGCAAAGCGCGATCCACGAGGCGGCAGGTCAGGATTTCGTAATCCGATGCGCGTCCTTCGCGCTTGGTGAAACCTCCGGGGAAACGTCCGAAAGCGGAGAATTTCTCTTTGTACTCTACCTGAAGCGGCATGAAATCGGTTCCGGGAACTGCATCCTTGGCGGCACAAACAGTAGCCAGCAGCATGGTGTTGCCCATGCGCAGCATTACAGAACCATCTGCCTGTTTTGCCAGCTTTCCCGTTTCGAGCGTGATGGTTCTTCCATCAGGCAACTCGATAGTCTTAACAATGGGGTTAATCATAAAAATAAAATTGTTTTCTGTATTTTTTTCGTCCAAAAATCGTGCAAAGGTACATATATTATTTGGTTTTCATCCTATCGGGAGGGTTAAATCTTTCGCGTTGGCGGTTTTTTTTGCTATTTTGATGCAAGTTGTCGAAAAAATGCTTTGTTACATGCTGAAAAGACGTATCTTTGCAGGCCGTAATAGGTTGAATTAATAAAACAGACATACGTATATGAAGAAAATGATTTGTGCGGCTTTGTCCGTATTTGCATTGAGTGCTTGCCACAACGAGCCCCGCTTCTGTGTGGAAGGTGAGGTTTCTGGGGCCGAGGGAAAAATGCTTTATTTCGAGGCATCGGCCCTGGAGGGTGTCGTTGCGCTCGACTCGGTGAAGTTAGGTAGCAGCGGTTCGTTCAGTTTCGAGCAACCGCAACCCGAATCGCCTGAGTATTACCGCTTGCGTGTGGAGGATAAGGTGATCAACCTCTCCATAGACTCTACTGAGACGGTGAACGTAAAGGCTCCTTTCGTGGATTTCGCCACCAAGTATGAGGTGGCTGGCTCGGCCAACTGCTCCATGATTAAGGAACTGACCTTGCTGCAAGCCCGTTTGCAGCAGTCGGCCAACACACTGGCTGCTGATGTGCGTGCCAATCGGCTGACGCCTACACGATACGAAGATAGCCTCTCTGCGCTGGTCAACCACTACAAGGATGAGGTGAAGGTGAAGTACATCTTCGCACAGCCGGCCACATCGGCTGCCTATTTCGCCCTCTTTCAGAAGCTGAACGGCTATATGCTGTTCGACCCTCTCAACAGCAAGGACGACGTGAAGTGCTTTGCCGCCGTGGCAACAAGTCTCTACAATCGCTATCCCCACGCTATCCGCTCGAAGAACCTCTACAACATTGTCATAAAGGGAATGAAGAATACCCGCAAGCCGCGGGAGCAGGTGCTTGAGGTGTCGGCCGACAAAATCAATACCACCGGCTTGATTGATATCTCGCTGCGCGATATCCAAGCCAATGTGCGCAAGTTGAGCGACCTCAAGGGCAAGGTGGTGCTGCTCGACTTTACTATTTATCAGAGTGCCGTGAGCGCTTCGCACAACTATCTGTTGCGCGACCTTTACGATAAATATGCTACGCGCGGATTGGAGATTTACCAAGTGTCGCTCGATGCCGACGAGCACTTTTGGAAGACTACTGCGTCCAATCTGCCCTGGGTTTGCGTGCGCGATGCAGAGGGCATCTACTCGCAGATTGCTGTGACCTACGCCGTACAAGCTGTGCCCACCATCTTCCTGATCAATCGCAACAGCGAGCTCAGCGCCCGTACCGAAAACATCAAGGACTTGGAGGCAGCCGTCAAGGCGCTGCTCTAAGCATGCTGCATTAGGGAAGATGCTGCAAGTTCATCACTGTAGGGGTGGTCAATTGGGCACTCACGGTTGCATTACAAGATTACACCCACCTGTAGGGGCGGAAATATTCCGCCCCTACAGGTAGCGAAACTGCAATGATGTGTGCAAGTCGTATTCTAAATTGGTAAAAATGAGTTTTTTAAGGTAAAATGTGTTGTAAAGCACCCTTTTCCTCTTGATTTGTATTGAAGAAAAGCCTATCTTTGCACACGAAATCATCAATGAGGGTTCCAACATGCCAACCATGTTGGAATTCTTTTTGTTTTTTGTAAAAACCCCGATTTCAGCGGACAACATATACATTATTAATATATAGGAGGAAAACATTATGGCTTATATGTCAGAAGAGGGCTACAACAAGCTGGTAGCCGAATTACGTCAGTTGGAGGCGGTAGAACGCCCCAAGATTGTGGCAGCAATTGCCGAAGCGCGCGACAAGGGTGACCTGTCGGAGAACGCTGAATACGATGCCGCCAAAGAGGCACAGGGCCTGCTGGAGATGAAAATCAATAAACTCAAGGCCGTGATTGCAGATGCCAAAATCATCGACGAGTCGAAGCTCAAGACCGACTCGGTGCAGATACTGAACAAGGTGGAGCTCAAGAACGTGAAGAATGGGGCCAAGATGACCTACACCATCGTGTCGGAGAGCGAAGCCAACCTCAAGGAGGGCAAGATTTCTGTCAACACCCCCATTGCACAGGGCCTGCTGGGTCATAAGATGGGCGATGTAGTCGAAATCAAAGTGCCCCAAGGCGTCATCAGTCTTGAGATTGTGAGCATTTCATTTTAACCCATTGGGCAAGTCTGCTGCGTGCGGATTTGCCTTTTTTAATTCCTATCAATATGGCAACCATTTTCAGTAAAATCGTAGCAGGCGAGATTCCCTGCTACAAAGTAGCCGAAGACGAAAAGTTCTTCGCTTTCCTCGATATCAATCCGCTGGTTAAGGGGCATACACTGGTCATCCCTAAGCAAGAGGTGGATTACCTCTTCGACCTTAGCGATGCCGACTTGGCCGCTATGCAGGTGTTTGCCAAGCATGTGGCTGCAGGCATCAAGCGTGCCTTCCCCTGCATCAAGGTGGGTCAAGCCGTATTGGGCCTTGAGGTGCCTCATGCCCACATTCACCTGATTCCGATGCAGAGCGAGAAGGACATGCTCTTCTCCAACCCCAAGCTCAAACTGAGCGACGAAGAGTTTGCGCAGATAGCCGCCGCTATCCGTGCAGCGCTTTAAACTGTGCTCTGCAAAGCAGCTTGAAAGGATTTTTTCCTCCCCCGTATAAATCTGAAGGGTGGCTCCCGCTAAGGCCTTGAGCCTTGCGAAGAGTCACCCTTTTTGGTTTTAATTAATGTAGGACCATTGCTTGTCGTTCAAATTAATAAGGCCAACTGAAGGGACGGGCTATCTTCCGTCCGGAATTCCCTTACAAATGCATTATACGTACTCCTCTCCCAGTTTCACTTGGGCATCGTTTACGTACTTGCGGATGGCCTGCTCCTCATCCTTGCGGCAAATCAGCAACACGTTTTCCGACTCGGCCACCAGGTAACCCTCTAATCCGTCAATCACCACCAACTTCTCCTGCGGCATAGCCACGATGTTGTTCTTGCAGTTGTAGAGCATCGAGTGGCACTTCAGCACCACGTTGCCCTCTCGGTCCTTCGGCGAGAGGTCGTAGAGTGAACCCCATGTGCCCAGGTCGCTCCAGCCAAAGTCGCCAAGCGATACATAGACGTTGTCCGCCTTCTCCATGATGCCGTAGTCAATCGAAACGTTGGGGCAAGCGGGGAAGTTCTCGTCGATGAACTGCTTCTCCTGCGGGGTAGCAAAGAGTCCCTCGCCGCGGCGCATCTTGTTGGCCAAATCGGGCAGCAACGACTCAAAGGCCGCGATGATGCTGTTGACGTTCCAGAGGAAGAGGCCCGAGTTCCAATAGAATTCGCCGCTCTCCACAAACACTTTGGCCAGCTCCAACTCCGGCTTTTCTGTGAAGGTTTTTACCTTGTAGAAGTTGTCGCCCACCTGTTGGGCAATTTGGATATATCCGTAACCCGTTTCCGGACGGTTGGGTTTGATGCCCAGAGTGAGCAGGTGGCCGCTGTGAGCCACGAACTGCAAACCCTTGCTTACCACGTCGAGAAACTCTTGCTCCTTCAGAATCAGATGATCCGAGGGGGCTACTACGATATTGGCTTCGGGGTCGAGAGCGCGGATGTGGTAGGATGCCCAGGCAATGCAGGGAGCCGTGTTGCGGCGGCAGGGCTCAAGCAGAATCTGCTCATCGCTGATTTCGGGCAGCTGCTCCTTGACCAGTTCAGCATACATGGCGTTGGTTACAATTAGAATCTGGTTGGGTGGCACCACTTTCTTGAATCGGTCGAAGGTCTGTTGTAGCAGCGAGCGTCCCGTTCCGAAGAAGTCGAGGAACTGTTTGGGTAGGTCTTTGCGGCTAAAGGGCCAGAAGCGGCTGCCGATTCCACCTCCCATGATAACGCAATAATTATGGCTTGTTTGATTTTTACTGTTCATAGTGGTAAACAAATTGCTGTTAGAATGTCTCTTACTTGTTGGATGATTAATTTGGTGCTAAATTACGAAGATTATCTGATTTGCGAAATGAAAAGGGGTGTTTTTTTAATTTTATGCGATTTTTTCAAGAAAAAACTTGTGGTTTTCAAAAATATGCGTACCTTTGCACCGCAAATAAGGCTTAAAGCCATGCCCAGATGGCGGAATCGGTAGACGCGCTGGTCTCAAACACCAGTGGATTCACTTCCATCCCGGTTCGACCCCGGGTCTGGGTACTCAGAAGGCTTCATAATCATTCGATTATGAGGCCCTTTTATTTTTTTGCTAGCCAAAAGCAAGGATCACCCGACAAACCTAGGGGAAGATTCTTTCTGATACTGTAGGGGCGGAATATTTTCCGCCCGCATACACTCACGATGGCGGTAGAGATGTGTTACGATTTACATATTTTTTTGTAATTTCGCGCCCAAAATAATTCACTTTGGGAATGAAAAAAGTTAGCAGAAATGCATTGATTGGTTATCCGGCTGGGATTATCACGGGCATTGCCTACGGATTGAATCCGCTCTTTGGCATGCCGTTGATGCGAGGTGGGGCCTCGGTGGACTCCATCCTCTTTTTTCGATATGGTGTCGCTGTACTCCTTTTGGGCAGTTTCCTCCTTTTCACAAAGCAGAGCTTTAGGGTGTCGGCCATGCAAGCAGGGGTGCTCCTGGTGCTTGGCGTACTTTTTAGCCTCAGTAGCATAGGCCTTTTCGAAGCGTACAACTACATCGCTTCGGGTTTGGCTACCACGCTGATTTTCCTCTATCCTGTATTTGTGGCCATCATCATGGTCTTTCTGCGCGTGGTGCCCTCGTGGCCCGTATGGCTCTCAATTGTAGCCACATTCATCGGGGTGTTTCTGATGACGCAGGATGAATCCGGACAGGCCGTGAACCCCATCGGTGTGGTGCTGTCGATAGGTTCGGCTTTGACATACGCTCTCTTTATTGTCATCGTCAACCGGAGCAAAACCATCCATTCCATCTCCAACTCGCTGCTGACCTTCTACGCCCTGCTGACGGGTGCGGTGATTTTTTTCGGCAAAATGATGTGGGCCCATACGGGTATCTTGACGGGTATTGAGAGCTGCTGGGCGTGGGGAAATCTGATTGCATTGGCGCTGCTTCCTACGATTGTCTCGACGGCTTCATTGGCTGTTGCCACCCGCAACATCGGAGCCACAAAGGCTTCGGTGCTGGGGGTGTTCGAACCGATTACGGCCATTCTTGTCGGTACGCTGATGTTTGGCGAAGCGCTCACCCCTGCCATCGTGGTAGGTATTACGATAGCGGTGGTGGCCGTTACTTTCATGGTCGTCGCCACTAAGCGATAGCTTATTCCGGCTGGAAGAGGATGGAGGCTGGGAGGGGTGTCTCGTCTATCTCGCGCGAGGAGAAACCTGCTTCAAAGGCTTCTCCCATGTAATCTTCGAAGTAGTGGATGAGGAGTTCGTGGAGACCCGCCTCAAGGGCTACCTTCCCTTCGGCACGGCGTGCGCTGTGGCCTCCGTCGTTGTCCACCACTTTCGTACCGTCAATCAGCAATACACTGCCGTCGTCGCTGTAGGTGTAGAAGCGATAGATGCCACGCCGAGGTATCTGGATGAGCGCGCGGAATGTGTAGGCAAAGTGGTCTTCGGCTGCGGCTCCGGCGATAGAAGGTACGGGCATCACGCCCTGCTGCACCACTTGGCACGCAGCGATTTGCTCCACCTTCTTGCATTTCCCCTCGTAGTAGGTATAGGCGACGCCGGGCTTGAGTTGGGTTGCTGGTTGCTGTAGGGCGGGCAGGTAGCTCATGGTGCGCTCTTCCACGCCGTTGAGAGCCGATGGATAGTACCACGCCGCTTCGCGCCCCTCGGGGGTGGTAATCCAGGTGTCAAAGCGGCGCTCCCCTTCATAAAGCTCGATGATGCGGGCACCGCGCTTCAGGTCGCCGTAGGCTTCGGCTCCCGTCACGCGGCCATATCCTAAGGCCATGCCGAGGTGAAGTCCGATGAAGTCGTTGTCGTGGTCGTGTCCGCAGAAGGCAGCCATGACCTCCTGCTTATCCACCATGGCGGCAAAGAGGCCGCTGTTGATGTCGGGCGAGGCGACGGCTCCCTCCAGGAAATGTCCGAAGCACTCCTCATGCCGTGCCACGGCATCGTATTCGGTGAGTGGAATATGGAAGAAGGCTACAGCAGGCAGTGGTTTCCCTCCGTTGGCCTCTGTCCACCGCTGGCTCTCCGCACGGTACCAGGCTATCTGGTCGAAGTGTACCCAGTCGTAGTGACCCAGCAGTTTGCGTGGCTGGTAGTCGTTGGAGTCAATCAGGTAGAGCAGGGCTTGGGGTTGACGGTCAGCCCCCTGTGCATCGGCTCTCTCCTTTGTGCCCTGTACGGGTAGGACGTAGTTGCCCAATCCGCCAATCGCTCTCGGGCCCTTTTCGCCTACGAACCAGGGACTCTTCATCAGCAGCGTATAGATGGAATCCTTCGTCAGGTACTCGGCATCGTGGTTGCCCATGGTCACGGCAAAGGGTATCTGTTCCTTTTCGAAGAGGGCGATGACCTGCTTCCATCCCTCGGTGGCAGGATCGCCTGTTACCACATCACCGCTCAGCACGGCCAGTTGTGGGCGCTCTGCACGTATCACGCTGCGGATGGTGGCAGCGGTGGTATCGCACTTCGGCGAGCCGGGCATCCAGTGCATATCTGTAAACTGGGCGATGCGGAACTTACCTTCCACAAAACGCAACGTAGGTTGCTGCGCCGATAGGGTGAGTGCGCACAGCAGCCCCATGATACATAACAAGTCTTTTCTTTTCATTCTTCTTAGGTTTGATACGTTATTGATAAAGTTCAAGTCGTTGTTTGTTTAGCCTATCCACCGAGGTGGTTAGCTTTAGTCACCTGGGTGGATAGCTATAATAGCTCTATTTCGTCAATGGCCAGTTCGGGCAGTTTGCCTTCGTCAAACCATCCCTGTGGGATAGGACCACCTCCGAGTAGGGTGAGGCGAACAAAGCGTGCCTGCTGAGCCGAGAAGCTGAGGCTGATGGGGAAGCGTGTCCCTTCGGTCAAACTGAAGTCGTACTCCGGCCGCAGGGTGGCCACCTCGGTGTAGTGGGTCGCTTCGGTGTTCGGGGTTTCCTCATTGGCGAGTGCTATGCTAATCTGCCGAGCTGGCCAGATGGTGTTCCACGGCCGCCACAGTGTGGCTAACGTTACGCGGCTCACCTCCTGCGGTTGCTGCAGGTCGATCACAATCCTTACGGTGTCCTGGTAGAAGGATACCCAGTGGCGCATGTCGCGCGGGGTGGCACGCCAACCGTCGGTCAATCCTCTGCCTGGATGCAGATGCTCCCATCCTGCTGCAGGTGTGCAACGGTAGGGGCGCCCCGTGGCTTTGTTGATGGCGAAGCGACGGCTACGCACCTCGCCCAATGGCTTTCCCTCGCGAAACAGGGCCGCATAGATGGGTTGCTCATCGGTCAAGGCGACTGGACCTTGGTAGAGGGGCGAGGAGGCAGTCAGCAGTGAGTCGCCGAGGGCATAGCGTATCTCCACCTCGGGGCAGAGTGCGCTGAGTTCCATCTCAAACTGCTGCTTCTCCGCATTCCATCTGCCCTCCATGCGAGGCTGGTAGAAGTCTCGGCAGGCCGCTATGCCACTAGCCTCCAGACGGGGAAAGTGGGCATCGAGCCGTCGGGCAAAGTCGGTGAAATCTTTTTTCTCAGCAGCTGTCCACTGCACCTCGCTCATGGCCAGCAGGCGGGGGAAGGCCATATACTCGAAGTGTTGGGGTGTCTGGATATACTCTCCCCAGATGTTGGCTTGCACGCCGACGATGTAGCGCTGCTCCTCGGGGGTGAGCTGCGAGGGCAGGGGATTGTAGGCATAGACACTGTCTAGAGGAAGGTAACCCTTGATGGCCATCGGTGCATCCACGGGCTCCTGTTGGTAGAAGTCGAAGTAGCAAGTGTGGCCAGGGGTCATGATGACCTGGTGGTGCAGACGGGCTGCCTCGATGCCTCCCGCTTCGCCACGCCACGACATCACCGTGGCATGCGGGGCCAATCCACCCTCCAGAATCTCGTCCCAGCCGATGATGTCGCGTCCGCGGCTCACCACGTATTGCTCCATGCGGTGGATGAACCAGCTTTGCAGTGCCTCCTCATCGGCCAGCCCTTCGCGCTTCATCAGCGCCTGGCAGTGGGCACACTGCTTCCACGCCTTCTTGGGGCACTCATCGCCCCCGATGTGGATGTAGTGGCTGGGGAAGATCTCTATCACCTCGTCGAGCACCCCTTCCAGGAAGCGGAAAGTCTCCTCCTTGGGGCAATAGACCTCGTCGAACACGTCGAAGTAGTCGCGCACCACGTAGCTCTTGCCCAATCCGCACGACAGCTGAGGGTAGGCGGCCAGCGCAGCCGAAGCATGTCCGGGCATCTCCACCTCGGGGATGACGGTGATGAAGCGGTCGGCAGCGTAGGCTACGATTTCGCGCAGCTCCTCCTGTGTGTAGTAGCCGCGTTGCTCCTTGTTGTCGTAGCGCCGAGGGTAGTAGTAATCGGAGTGCCCTAACTGCGTTCGAAGCCTCTTCGAACCCACTTCGATGAGCCGTGGAAAACGCTTGATTTCGATGCGCCATCCTTGGTCGTCGGTCAGGTGGAAGTGGAACTTGTTGAGCTTGTAGGTGGCCATGGCGTCGATGAACTTCAGCACCTCCTCCTTGGGGAGGAAGTTGCGGGCTACGTCCATCATGGCTCCCCGGTAGGGGAAGCGGGGCGCATCGTGGATTTGCATCAGGGGCACTCTACCGCTGACTTCCCCCGTGGGGAGCAGCTGCAGCAGCGTCTGTACACCGTAGAACCATCCAGCTCCCGAGGGATTGGAGGCGATGCGTATGCCCTGCTCCGTCACCTCCAGTCGATAGGCCTCGTCGGGTAGTGTGTCGCAGGGTTGCAGGGTGAGCGTAGCCAGCGTCACGGCAGAGTCGGTCGAGCCCTGTTCAGTCAGCTTCAGCTTCCCTTGGGGCAACCGCTGCTTTAGGTAACTATATACCCGCTCAGCCTCTTCACCTTCGGGCATGGATAGGCTCCACACATCGGGTAATTCGAAATAGCCCTGCTTCACATGCATTTCAGCTGGCAGGGGAATTACCGCCAACTCCTCCTTGCACGGCTCCGACAGATTGCAAGCAGCGAACAGTAATGCTCCTCCCAGCAGTTTACTCCAGTTTTTCATTCGTTATTTTTCAGATAGATAGAAATCGTATTTATAGATAAAGGCATTTTCTCGAGATTAAGAGGTGCAATGCCCATGTATGTGCTACGCTGATAGTTACGTGTAGAGGTGCAATACCACTAATCCATAATCCCTAACGATACGGCTTTCAGCACCAGTTCGCCGAAGAGGGTATTGGCCCAGGCAAACCAGGCACGGGTGAATTTGGCGGCGTCGTCGCGGTGGAACGACTCGTGCATGAAGCCCTTGCCGCCATCGGTGTTGCGCAGCTGGTGCAAGCACTCGCGGATTTCATCGTGGTTGTCGGTAGTCAGCCCCTTGATGATGATGCTCATCGGCCAGATGTAGTTCAGTCCTACGTGGGGGCCACCGATGCCTTCGCCTGCCTTGCCCCGGAAGAAGTAGGGGTTGTGGTCGCTCCACACCAGGCGGCGCGTGTTCAGATAGAGCGGATCGTCGGCCTTGCAGTAACCCAGGTAGGGGGCGGCGAGCAAGCTCGGCACATTGGCATCGTCCATGCAGAGGGCATTGCCGTAGCCATCCACCTCGAAGGCATAGACGCGTCCGCATTCGGGATGGTTCACTATGCCGTAACGCTGAATGGCGGCATCCACCTCATCGGCCAGCGCACTGCACTCTTGGGCAAAGTCCCCACGGCCACATACGGTGCGCTCTATTTCGGCCAGCTGGCGAAGCGACACCACGGCAAACATATTGGAAGGTATCAGGAAGCCATACTGCGTGGCATCGTCGGAGGGACGGAAGGCCGAGAAGATCAGTCCTACGGGCTTGACGGGTGCTCCCCAACCCTGGTTGATTTGTGAGTCGGTGGGGCGGTCGCATTCGCGGTAGAAGCTATAGGGGCCCAGGTTCTCTTTGCGCTGCTGCTCGCGGAAGGTCTTCATCACCAGCAGCATCGCCTCGTGCCAGCGTTTGTCAAACACCGAGGTGTCGCCCGTCAGCTTCCAGTAGTGCCATGCCAGGCGGATGGGGTAGCACAGGGAGTCAATCTCCCACTTGCGCTCGTGCAGCTCCTTGGCCATCTTCTGCGTGAAGTCGGTCTCCCAGTAGCTCCCTTTCGGGCCGTCGTTGAAGGCATTGGCGTAGGGGTCGATGAGGATGCACTCCGTCTGTCGGTTGATGAGTCCGGCCACCACGAGGCGCAGCGGTTCGTCCCCCTTCATCAGCGGCAGGTAGGGCCACACCTGTGCCGACGAGTCGCGCAGCCACATGGCATCAATATCGCCCGTGATAACGAAGGTGTCAGGGCGGCCACCGCGCATGGTGTGGCGCACCGTGGTGTCGAGCGTATTGGGGAAGCAGTTCTCGAACATCCAGCGCAGCTTCTCATCCTTAATCTTAGGGGTCGTCTCACGGAGGCACTGCTCTACGGCCTCAGATACGAAGCCCCGCTTCTCCGTAGCTGGACGCAGGGAGGTGTAGTTGCCTTGTGCCTTTTTCATGGGGAAGGCCGCGGTATGGGGTTGCCCTGCAGGGTGCGAGGCAAAGAGTCGGGTGGGGTTGAGGGCCAATGCGGCCAGTGTCAGACCTCCTGCCTTGAGGAAGTTGCGTCTTGAATTCTCTTTCATGGTAGCTGAATATGTTGGTTGGTTATCTGTCTGCTTTCACGTCGATGATTTTCTCCTTGCCCTCACCGTAGCGCACCACGAGGCGGAAGTCTATATTGCTCTCTACCGTGAGGCGTGGCTCTTCCTGGCTGTTTCGGCGGGCGGCTGCCTTGAGTGTCACCAAGCCATCGGGGCCAAAGGGGTAGCGTTCGATGCCGTGGGCCTCGCGTTGCTGCAGGTCCCACACAATCTGACGCTCAGCGTAGTCGCCCTTGATGCCAAGGATGAACTCAATGAACTCGGCAATGGGGGCAAGACCCGTCCAACCCACGAAGTCCTTGCGAGCCATGAAGCCCGGTTCGCACGACTCGGGAGCGTAGTACTCCCAGAAGGTGCCTGTCTGCTTATAGACTTCGAAGACCTGCGTATAGTGGCTCAGTGCCACCTCACGGGCCTCCTTCAGGTAACCCTTCTTGTAGAGGCCCAGCATCACCATGTAGTTGGTGCCCGGCCAGATGCCTCCCTGCCAGTAACGCCCGTTCGCCTTGTACTTGGGGTGGTCGGCAGCGAGTGAGGGCACCATATAGGGGCGGTTGAAGGTGGTGGTATCGTTGAGCTGGCTCACCATGCGGTCGGTTTGCTGCTTGGTGAGTACGTCGGTCATCAAGGCCCAGTAGGCACCAATCCCTTTGGCACGGCAAAGCGACCCATCGGCATACTCATCGTAAAGGAAGCCACTTTCTTCATCCCACAGGTGCTCACGGATATATCCCGCCAGCAGCTTCATCTCGTCCTCCAACTCCTCAATCTCCTGCCAGCGTTCCAGGTAGAAGCCCATCTCCAGAAGCAGGCCTGCCATGAAGTATTGCTGCAGGTTGGTGTCGAGCCACACCATGTGGCCATGGCTGTAGATGGGGCTGTAACCCTCGGGCACGCGGGGCATGTTGTCCATGCCCGTACCCCATCCGCTGCTCCAATAGGTTCCGTTGCGCCAGGTGCGGTTCAGGCGGAGCCATTTGTAGTAGGCGCAGAGGGCGGGGAAAATCTTATGCAGCCGTTCGGTATCGCCAAATTGGTGGTAATAGACCATCTCCGACCAGGGCATCAGGTTGGGGCCCGTGCTTACAGGGTCGTAGCGCTCGAAGCAGTCAGCACCATCGGCCTTGATCTCGCGGCAGATGAAACCGTCAGGGTGCTGCTTGGCGTAGAAGTTGTCGAGTGTGCGCTGGAAGGGGAAGAAGCGGGTGCCGTAGCGGGCAAACATCAGGATGAAGGAGGAGTCCCACATGAAGATGTTGCCGTTGTAAGCCGTATCGAGGTAGCTCGACACGAATCCCGAGCCAGGTTGTGGCGCGCGGATGTTGCCTATGGCTATCTCCCATGCCTTCCAGTACATCTCCAGTTCCTTGGCATGTCCCTCCCAGATGGGGTTGGGGAGTATCTGACGTGCCTCGTCGTAGCTCTTTGGCTCGATGGTTTCGGGACGTGCCACGCGGAACTCGTTCTCCGTGACGAGCGGTTCCTTCACGTAGGTGTTTTTGTAGGGCAGACGATACTTCTCGTCGTTGCCGCAGGTTTGTGCCTGCAGGGGGAGGCCTATTGCCAGCAAGAGCAACAGTCCTACGGTTTTCAAGATATTCTCCATCTTCATTCCTTAGTTCATAGGTGTTGTTATTTAGGCTGCAAATATAGGAATAATCCTTTAATTATTCACCCAGTTGCAGCTTGCGAATCTTCTTGCAGATGTCCGTATTCTCATAAATGCCGGTAAACTCCTCGGCACCCGGGCCGAAGGCATAAACGGGTACCATCACGCCGCTGTGGCTGCCCGTAGAGAACTTGCAGACGATGCGGCCCTCGTTGAGGTCGCCATCCACCAGGGTTAAGCCGCCTGTTTCGTGGTCGGCCGTAACGACTACCAAGGTTTCGCCATCCTTGGCAGCCCATTCGTACATGGCGCCGATGGTGCGGTCGAAGTCGTGCGTCTCCTGCATCAGCAGGTCGATGTCGTTGAAGTGGCCGTAGTCATCCAGCTGTGAGCCCTCCACCATGAGGAAGAAGCCCTTTTCGTTCTGGCTGAGCAGCTCGATACCTTTCAGCGAAGCCCGTTTCAGCAGGTCGCCACGCTCAGCAGGGAGCGGGGTATCCACATCGTAGGGTACGCAGAAGGCTTTTCCCTCCTTGATGGCCTCCAGCTCCTCCCAGGTGCGAGGTGTCTGCCACCCCTTCTCGTTCAGCTCCTTGAAGATGTCGCGGCCATCCTTGCGGTTGGTGAACTTCTGCGCTCCACCGCCGAAGACGTAGTCGGCTTGGCAGTTGGGGTAGTCGCCGATAATCTCCTCCTCCTTATCTCGGTCGGCGTTGTGGCAGCAGAAGTCGGCAGGCGTGGCATCCCAGAGTCGGCAGGTCACGGCTACACCCGTAGCGAGTCCTTTCTCCTTGGCATAATCGATGAGTGACTTCAGGGGATGTCCTTCGGGGTCAACGCCCACGCAATGGTAGTTGGTTTTTTCTCCCGTAGCGATGGCTGTGCCGCCAGCTCCCGAGTCGGTTATCAGTTTGTTGGTACAGTAGGTTTTTGAGAGGCCCACTGCCTGGCAGTTGTCCAGGTAGAGGTGGCCACGGTTGGCCGTCCAGGCCGAATAGACATGCATCAAGCTCATGCCATCACCAATCATTAGGATGACATTCTTCACTTTGTTCCCTTTGGGTGCCTCGATGACGGGCACTTCGTAGGGTTGGGGCATCACGTAGGTCAGTTCCGTATCGCGGCCTTTGGTTTTCACCTCGTCGGTTTGGGCAGGTTGCGGCTGCGCGCAGGAGGCCAGCAAAGCCACAGCAGCCAGAAGAAGTAGATAGTTTTTCATTTAATCAATTTAAAATTTAAAATTTAAAACGGTGGTCATTCAACTGTGACCATTGATAATAAGAACGGCATTCATCCATTTGTTACCATATATGGTAAGAACGGCATTCATCCATTTGTAGGGGCCGTCCGATGGTTTCAGGGTTATTTCTCGCTGATTACCTGTACCAGTACGGGGGCATGGTCGGAGAGGAAGGCTTCGTTTTCCATCTCGGCCAGGATGCCATATTTGAGGACCTGCAGATTTCCACGTACAAAGACGTAGTCGATGAGGGGACGACGGTCGTAAGGCAGCTGACCGAAATCATGCCACGTCCAGGCAGGGCCATAGACAATGGGTGATATCGTGCGCGAATCGGTAAGGTGCAGCGGATCATTCTGGTCGGTAACATGGGCAATCACGTCCGATTCGGGGTCGGCGTTGAAGTCACCCGTCACGATGACGGGCAGGCTGCCTGCTAGTTCGTTCACACGGTTCAGCATCAGTGTGACCCCTTCGCGGCGTGCGGCTACGCCCACGTGGTCGAGGTGGGTATTCAGTGCAAAGTATTCGCGTCCACCTTTCTTCTCTTTCAGTTTTACCCAAGTGGCGATGCGCTCACAGGCGCCGTCCCACCCTTTGCTGCCGGCCACCTCGGGTGTTTCGCTCAGCCAGAAATAGCCTGAGTCAGTCAGGTCGAAGCGCTCCTTGTTGTACCACAAGGCGCTGTATTCGCCCTTCTCCTTGCCGTCTTCACGCCCCACGCCTACTACGCCGTATTGCGGCAAGCGTTGCTTCAGATCCTCCAGTTGGTTGTGGAGAACCTCTTGTGTACCCACAATATCCGCTTCGTAGAAAAGGATGGCTGTGGCTGCACGATCCTTGCGGTACTTCCAGTTGTCGAGGCTATCCTCAGGGTTGTCGTAACGGATGTTGAACGACATGACATTGATGGGTTGAGCTTCTGTCTCTTTTTCATTTCCGCACTGGCAGCTCGACAGGAGCAGCAGTGGGAGCAAACGTAGAATTGATTTCATATCTATCTATTTTTTAGGTTTCAAATTTTGTTGTTTCCATCTACACGCCGCAGCATGTACGGCTATCGTGGGTCTATTCGGGCAGAAGATATTCCGCCCTGATAGGAAAACGCTTTAATTATTTATTACTGAATAGATTCTCTTTGGGGATGGGGGCGAACTGGCTGGCTGAGGGGAGTTTCCAACCCCATTTCAGTTCCTGGCCTTCGTAATCCTCGAAGTAGAGCAGGCGGTAGCTGTGGAAGCCTTGCTGCAGGGCGATGGTGCCTGTAGCGGGGATAGCGGCGTGCGAGCCGTCGTTGTTCACCACCATTTCACCATCAATCAGCAGCACACTGCCGTCGTCGGAGGCGGTCATGAAGCCATACACGCCATCTTCGGGCACCTTGAGCCAGCCGGTGAAGATGTAGGCATAATGGTCTTCCTGCATAGCCTTCTCCAGAGAGGGTTCGGCCATCACACCGCGTTGCACTACGGGGCTCTTCTCTATGTCAGCCACCTTGCTGAACACCCCTTCGTAATAGGTGTAGGCTGTGCCCTGTTGTGTGGGAGCCACCTGCTTGGCCGGTTTCAGCTCCGCTTTAGTAGCTTGGATCGTCAGCGTGCGGCTTGGACGGAAGCCCTCCTTGAAGGCTTTGGCCTTGAGCTGCAGCGTGCGGTCAATGGTGAGCGGAGTGGTATAAGAAGTGCTCGCTTCGGTGGGTTCGCTGCCATCCAGGGTGTAGTAGATGCAGGCTCCTTCGGTGGCCGATGCCAGGGTTACCTCTAGTGGCTCGGTGAAGAGATTGAGGTCCTTATTGACGTAAGGGATGGAGACCACTTGTTCGGTGGTATAGGAGTAGGGGGCTGCCTCTGGGGCGGTACCGCGGTTCAGGTCGGGCTGGGTGCTCAGCGTAAAGGAGAGGTGGCCACCCTGCATCAGCTCCTCGTAGGTGATGAAGTTGCGCGTAATCTCCTGTCCGTTCAGCTCCACGCGACTGATGTAGTGGTTGCGCGCAGGATTGTTGGCCGTAATCGTGAGGCTCTTGCCGTTGGCCAACTGGATGGTAGCCTTCGGGAAGAGCGGGGTGGTCAGAGCCATCTCGTTGCTTCCGGGGCAGACGGCGTAAAGGCCCAGAGAGGAGAGCAGGTACCAAGCCGACATCTGTCCGCAGTCTTCATTGCCGCAGATGCCCTCAGGTGTAGGTTGATACATCTCCCGGAGCAGACGGCGCGTCATCTCCTGCGTCTTCCAGGGCTGACCGACATAGTCGTAAAGGTAGGCGATGTGGTGGCTCGGCTCGTTACCGTGGGCATACTGGCCAATCAAGCCCGTGATGTCCGACAGCTCACCATCCACCCGTGAATCGACGGTGAAGATGCTGTCAACCGCAGCAATGAAGGCCTCGCGTCCGCCAAAGAGCTGCACCATGCCGTTGACATCGTGGGGCACGAAAAAGCGGTACTGCCAAGCCGTAGCCTCGGTGTAGGCACGTCCCACTTCAAAGCTGTTGAAGGGCGCATCCCAGTTGCCATCGCTCCGCTTGCCGCGGAAGAAGCGGGTATTGCCGTCGAAGACGTTGATGTAACTTTGTGCTCGCTGATAGTAGCGCTCGGCCGTCTCCGCTTCGCCCAAGGCTTGTGCCATGCGGGCAATGCACCAGTCGTCGTAGGCATACTCCAGGAGGCAGGATACGGACTCACGCTTGTAGTTGGAGGGGATATAGCCTAAGCTGAGGTAGAGGTCAGAACCCTTCTTGTTCTTGTCGCTCGACACCTTCATGGCCTCCAGGGCCCTGTGGGCATCGAATCCGCGGATCCCCTTCAAGTAGGCATCGGCAATCACCGATACGGCGTGGTAGCCTATCATAGTTCCCGTCTCGCCAGCTGACAAAGGCCAGATAGGCAGTTCGCCCGTGGCATCGTACATGTCGAGCAGGGAGTTCACCATCTCGTTGACCAGCGTGGTATCAATGAGGGTCATCAGCGGATGCCAGGCACGGAAGGTGTCCCACAGTGAGAAGGTGGAGTAGCGTTTATCGCCTTGCGCAAGACGAGCTATCTGCATGTCGTGACGGCGGTAGTCGCCGTTTACGTCGTTGACCTGATTGGGTACCACTTGGGCATGATAGAGGGCGGTATAGAAGTTGGTCATCTCCTCGCGACTGCCACCCTCTACGGTCATTTTTCCTAAGGCCTGGTTCCAAGCCTGGCGGGCAGCAGCATGGGCGGCGTCAAAGTCGAAGTCGGAAGTCTCGGCATCCATATTGGCACGGGCGTTGTCACAGCTCACCACCGAAAGGGCTACCTTGACGATGAGCGGTTCATTGCTCTGCCTATCAAAGCTCACGATGGCTTGGCGGTTGGCCACGGTGTCCATCTGCGCAATGGGTTGAGAGAAGCGGGCTACGAAATAGACGTACTGGTTGTCGGTCCATCCGCGGGTGCAGCGCATTCCCTCCAGTTCATTGGGGGCTGTGCGCTTTATCGTGGCTTCGTAGATATATTCGTTGTCGAGCAGGTGAGCCATATCGACGATCACCTGTCTGAGGCTATTCTTGGGGAAGGTGTAGCGATGAAGACCCACATGCGTGGTGGCAGTCAGTTCCACCTGAATGCCTTCATCTTTAAGTTTTACTGCGTAGTAGCCGGGCGTGGCCTGCTCATCAGCGTGCGTGAAGTGGGCAGCGGGACAGAGGCTGTCGGCAGTGAGAATCAAGGTTTGGGTTGTGGGACGCAGCAGTATATCGCCCAGATCGAGGCAACCCGTACCACTCAGGTGGGTGTGGGAGAAGCCTTTCAGGGTACTGTCGTCGTAGTGGTAGCCGGCACAGGCATCCCAGTTGCCTCTACGGGTATCGGGACTCAGCTGTACGGCACCAAAGGGTACCGTCGCACCAGGGTAGGTGTGGCCATGGAATCCAGTACCTACAAAGAGATTCACATAGTCGATGGAGGATTTCTCTTCTGTGCTACAAGCTGCGCACAGGAGCAAAGCCGCAAAAACCGGCGCAAAAGATTTCATTTTCATTGAATAGTAGATAAGGTGATTCATTATGCGGACAAAAGTAATCTATTTTATAAAGCTCTGCAAGTGGAGGTGGGTACATTTCTCGCTTGAAAGCCCATTTTCTCCACCTTGCAGAGCAAGACCAATGGCAATGATCTTTTTTTCTTTTATATCAGGATTAATATCCGGGGTTCTGCTTCAACTGACCGTTGGACTTGGTAATCTGTACGCTCGGGTAGGGGAATACCATGAGGTGGTCATCGTAGGATGCTTTGTCGGGATAGTCCTCATAGTCGCCCACGGTGAAGGTTGATTCAGGGTCTGTACGGTCAGCGTAGTGGCGAGCACGTGGATGGGCATTCAGCTCCTTCTTGGCCAGCTCCTTGATGGTAGCATCGCTGCTGCGGTGCCAACGCTTCAGGTCGAAGAGGTGGTCGGTGAACTCGAAGGCCAGCTCGCAGCGACGCTCGTGGTAGAGGTCGGCCATGGTAGCCGTACCGGGCAGAGCGGCCAGGTTGGAGCGACGGCGCAGGTTGTTGAGGTCGATGGTGGCCTTGTCGGCCTGGCCGGTCATCAGGTAAGCCTCGGCACGGAAGAGCAGCATCTCGGCAAAACGGATGATGGGGAAGTTGACGCGGGTCGTGGGCCAGTCACCATTGGTGTTGATGTAGCCGTTGTTAGCTGCATCCTCATGCTTGAAGGCATCCATGTACTTGTTGATCATGAAGCCTGATTCGATATCAGAACTTGAATAGAATTTGCGGGTCTCACCCAGAAACTCAAACTCTTGACCATACTCCAGGATGGAGCGCAGCAGGCGGTCGTTGCCTTCGCCGTCCTTGGCCATCTCTTCGTAGATGTCGTATGAGGGCTTGTTCTGTCCCCAGCCGTTGTATTTACCCCAACCTTTGTTCTCAAGGATGACACCGGGGAATTCCGAGCCACCACCGGTCGAACCACCATTGCCGGGAATTGTCCAGAGATACTCCTTGTTCCAGAAGTCGGCGAAGTCCGAAGAGAAGAGCTCAGCGTAGGCATCAGCCAAGCCGCGACCGTAGGTGCTCTCCAATTCGTTGACCAAGCTGATCACGTTTTGCCACTTCGTAGCATCCCAAGTAGCCCAATAAGCGTAGGTCTTCACCTTGAAGGCTACAGCAGCTGCCTTGTGGGCACGGCCACGGTTGTCGGCATCATACTCCTCGAAGCGGGGCAGGTTGGCGATGGCGTTATCCATATCCTCGATAATCAGCTGGTAGTTGTCCATCACCGATTTCTGCTGCGGAGGAATGGAGTTGTTGTAGGCGCCTTCAAAGTCCTCATAGCGTACGAAAGGTACACCCTGCTTGTCGAGACCGTAGCGATAGGCCACCAGGAAGTGAGCCCAGCCACGTACAAAGTAGGCTTCACCCAAGCTGCGCTTTTCGACGGCACTCAGCTCGGTACCTTTCTGCTTGTTCAGCAGTTGGCTAATCACCCAGTTGGCACGGGCCATCTGCTTGTACAATTGGTCGAACACGCCGCGGATAGGTGACTCGTCGCCCGTGTATTTCAAGGTAGCCAGCGTGGGATAGCTACGGGTTTTGCCCCATACCACGTCGCAGGCACCGCCCTGCTCCCAGAAGAGCTCGCGGCCATAGATCGCCTCTTGATGGAAACGTTCGTAGAGTGCATCCACAGCATCAATGGCCTGCTGGTCGCTCGTGAAGTAGGTGGTAGTCGTGGCATCTCCTTCAGGCTGCACGTCCAGAAAATCGCTGCATGCACTTGTCAGCAATCCAGCCGACAAAGCAACTAACAATATATTCTTTTTCATATTCTTATTCCTTCGGTTAATTTGGTTAGTAAGTCAGTTTCACACCCAGTGAGAAGACGCGCGATACAGGATACTTACCAGCATCCCAACCGCCGCATTCAGGGTCCATACCGGAGTAGCCGGTGATGGTAGCCAGGTTCTCAGCGCTGAGGTAGAGTGAGAGACGGCTGTTGCGCTCGTTCATGTGGTTGATGCGACGGAATACATCGGTCAGGTCGTACGACAGGGTCACGTTCTTGAGACGCAGGTACGAGGTGTTCTCCAGATACCAGTCGGAAGCGGTAGAGAAGTTACCGTTGTTGTCGGTCTTCGACAGACGGGGGATATCCGAACCCATGTTGGTGGGGCTCCAGGCGTTGAGGATTTCGCTGCTGCGGTTGAAGTTACCCTCTACATCGCTCAGCAGCATGTACTTGGATACGTTGGCAGCTTGTGCACCGCCTACGCCTTGCAGCATGGCGCTGAAGGAGAGCTTCTTCCAGTTCAGGCCGAAGGTCAGGGCGAAGGTCGTGGTCGGCATGGCGTTGCCCATGTAGATACGGTCCTCGTCGGTAATCTTACCGTCTTCGTTCTGGTCCACGAACTTCAGGTCACCGGCCTGTGCATTGGGCTGGATGCGGTTGCCGTTCTTATCCACATACTTGGCAGCCTCTTCATCGCTCTGGAAGATGCCGTCGGTCTGGATCAGATAGAAGGAGTTGAGCGGTTCGCCTTCGGCAGTCTGAATCATGTACGGAATGCCGCGGAACACCTTGCTGTTGGTCCATACACCGGGCGTACCATCGGCATTCTTCACGCCGATATCCGATACCCAGTTCTTCAACCAAGCGAAGTTGCCGGTTACGAAGTAGCCGAAGTCCTTGTTGAGCTTGTCTTTCCAGCCCAGTTGAACTTCCAGACCGCGGTTGCGCACCTCACCCTGGTTGACGAGCATGGCGTCGATACCGATGGTGCTGGGCCAATCCATGGTCTGCATCTGAATCAGGTTGAACGTACGCTTCTCGAAGTAGTCCACTGACAGTGACAGACGCTCCTTGAACATCTCGAGGTCGATACCCAGGTCGGTCTGCTCAGAGGTCTCCCAAGTCAGGTCCTTGTTGAGGGCTACGGAGTTATAGACGAAGTTACCCCAGGTCTTGTTGCCTTCGGGACCATACTGGGCCTGCTCAGACCAGTTGCCCTTGCTCAGCACAGCCGATTTGTAGTTGTAACCGATAGAACCAAGGTTACCTACGCGTCCCCATGAAGCACGAATCTTCAGCAGGCTGATGAGGTCGCTCTTCTTGAAGAACTTTTCGTTAGAGATTTTCCAACCTACCGTCACAGCGGGGAAGTCGCCGTAGTTGTTCTCTTTGGGCAGACGGCCGGCATAGTCGCGGCGCCAAGAGGCGGTGAGGAAGTAGCGGTCGTTGTACGAGTAGGCCAGACGGGCAATCAGTGATACGTTGGCATCGGGACCGGTCAGGTAGTCGTAAGCCGATACAGAGCCGGCATAGTTCAGGTACTGCAGGTAGGCCGCTTCGTCGGCAAAGTCCTTACCATCTACCTCCAGGCCACGTGTCTGGAAGTGGTCGGCTGTAGTAGAGAAGAGGGCGCCTACGGTGTGTTCACCAAAGGTGTTGTCGTAGGTCAGCGTGTTCTCCGTCTTCCAGCGGTCGCTGCGGTAGGTGGAGTTGATGAGGCTGTTGTTGAGTTGGGGCTTACCCACCTCATCGCGAATGGGGTTGAACTTCTTGTAGTGGTTGCTGTTCACGTTGTAGGTGAAGCGGCTCACGAACTTCAAGCCCGGCAGGATGTTGCCAATTTGCAGGCTGGTGGTGGTCCAGATGTCCGAAGTCTTGTTGTAGAGATTCTCGGCCTCCAGCAGACGCACGGGGTTCACGGCATCACCATGGGCATCCGCAAAGTTGGAACCATACTGGGCGATGTAGGCCGGATCTTCAGTGGTTGTACCACCGTATGTGCCATCGAGCGGGTTGTAGATGGTGGCACTGGCTGGCATATAGATAGCTGAAAGAATAGGACCGGTGTAGCCGTCGTTTTCAGTATCCTTCGAGCGACTGTCCGTGTTCTGCCATACCAGGTCTTCGGTGATGGTCACCCACTTGTTGAGCTTCATCTCGCCGTTGTAGCGCAGGGTGAGGTTCTTTTTATAAGTATTGATGAGCACACCCTGGTCGTTGTCGTATGCAAACGATATGCGGCTCTTGAAGTTCTCTGTACCTACGTTCAGGGCTACGTTGTGGCGCTGGTAGAAGGCTGAGCGGAAGATGGCATCCATCCAGTCGGTACGGGTCGTACCTACCCAGGGGTTCTTGGTCACATCCCAAGCCGTGGGCAAGGAGAGGCCAGCGTTGGCGTGCGACAGCTTACGCATCTCCACCTGCTGCTCTGCGTTGAGCGGTTCAATCAGGTTGGTGGCCTGACGGATACCGAACGTACCGTCGTAGCTCAGTGAGGGAGCACCATCCTTGGCCTTCTTGGTGGTAACCAATACGACACCACCGGCACCCGACTGTGCACCATAGATAGCAGCCGAAGCAGCGTCCTTCAGTACAACGATGCTCTCAATGTCGTTCATCGACGAGATGGGTGCACCGGGCACACCGTCAACTACCCAGAGCACGTTGTCGCCATTCTGTGAACCTTGACCGCGAATGACGATGTTGGGAGCGGAAGTGGGGTCACCACCATCAGCTTGAATAGTTACACCGGCAATCTGTCCCTGCAGCATGCCCTCCGTGCTGGTCACGGGGCGTGCAGCCAGCTCTTCGGTATTGCTTACCACGCCGACTGAGGCTGACAGGTCTTGCTTGCGTGTGTTGGCACCATAACCCAGTACCACAACCTCTTGGAGCAACTCGGTGTCTTCCTTTAATACAATGACCATGGGCTTGCTGTCCGTAACAGGCAGTTCCTGCGAGGTATAACCTACGAAACTTACCTGAATCACATCACCCTTAGAGGCACTCAATGTAAATTCACCGTCGATGTTGGTAATCATTCCGTTGGTTGTCCCCTTCACCAGCACGTTAGCGCCGATGATAGGTTCACCTGTCTGGTCTTTTACTACACCCTTGACGGTGAGTTGCTGTGCAAACGCATTCACCGACAAGAGCAGGCCAAACAACACGGTAAGCATTGTCCGCCAGACTTTAAGATTTACTTGTCTCATACACTAAAGATTTTAAGTTTATAAATAGAATATAGATTCTGCCACAAAGGTCAGTCAACAGAATTTCATGGTTATGACAAAATGCAGTCTTTTTTCTTACACTCCTTCGAATGGCCTTCGAACGCCATTTGAAGGCTATTTGAGCAGGGCCGACGCTCCCAGCAGGTTGGCCTCTTGCAGGAGCGAGGGGAGTACTTTTACCTTATTTACTATATGTGTATAGGGAAAGTCGCTCATGGCTTTCCGCATGGCCTCCTCAAAGAGGGGGAATGCAGTTGCAATGCCTCCACCCAGGATGATGGCCTGAGGGGAGTAGGTCACGAGAACGGCCTTCATCAGTTGTCCCAGGTGATGACCAAACTCGTCCCAAAGGGCTATGGCCTCTGGCTCGCCCTTGATGGCCCGGTCGGCCAGCTCAGCGCCTGTAGTATGGTGGCGGCTGAAGAAGGGACTGCTGCAGTAGTGCTCAAAGTCGGAGTCCAGGTAGGGTAGGAGTCCTATCTCGCCTGCTCCGGCATAACGCCCGCAGTAGAGGTGACGGTCCACCATGATGCCTGCTCCCACGCCGGTACCGAGTGTGATGCCTACCAGGTCGGCATAGTTGCGCCCTTCGCCATAGAGACTCACGCCCAGGGTGAAGCAGTTGCAGTCGTTGTTTATCGCCACGGCCACGTTAAACTCTTTCTCCAGAATCTCCTTGAGATGCACCTCTTTCCAGGAAGGGATGTTGGCTACATTATATATTATTCCGCGTGTGGAGTCCACGATAGAGGGTACACCGATACCGATGCCATCTACTTCGGGGAGCATCATCTCCTGGATGAGTTGCGCGAGTTGCGCAATGACCACTTCGGCATCCTCAGTGGCTTTACAAGGTACAGATTTCTTGTTGAGGCAGACGCCGTTGTCCACCAGGGCTATGCGCAGATTGGTTCCACCTAAATCAATTGATAATCTCATGGTCATTACTGTTTAAAGTTGTTATCTTTTGTTTTGCAAAGTTAGCCGATAGTGTTTGTTTACCGCTCCCATTTTGCGCAAAATAGTCTTCAATTTGCGAAAAAATCGCCTCGTTTCAGCGAAAGTTGGAGCGGATCAGTTGCTCTACAAGTTGCTTGCCCTCGGGATAGTCAATGAAGTCGATGAAGAGCACGCCTCTCGGAGTAAGTCCTTCTGAGGCAATCTGTTCTGCCACAGCGCTGTTCAGCCGTTTGGCAAATTGCTTCGGTGTGGCGTAGGGATAGGCCGTAGCGCTCACGAACGAGATGCCGCTACAGTAGGTTGCCGCCTTCTCAGGCTGGTGCATCTGTCGCAGACTGCTGAGGATGGCTTCCAGCTTCTTGGGGGACTCGCTTGCTGACTTGTACTGGTACTCGTCCTGCAGCAGCACCTGCGTGGCATCGCCCTGAGCTGTGCGCAGAGTGAGGAGGCAGGTGGCATTGTCGGCCCACCCCTCGCATCGTACGCCTGGATAGCGCTCCATCACCTCGTCGCGGTGCAGGAAGAGGATGCGCCCGCGGCATTCGGCCAGGGTACAGTTCGCTGTCCAGTTAAAGAGAAAGTAGGGGGCGTAGGTCTCGCTGCTGAGGCTTTGGCTGAGCAGTTGGCGGTAGTCGGCTGCTTCACCTCCTTCGCGCTTCAGCGAGACCACCAGCCATTCAGAGGGGTGACTCTTGAGGAAGTCAATCAAGGTAGGCAGTACGTCGCTCTCCCAATAGACACGCTGGAAAGCGTGGCTGTGGTAGAGGCCCAGCTGCCCCTTGTGTTCGCGCAGACGGATGTCGAAGGCACGTACTCCGGCCTCCAGCTGTGCGGATATCGTAGTGGTTTGTGTTTGTAGCAGCCTACCGCCATGTTGTGCTCCGCTGTCGTGTGTGCCTGGTAGGACAATATGGCTCGAAGCCATGGTGTCTGCCAGTTGCCCCATCCAGTTGGCTTTATCAGCCCGTGGTGAGTCTGCAGGGAAGTGGCTCTCTTGGGCCTGCAGGGCAGGTACCAGCCCACAGCAGAGGAGTAGGCAGGCCAGAAAGAGGGTCAGATGGGGCTTTTCGTTCATGTGTTTTTACTTTATGCGTTGATTTTTTTGCAAAAGTAGATGATAATTTCGCTAATGATAGTCTTATTTGCGCAAACCTTTCCTCATTTTGCGAAAAACGTGTCGGGCTTACATCCTTAGGTTCACTCACTCCATGGTGAGTTCCTCTTCAGGATTCTCATGGAGGTTCTGCTGCTGATTGAAGAGTTTCCGATATTCTTGTGGGGTGCATCCTTTGGCCAATTTGAACTGGCGGGAGAGGTTCTTGATGTTGTCAATGCCCACCTGGGTTGCTACATCGCTTACGGGGTCGGAGGTGGCCTGCAGCAACTGGGCAAAGCGCTCCATGCGCAGGGTGGAGATGTATTGGTGAATGGATTGACGTGTAGCTTGGCGGAAACGGATCTCCAGCAGTCGGCGCGACAAGGGAACCAGTGCCACCAGGTCCTCCACGTTCAGGGGTTTGGAGAGATTGCGGTGGATGTAGTTCAGCACCGTAAGGATGTGAGGGTCGGAGGTAGGGTAGTAGTCGGTGGAGAGGCGGTTGACGATATTCATCGGCTCGATGACAATGTCCTGTGGGTTTGTCTCCTCCTTATTATAAAGGCGCTCTATCAGGGCAGCCGCTTCATAGCCACCCTTTTCGATGTTTTGGCTGATGCTGGAGAGGGGAGGGTCGCTGATGTTGCAGACAATTTTGTCGTTATCTACGCCTAATATAGAAATTTGTTCAGGCACTCGCAGGTTATAAACCTTGCAGATTTCCGTGATGCGATTGCCTTGGTTGTCGTCGCAGGCCATGAGTGCGGTGGGGTAGTGGAGCGATTTGAGCCAGGCCAGCAGGGGAGGAGCTTCATCAAACCATACATCATCCACCGATTGCCGCTGATAGACTGATAGATTCTGCTCCAGCCCATGCTCAGCCAGTCCTTGCCTGAAACCTTCACATCGTTCCAACGACCAGACGGCATCATGGTAGCCATAGAAGGCAAAGTGCTGAAATCCTTTGCGGATGAAGAACTCTGCTGCCATGTGTCCTGCTTTCAGGTGATTACCCGTAATGTTGGGGATTTCGCTGAACCGGTTCTTGTAGTCCTGAGCAAGTACAATCAGACCATTGTCTTTGAGTAGTCCCACATTATCTCTGTTGTCAAAACGTCCTACCACGGCATCAGCTTCCCACGCCTTGGCCCAGCGTAGCACGCCCTCCATACCTTGAGCCTGTTTGTAAGTGTGGGGCATACGGCAGATTACCCACGGCTTTCCGTGGCGCGAATAGGCGAGTATCCCTTTCAGCAGATTGTAGGAAAAACTCTCTGTGTAGTCAGTCAGTAGAATCAAGCGAATCATGTAATTTTGTAGTATTAGTATGAAGATCGGCAACAAATATAAGGAATATTTTTCTATTTTCGTTGAAATTGTAGTTTTTTTTGTGCGGATGCTTGTTTTTTGAAAGCAAACGGCAACCGATCGGCAATGGGAAAAATATAATCTTAGTGCCCCAAATTTAAGTTCTTTTGGCATTTTGCTAAATAGGAGCAACTGGTGGGGGATTTCATATTGATATGATTAACGTCTGTTTGAAGAAAAGAAGGTTTCGGGATAAGAAATCAGGGATTGAGTAAGGTATCTTGACGATTTGTTTTTTGCTACGCTTAGGCTGCTCGTACGTACCTCTAATCAAACTCTAATCATTCTCTAATCAAACTCTAATCAAACTCTAATTCCA
>CAMCUZ010000003.1 GCA_945879145.1 uncultured Mediterranea sp.
CGCTATGGCAACCTCTTCGACATGTACGAGGAGATTACCGACGTCAGCCCCTACGACAACCCGATGATGATCTATCCCGCCATCCACTACACCATGGGTGGTATCTGGGTGGACTACGAACTGATGACCTCTATCAAGGGTCTGTTCGCCATCGGCGAGTGCAACTTCTCTGACCATGGTGCCAACCGTCTGGGTGCATCGGCCCTGATGCAGGGTCTGGCCGATGGCTACTTCGTACTGCCGTACACCATCCAGAACTACCTGGCTGACCAGATCACCGTACCTCGCTTCTCTACCGACCTGCCTGAGTTTGCTGCTGCTGAAAAGGCTATCCAGGATAAGATTGACCACCTGATGAACATCAAGGGTAAGAAGTCCGTTGACTCTATCCATAAGGAACTGGGTCACATTATGTGGGAATACATGGGTATGGGTCGTACCGAAGCTGGCTTGAAGACCGGTTTGGCCAAGCTGAAAGAGATTCGCAAGGAGTTCGAAACCAACCTCTTCATCCCCGGTTCGAAGGAAGGCATGAACGTAGAGCTTGACAAGGCCATCCGTCTGCAGGACTTCATCACCATGGGTGAACTGATTGCCTACGACGCACTCAACCGCAATGAGTCTTGTGGCGGTCACTTCCGCGAAGAGTATCAGACGGAAGAGGGCGAAGCCAAGCGCGACGACGAGAACTACTTCTACGTGGCTTGCTGGGAATACCAAGGCAGCGACGAAAAGGCTCCCGTACTGCTCAAGGAACCGCTGGTTTACGAAGCCATCAAGGTACAAACCAGAAACTACAAATCATAAGTTGTTAAGTAATTAGTCAATTG
The DNA here is from genome assembly GCA_945879145.1 of uncultured Mediterranea sp. Classification (GTDB taxonomy): domain Bacteria; phylum Bacteroidota; class Bacteroidia; order Bacteroidales; family Bacteroidaceae; genus Bacteroides. The sequence goes on from CAMCUZ010000003.1 coordinate 831, forward strand.
AATCTATGGACAAAAATATATCTTTCACACTCAAAGTGTGGCGTCAGGCTGGTCCTAAGGCCAAAGGCGCTTTTGAAACCTACCAAATGAAGGATATCCCTGGTGATACCTCTTTCCTCGAAATGCTGGACATCCTCAACGAGCAGCTCATCAGCTCGGGTAAGGAGCCCGTGGTGTTCGACCACGACTGCCGCGAAGGTATCTGCGGTATGTGCTCACTCTATATCAATGGTCATCCCCACGGCCCTGCCACGGGTGCTACGACCTGCCAGATCTATATGCGCCGCTTCAAGGATGGCGACGTGATTACGGTAGAGCCTTGGCGTTCAGCTGGTTTCCCCGTTATCAAGGACTTGATGGTTGACCGTACAGCATACGATAAGATCATGCAGGCTGGTGGTTACGTAACAGTTCGTACAGGTGCTCCACAGGATGCTAACGCCATCCTGATTCCGAAGCCTATTGCCGACGAGGCCATGGATGCAGCCAGCTGCATCGGTTGTGGTGCCTGCGTAGCTGCTTGTAAGAACGGCTCAGCCATGCTGTTCGTATCAGCCAAGGTAAGCCAGCTCAATCTGTTGCCACAAGGCAAGCCCGAGGCATTGCGTCGTGCGAAGGCTATGCTGAGCAAGATGGACGAACTGGGATTCGGTAACTGCACCAACACCCGTGCTTGCGAAGCCGAGTGCCCGAAGAACGTATCCATCAGCAACATCGCCCGCTTGAACCGCGACTTCATCAAGGCCAAGCTGGCTGACTAAATCAGTCCTTTCTACATTTGATTGATATCACAAAGATGAAAACTCCCCGCCAGACCATCCGGTTGGGGAGTTTTTTTATCTACAGTTCTTGTTCATCAAAGAATAACGTAGCTTCTGTATTGGTATCTCATTCTGCTGATGAACCTGCATCGTTAGGGCAGGAGAGTTTCTTCCCAATACTGTATGGGCGGAATATTTTCCGCCCATACTAAAATGAGAGGCTATTCAACAAATTTGCATTAGGACTACCTACTCTTACGCTGTGGTAGCTATTCAGCTACGACAGAGGTTAGGGGATAGCGGTTGCCCTTGACGCGCTTGAAGAAGGCTTTGGCACAGCCGAAATTGAGGTAGAGATCGAGGCGGATGGGCAGGTGGTTGCGGTCATCGCTAATGTAGAAGGTGATGACCTCCTGCTCTTTCTGCTTCTTATCGCACTCCACGAAGGAGAAGACCAGGCAGCGGTAGGTGGTATCGTTATTGGCCTTGACGTTCTTCATGCCACGGTAGATGAGCGTCTGTTGCTCTACCTTACGGCCTGTAGCCATAGGGAAATGGATCTTATCACCCACCTGGTAATCCTCTGCATGGTAAGAGCGTGCCTGAGCCAAGATGCTGAGCATATCGAAGATACAGCGGTTATCGCTGTACTCCATCTCCTGCGTTTCGCGCTGCGGATTGATCCACGTGCGGCGTTGACGCACTTTAGAGATTCCATCCTGGTAGCTGAACCAAGCCTCATCCACGGTATATCGTTTACCCTCCTCGGCCGCCTTGCGGAAGTAGAGCGGTTCAAGCAGATCGGTGGTAAAGCAGGTCAAGGTGTCGCGCATCTTGAAGAAGAAGTCGCATTGCTTGCTGCTCACGCTGGTCAAGCTATAGCGGAAAGCCTGCTTGCCTTCATACTTCGTAGCGTTGGTGGTAAGACTCGCTATACCCACCTTTTTCCAGATGAATTTCCAATTGAAATAGAGGTCATACACCACCTGCTCACCACTCTGAAAAGCCTCATTGATGGCCTGACATTGCGCCCAAGCCCCCTGCGGCAAGGCCACAGCACAGCAAAGGAGAACCGAGAGAACTATCCTACGTATCATTCGCCACGAATCACTAATCACTAAACACTAATCACTAATAACTATATCCCCGTCCCGTGTTGCGCGAAGAGTTAGCGGAGCCGTTGCGGTTCTTGTTGCGCTGTTCGCGTTCCTTCTTCTTACGGTCCTCGTCGGGTTTCTGCTTCTTCATCTCTTCCGGCTTCTGGCGGTCAGGCTTCCGTTCGTTTACGTTCCAGTCTTGCGTCAAGTCGAAGTTGGCCTTCAGCTCCAGAATCATGGGATAGTAGCAGACCGTTTCGGGTTGCAGATGGTCGCTGTATTTGCCGGTGTCCCACATGCCGTTACCGTTGCTGTCGTTGATGAGGCGCGCGCCATATTTACCTGGTGGCAGGTAGTAGAAGTCAGCTCGTCCATCCACCACATTCACCGTGCGCAACACCTTATCCGAGGCATCAAGCAGTTCGACAAAAGCTGGTGTATCGGCCCCAGTGACGTTAAAGAAAATCTGTCCATACTCTTCCAGCGTCTTGGCCTTGAACTCGCGCTTCACTTTGTCCGTAAAGAGTCCATAGAGACCATGTACCGCCATGCTGTCCACCTCGATGCTGTAACTTTCTCCCGGAGTCCAGTCGGCAAAGAGGTTATAGCGCTTCACGTCGAGTGAGTCCTGCTGAAAATCAAATGGCATATCCACCCAGAGCGTATCTACTTTGTGACGCAGGTGGACGGCTGCTGTATCAAACCGAGCAATAGGCTCCTTGAAGGAGAAGGTGAGGTAGTCGAAAATATCGAGCGACGAAGGGGCATAGAGGTCGAGATTGAGGAACTGGATGGGATCCTCCTCGGGCTCGCCCCGTTTGCGCCGGCGTTCACGCTCTTTCTCCTTCTCTTTGCGCTCCTTCTCCAACTCTTTCTCGCTCTTCGGACGCTGTTTGGATACCAGTCGAAGCGTGTCCGTACGGTTCACCAGCTGCTGAAGGGTGTCAGTATAATAATAGGAAAGGGCCATCTGCAGGGTGTCGAGCTGATAGACCAGCGAGTCGCGAATCCAGTACTGCAGGGTGTCTATGCGACCCGTTGGAGTCTCGATGACAAAAGCATTGTCAGCAGCAAAATTAAGTCCACGCAGTAAGGGGAGCGTATCGGTAGGTGCATTAAAGTAGAGCGAGAACGTCTTGGGTGTAGGACGTTCACTCTTCAGCAGACGGCGGCTGTAGGGAGGTGTCTCCTTGAAGCAACGCAGCAGGATATCATCGGGCAGATAGTAGGTATAGCAGCGCCGCACGATGGTATCTATGGTCAGTGAATCAACCCAGGTGGTATCCATCCGTTCGCGCTCCTCCATCGAGGGGATGATGAGCGAGTCCTGAAAGGCAATGGCCTCCGCTGGCTGGGAGTAGAAGATGTTCTGGTCGGCATCCTGCAGGGCATAGATGCGGTACTTACCCGGCGCTACTCCCCGAATGGAGAAGTGGCCACGGCTGTCAGTACGCCCCACGCGGTCGAAGGGCACAGTGGTAAAGACCGAGTCGGCCAGACAGCTATGCAATCCCACGAGCATACCTTTCACCGGCTCCAGGTCCTTTGCGTTGAGTACCGTACCTGCCACCGCCATCGAGTCGAGTTGCTCACCAGTAGAGAAGGTATAGAAGAAATTCTCCAGCGGATTGCCCTCGTTGTTGTCCTGAATGGCATCGCCAAAGTCGATGGTATAGGTGGTATGGGCCTTGAGCGTATCCTGCAGGGTAATGATGACCTTCTTGCCGTTGCTCTTCACTTCGGGTTGCTGCACCTGCGGCGGAGAGATGACAATCTTTTCCGACGGTTTGTCCAGCTTGATAAACTCGTCAAACTCCAGCACCACCTTTTTCTTCTGCGTATGGAGTGCCCCAGGCGCCGGTGTACCCTTAATGAAGAGTGGCGGCGTCTCATCGTATGCTCCCCCTTCAATACGCCCTACGCTGGCACACGAATAGAGTATGCCACCCGTCAAGGCCACTCCAAGCAGTCGGCGCAGCCTTGATTTCCATTGCTTCTGATTCAAAATCTTCATTCTCATGCCGCAAAAATAGTGTTTTTCTCCGTAACATGCCGCAAGATGAGTGCTATTTTTCTGCGAATTATCCTTGAGCCAGCCTGTAGAAACATTTTAGCACATTTTTCTCCCTTTTTCTTGCAACAAAAGCAAATATTACCTAACTTGCAACCGTTTTTTTAGTATGATTCAGCTTCTTATGGGCCTCGTGATGTGCTCTGGAAATATCTAAAGAACTGAAAATCTGAATATTACATACTATATTAATAGTTGGTTACAGATAATTACAGATGAATACAGAACTGCTTTTTTTAGGATTAAACTGGCAAGCGTGGATGACAATTGTGCTTGTGGTGGGTATGTTCATCACCTTAATGAAGACCCGTCTGCCAGCCGATATGGTCTTTCTTTCCGTGATGGCTCTGCTCATCATCTTCGGTTGTTTGCCAGCCGCCGAGGCGCTTAAAGGGTTTTCATCTACCACAGTCGTTGTAGTGGGTACACTCTATATCGTAGTGGCTGGACTTGAGGCTTCGGGCGTGCTGCATTGGATTGTAAAACATCTGCTGGGTACACCCCATTCTTACTGGAAAGCCATCGTACGATTGATGCTGCCTGTCGCTGCCCTTTCAGCCTTTCTCACCAACACCACCGTAGTGGCTCTGTTTATCAACGTAGTGAAGATGTGGGCCAAGAAACTGGGTATCGCCCCCTCCAAGCTATTGATTCCCTTGAGTTATGCCGCCGGCATGGGTGGAGTATGTACACTCATCGGTACTGCCCCTAACCTGATTATCTCAGGTTTCTATTCCGAGACCTCGGGCGAAGTGTTAGGCATCTTCTCCACCACCCTGCCAGGCCTGTTTTGTCTATTGGTTGGCGTAGGGAGCATCATCGCCATGCAGAAACTACTGCCAGTGCGTAAGTCGCCCGAAGAGGAGCTCAATGCCCTGCATACCGCAACAACAGAACTGCACATACTACCTGATACGCCCCTACCAGGACAGACCCTGGCCGACATCCACCTGTTGGAGGATTGTAAGGCTTGCGAACTGATTGGCATCGTACGCTTTGATGGCGAAGTAGTGAACCGCATAGATCCCGACGAATTCCTTATGGGAGGTGACACACTCATCTTTACAGGTCAGCGTGAAGAGGTGCTGATGCTGGGCCGACGCTATGGCATGACCTGCAATAAGCTGGACGAAGAGCAACCTGCACAAAGCAGCTTCCGCACCCTGTACGCTGCCCTCATCATGATGGGCATGGTCCTGCTCTCTGCGCTCAACGTACTGCCGCTGCTAACCAGCTGCTTCATGGCCGCTCTGCTGATGCTTATCACCCGCTGCTGCGACATCAAGCAGGCCAAAAAAGCCATCAACTGGGATGTACTGATGGTGTTTGCCTGCTCCATCACACTGGGAAAAGCCATTGATGCCACCGGACTGGCACAACTACTGGCCGACCATACCACTGACCTCTGTGGTTCAAATGCCCTGCTGGCCTTCATTTTAGTTTGTACGTTGGGCACATTCCTTACTGAATTCATCTCAAATACCGCCTGCGGTGCCATCATGGCCCCCATAGCCATCAAGATAGCCCTCTCATTAGGAGCTAATCCCCTCACTTTCTGCATGGGATTGATGATTTCCTGTTCCAGCAGCTTTGCCACCCCCATCGGCTCGCCCACCCACCTCATGGTGTATGTACCTGGAGGCTACCGATTTACCGACTTCATACGCATTGGATTGCCCATGAACTTTATCATCCTCGCTGCTAACATATTGATTTGTTGCATCCTGTTCCCCTTATAATCATACCCTTATGCACACACTACGCAACCTAAAAATTCTGCAAGACCCTATCTTGCGCATCTGCATGTTGGTAATGGGTGCCAGCATTGTTGTACTGGGACTTGTATTTGCCATCTCCAACCAGAATGCCAGCAAGCGAGTACTTGAAAGCTCTATCCGTTTGGCCCAACTGAATGTAGAGAAGGCGCAGGCTGTTGTGGAACGTCACCTGACGTCCATTGAGACTACCGCCCTGAACCTCAGTTCCACCCGCATCCGCCGCTACCGCAAAGAAAGCCAAATCTATGACCTGCTGGAACGCTTTGTCAACTCAAACCCTGTCATCTGGGGCATCGCTATCGGTTATGAACCCGGAATCATACCCGGGCACGATGAGGGATTCGCTCCTTACGTACGACGCGTAGAGGGAGTCACCGAACGATTTAACCTGCTTGATGTGGGCCGTACCTACCGACAATCAGAATGGTACGTCACCCCCATGCGTCAAAAGGCCCCCTTCTGGTGCAAGCCCTTCCGCGATGTGAAGGAAGCCCTCATAGCCTGCTATTGCATCCCGCTGATTGATGACCACGAACAACCCATCGGTGTCATTGCCGTGGATATGGAGCTCGACCAGTTCACGGAGCAGCTGGTGCAGGAGATACATCCCTACAATCACTCCGAATGCATGGTGCTCGACAAAGACCTGGACTTCATTGCCCACCCAGACCATAGCCTCATCATGACCTCGCTGGCTGATGCAGTCTCCCAAATAGCTCAGAGCAACGGCTATCAGGAGAACGAAAGTATCGCCATCCGGATGAGAAACAAAATCCAAGGCTACGATACCTACGCCGAGAACACCCGCTTTGAAGGAATCATGTTCTATGCACCCATCCGCCAAACCGACTGGACAGTAGCCCTCTCCATCCTCAAGTCAGACATCTTCAAAGAGAGCCGCGAGATAGCCCAACAAATGTTCTACATCTGCCTTGCCGGCGTTTTCCTGCTGGTCTGTGCTTCTGGCTTCCTCTTTGGCAAAATCCGCAAGGTGGTGGAGCACAAAGCTGGCATCGAGCGAGAACTCTCTATGGCCCACAACATCCAGATGGCCATGGTCAAGAAGGTCTTCCCCGCCTATCCCGACCGCGATGACATCGACGTATATGCCACCCTGATACCCGCCAAGGATGTGGGTGGCGACCTCTACGACTTTGCCTTAAAGGGGGACACGCTCCACTTCTGCATTGGCGACGTGAGTGGAAAGGGCGTGCCGGCCAGTCTCTTCATGGCCATCACGCGTACGCTGTACCGCAGCATCATCGCCCGAGAAGACTCACCATCACGGATAGCCGAAGCACTCAACCAATCCATCGCCGCAGACAACAATGAGAATATGTTCGTCACCATGTACATCGGCACACTCGATTTGAAGAGCGGCAAGCTGACGCTCTGCAACTGCGGCCACAACGTTCCCTTATCCAACGGTATAGCCGGAAGCAAGCAGCAGAAGGAGGGACAAGAGATAAAACAACTTGTCCCTACTAACAGTCTGGATTTCATAACATTGCCACCCACCAACATCCCCATCGGGGTGATGGAAGGCTTCCCATACGAAGAGATGACCCTGCAGATAGCACCAGGCTTCCGCCTCATCCTCTATACCGACGGCATTACCGAGGCTGAAAACGTCAACCACCAACTCTATGGCGAAGAACGACTGCGACAAGAGCTTACGGAGATGAACAGCAAGAAGCAGAGTGCCCAACTCGATGTAGAGCACATATTAAACAGCGTACACCTGCATGCCAATGGCTACACCCAGTCAGACGACATCACGATACTCTCCATCCATTATAAAGAATCCTAACACATCAAAATACCCTACTCAAATGAAACTCGAAATCATAGACCACGGTGCCGAAGTTAAAGGCATCTTGATTGGCCGCTTAGACACAGCAGCCTCTGCACAGTTTGCTACGGATATGCAACCCTTAATTGATCGCGCCGATAAACATATTCTGCTGGACTGCAGCCAGCTGGAGTTTATCTCCTCATCGGGTCTGCGCCTCTTCCTCACCCTGCGCAAAGCCACTATCGCCGCCCATGGCGACATCACCATCATGGGCATGAACAACGAGGTGAAACAGGTTTTCACCCTGACAGGATTCCTCAGTCTCTTTAAGTTTGCATAACCTGCGAAAACAGCACGAATAGCATAAAGATGAAAAAGCAAATCATCTTAGAGAACCGGATAGATGAACTCGTAAGACTCACTTCCTTCACCAAAGCTTTTGGCGAGGAGTGGAATATCGCGCCAGAAGTGGTATTCAACCTCCAGCTGGCACTCGAAGAGTGTGCCACCAACGTCATCATGTACGCCTATCCCCCTGGGGAGAAGCATACGTTCCTGGTGACTGCAGCACTGGAGCAACACGACCTGGCGCTGACTATCGAAGACAGCGGCCAGCCTTTCGATCCCACAGAAGTTGCCGAAGCCGATACCACACTCACGGCCGAAGAGCGCCCCATAGGTGGACTGGGTATCTTCCTTGTTCGTCGATTAATGGACTCCGTAGCATACCAACGCGTAGAGGGCAAGAATCTGTTGACGCTGAGAAAGCGGGTAAGATAAAGTTCAAGCCACCAGCAGCTGCAGATTAAAAAAAAGAATAGAAAACTAACAATAGACCAATCGCATCTTATGACAGAATCAGAATGGATACAACAGCAGGACGAGGTGGTTGCCCACCTCGCTCTCCTGCGAACGATGAAAGCAAAGGGCATTGATGCCAAAGAAGCACTGCCCACCTGTGATGCCGCAATGGAGCAATGGGGTCCACAGGCCGAGCTACTGGGCATGAGCCATGAACAGCACGAGATACTCGACCTGGCCGTAGAGCTGGGCTACCCTGATGACTATAAAGAATTGAAACGGCTGCTGATAGAGTCGGAGGCGATGTGCGAGAATGTATTCATGACTTTTGCCCTCCCCATCCACTCCCTGCTCCAGGACCTGGGCATCGAATACACCTTCAAGTACCGCATGAAGTCCATCTACAGCATCTGGCGCAAGATGCGGATAGCTCACAGGGAGTTTGATGATGTTTACGACCTCTTTGCCACCCGCATCGTCTATAAGACCGGTGAGAAGATTACCCCCATCGCCTTGCCTAACATCGTAGATACAGCTCCAGGTGTATCCGAGGTGAAGAACCAGACACTCAGTCAGATGGATGCCGAAAAGCTCTATTGCTGGCGTATCTATACGGTCATCAGTACACTCTACCGCATTCACCCCGACCGCATCCGCGACTGGATTACTCACCCTAAGCCATCGGGCTATCAAGCGCTACAACTTACGGTCATGGGCCCCGACTGTAACTGGATTGAGATACAGATTCGCTCCGAACGCATGGACTACGAAGCAGAGCACGGCTCAGCCAGCCATTTCCTCTACAAGCAGCAGACCCAGGTGAAATAAACGCTCAACTACTCTGTTCTGACACGCAGTTCGTTTCCATCCTTATCGATGGGGAAGAGTGCCCCCTCAGCATCCAGCTCGCGGGCCATGGCCTGGAGCATCTCCTGAAGCTTTTCAGGCTTCTCGGTAGCCAAATTGTGTATCTCAATGGGGTCTTTCTTGAGGTTATAGAGCTCGCATGCAGGCCATTGGGGATTTTCGGGGTTGTAGTAGTAAATCAGCTTCCAATCCCCGTCGCGATAGGTGGTGAAGTAGCTGCCTCGGTGCTGATGAGGGAAGTGCATCAAGAAGCGCTCGGGACGTTGCACGTTGCGACTCCCCGTAAGCTGGACGCTTAGGTCGTAACCATCAAGGGTGTAGTTCTTGGGCAGCTTGGCTCCAGCCAGGGCAGCCACCGTAGGATAGAGGTCCATCACGGTACCCAGTTGCTGCTGAACACCGCCAGCCTGTATGGGCAGTTGCTTCTGCCACCTGTTCCTTCCATCGGGCTTGCCCCAGCAGGCAATGAAAGGCACCCTCATGCCTCCCTCATACTCCGCTCCCTTCTTTCCGCGTAAGGGGGCCGACGAGGTATATCCCTTTTCGTCACCCAACGGAGCATCCGAGCCGTTATCGCCCAGGAAGAGAATCAACGTATTCTCCGCGATGCCCTTCTGCTCCAGGTAGTCCATCACGTCGCCAAGCGACTTATCCATTCCCTCAATCAGGGTGGCAAAGGCCTTGGCCTGTGCCGGCATGTTGCTCGGCAGGTAGCGGTCGATGAAGCGGCGGTCGGTTTCGAAAGGTTGATGCACGGCATAGTGGCTCAAGTAGAGGAAGAAGGGCTTCTTCTCCGCCACAGCCAGTTCCATCTGCTCAATGGCTTCGAAGGTGAGTGCATCACTCAGGAAGGTGTTGGTGCCGTGGTATCTCTGCAGCCCCGGCACAGCACGACTCTTATTCCCCTTGATGTGTCCGTAACCATGTTCACCATAGTAGCTTCCCGGTTGGCCGATGGACGAGCCGGCTATGCTGACGTCGAATCCCGCATGGATCGGGTTCTCAGTTTCGCCGCCTATGGGTGAGAAGTGGGCTTTTCCCACCTGTATCGTCTTGTACCCAGCCTGTTGCAACATGCGGGGCAGCGTGGGCGTCGTGCTGGAGATGCCCTTCCAATTCCAGGCTGGAGGGCCATACGTATCGCGGTTGTTGCTCTCTGAATTAATCCAGTTGGTGGTACGGTGGCGTGCGGCATTCTGTCCCGTAAGGAGAGAGGTACGCGAGGGAGAGCTGACACTTTGGGCATAGAAGGTAGAGAAGCGGATACCCTGACGGGCCATGCGCTCCATGTTGGGGGTGTGATACCAATCATTCAATGGGTATCTGACGGCCTCGCCCTTCTCATTGCAGAGGAAGGGGAGCGAGGTGTCCATGAGTCCCATGTCGTCCACTAAGAAGACGACGATATTGGGACGTTCTTGTGTCCAGGCGGCCTGTGCGGCCAACAAGGCAAGGGGGATAGCGGTTAATCTCTTCATATCATGGTTACATTTAAGGTTTGACTTGATCTCTATTTGGAGTGTGCCCTTTGCTTATCTTTGGCTATTGCTCGCTCCATATCAGCCCGCGAACGCGACTTGGTGACAAGCCATACGCCAAGGCAGACCAGCAGCACGGCCAACCCCTGACTGGGCTTGAAAACGCCGATACCAGTGAGGATACTGACGCTGACGGAGACTAATGGCTGCACGTAATTGTAGATACTCACCACAGTAGGACGTAACGTATGCTGCCCTATCATCATCAAGATATAGCTAATGTACGTACCAAAAAATACCACAAAGGCGGTTTCCCACCAGGTGGAAGCCGGCACACTTGCCAAATCAATGGCCGCTACATGACTCCAGGTAAAGGGCAGAATCAGCAGACTGGCGAACAGGAACATCCATTTGTTGACCGTAAACACAGAATAGCGCTTGACCAGCGGGCTGAAGAGGGCCAGGTAAAGGGCAAACGAAAATTGAGCTGTCAGACAGAGCAGGTCACCCCGTAAGTCACCAACACGGCTGTTGGCCGCTACAGCACTCGTGGTAATCAAAATCACCGCTCCTGTACAGCCGATACCCACCCCCAGCGCCTTCTTGCCCGTAATGGGCTCGTGGAGAATGAGCGCAGCCAGCAGCATGGCAAAGATAGGCATCGATGTAGTGACGATGCTGGAGTTGATGGGCGAGGTGAAGCTCAGCCCAATGGTATAGCAACATTGGTTGGTCACCAAGCCAAGGAGCGCAGCACCAACAAACTTGAACAGGTCGCGTTTCTGCACCTTCTCCTTTGGAAGAAAGAGCGAAGTCAGCCCGAAGAGTAACGCGCCTCCCGTAACTCGGAACGTAACCATATCGATGCCTGTCAGCCCATGCATCATGGCATCCTTACCCAGCGGAGCCATCAGCCCCCAAAACGCGCTAGCCAAAAAGAGGCTCAGATGAGCCCATAGAGGACGGTTGTTGTTTATCATCAATTTCATCTGTTTGAGGCCACAAAGATAATCATAGTTTAAACAACGTTACAGAAATAGGACCTCTTTTTAGCAAAAAGAACGGCTGAAAGGTTGCTGTTTTTCTTTTTTTGTCTATATTTGCACCGCAAAGATGCCCTCAATCAATTCCTTATAAGCTGGGGAAAGGGAATCACGCACTTGGTATAACGTTAACTAATACATAAACAACATGAAAGCAAGAAGCAAAATTACCCTGATGGCTTTGGTGGCTCTGTTAGCCCTTCCGCTGGGAGCAGAGGCACAGGTCAGAAGCGAACAGACCTTCAAGAAGGGTTGGAAATTCACCCGTGAGGACCAGGCAGCAAACGCCGCTGTGGAGTGCGACGACAGCAAGTGGCAGACGGTGAGTGTACCCCACGACTGGGCCATCTATGGTCCCTTCAGTATCGACAACGACAAGCAGAATGTGGCTATTGCTCAGGATGGACAGAAAGAGGCCATGGAACATGCGGGACGTACTGGCGGCCTGCCCTTCGTAGGGGTAGGATGGTATCGTCTGCAGTTCGAAGCCCCTGGATTTGAAGAGGGTAAGACAGCTACCCTGCTCTTTGATGGCGCCATGAGCCATGCCCGTATCTACGTCAACGGACAAGAGGCTGGCTACTGGCCCTACGGCTACAACTCTTTCTCTATTGATGTGACTCCCTACCTGAAAGCAGGCGAAACCAACACGCTGGCTGTCCGTCTGGAGAACGAGGTGGAATCGTCGCGCTGGTACCCCGGTGCCGGACTCTACCGCAATGTGCATCTGCGCATCCAAGAGAAAGCCCATGTACCCGTATGGGGAACCACCCTCACCACTCCCGTAGTGAAGCAGGAGTTTGCCCGCGTCAACCTGAAGACGGAGTGGAGTGCTCCCGCAGGAAAGTGCGTAGCCGACTACCGCATCGTGACCCGCATCCTGAATGCGGAAGGTCAGGAGGTGGCACAGGACGAACGCCCCGGAACAAAAGAGGATAAGGACTTCTTTACACAGGAGTTTCTGGTACGCAACCCCGCACTCTGGTCACCCGAAACCCCTGTACTCTATACGGCTGAGACCAAAGTCTATGAGGGCACGACCCTGCGCGATGAGGTAAGTACCCGCTTTGGCATCCGCTCACTGGAAATCATCCCCGACAAGGGCTTTTTCCTGAATGGCAAGCTGACCAAGTTCAAAGGGGTTTGCAACCACCACGACTTAGGGCCTTTGGGTAGTATCGTCAACGAAGCTGGCATCCGCCGCCAGATTCGCATCCTGAAAGAGATGGGCTGCAACGCTATCCGTACTTCACACAATATGCCGGCTCCTGAACTGGTGGCAGCCTGTGATGAGATGGGTATGATGGTTATGGCTGAGTCGTTCGACGAATGGAAAAGCGCCAAGGTGCAGAACGGCTACCACAAAATCTTCGACGAATGGGTCGAGAAAGACCTGGTCAACCTGGTACGCCACTACCGCAACAACCCCTCTGTAGTGATGTGGTGCATCGGCAACGAGGTGCCCGACCAATGGAACGGCAACCGCGGTCCGAAGCTGTCGCGTATGCTGCAGGACATCTGCCACCGCGAAGACCCCACGCGCCCCGTCACGCAGGGCATGGATGCCCCTGATGCCGTGGTAAACAACAATATGGCCGCTACGATGGACGTGGCAGGATTCAACTACCGTCCCCACAAGTATAACGAGAACTACAAGAAGTTGCCCCAATGCATCATCCTGGGTAGCGAAACGGCCTCTACCGTCAGCTCACGCGGTGTCTATAAGTTCCCTGTAGTGCGCCGTTCGATGCAGAAATACCCCGACAACCAATCCTCTTCGTATGATGTGGAGCATTGCGGCTGGAGTAACTTGCCCGAAGACGACTGGATCTGGCACGACGAGAAGCCTTGGTGCATCGGCGAATTTGTATGGACGGGCTTCGACTATCTGGGCGAACCTACTCCTTATTATACTGACTGGCCCAGCCACTCTTCACTCTTCGGCATCATCGACCTGGCCGGCCTGCCCAAGGACCGCTACTACCTCTACCGCAGCCATTGGAACCCCGAAGCTGAAACACTCCACATCCTGCCCCACTGGAACTGGGCTGGACGCGAAGGTGAGGTCACGCCGGTATTTGTCTATACCAACTACCCCGAAGCTGAACTCTTTATCAACGGAAAGAGCCAAGGCCGACGCACCAAAGACCTGAGCATAGACGTAGAGCATAGCGCCGACTCAGCCTCTACAGCCGACTTCAAGCGACAGAGCCGTTACCGCCTGATGTGGATGGACACCCGATATGAACCGGGTACGCTGAAGGTGGTGGCCTACGACAAACAGGGTAACGCTGTCTGCGAGAAGGAGCTGCATACGGCAGGCGCTCCCCACCACATCGAGCTGGTAGCCGACCGCAACGTACTGAAAGCTGATGAAGAGGACCTAGCCTTTGTCACCGTGAAGGTGGTGGATAAGGAGGGCAACCTCTGCCCGCTGGCTGAAAACGAGATTCGTTTCAAGGTGAAAGGTGCAGGCAGCTACCGTGCCGGTGCTAACGGCAACAGCACTTCGCTGGAATCGTTCCAGGCACCGCGTATGAAGGTATTCAGTGGTATGATGACCGCCATCGTGGCCGCCTCTGAGCGCCCGGGCGAAATCATCCTCGAAGCCTCAGCTCCTGGGCTGAAGAAAGCCGTACTGAAACTGCAGAGCAAGTAATAAGCGCTGATATTAGGCTTCACTAACGAAGGATATTGTATTCACATCAGATAGTCATCCCCCTTTTGAAGCAGGATTTCATGCTTCAGAAGGGGGATGCTTCTTTTCTCTATTCACCACACTGATGAAACAAGATGCCCGATGGCCTCTTAGTGAGTGTTATCGGGCGGAAAATATTCCGCCCCTACAGGTGAGATGACCTGATTGCATCAACTGGTAGGGGCGTAAATCAACGTAGAGAGGTACTCGGGGCGGAACATCTCGTTGGCCACTTCGAACAACTCGGCAGCAGTCAAAGCCTCCACACGGCGGCAGACAGCCTGCGGCAACTCGTAGCGATTGTAGTGAAGGAAGGTCTTGGCCATGGAGAGGGCCATGTTTTCGTTGTTGTCCGATGCCACACCAATCTGTCCGATAAGCTGTTTCTTGGCTGCTGCCAGCTGAGCGGCAGTCAGCGGGCGCTGACAGAGCAGGTCGAGCTCCTTAGTCACCAGCTGGATGCAACGGCGACGGTCTTCGTCATCGCATCCCAAGTAGATACAGAAAGTGCCCGTATCCGTATAGGCCGTGAGGTTTGACTCCACGGTATAAACCAGTCCGCGCCGCTCGCGCAGGGAGAGGTTGAGACGGCTGTTCATACCGGGACCGCCCAGCATGTTGTTGAGTAGATAGAGGGCGGTGCGCTTGGGGTTGTGGGCATCATAGCCACGAGCTCCTATCATGATGTGGTTCTGATGGGTCTCCTTCTCCAGCAGCAATTGCCGTGGCTCGTAGGGTGATGGCGTCTGGCGTTCGCTACACGAGGAGCGTGCAGGTTCAGCACCAGCCAGTCGTTCCATCAGCTTGACAATGCGCATGAAGGGGTAGTTACCCAACACGAAGAAGACCATGTTGCCTGGATGGTAGTAGCGCTCCACAAAGGCCTTCACCCTCTCTGAAGTGAAGTTCTTGAGCTGCTCTGGGGTACCGAGGATATTGTGTCCCAAGGGGTGACCTTGGAAGATAAGGTCTTCAAAATCATCGAAAATCAGTTCCGATGGAGTATCTTCGTAGCTCTGAATCTCGTCGATAACCACCTCGGACTCCTTGGCCAGTTCCTGCGAGGGGAAGGTGGAGTGAAACACAATGTCGGTCAGCAGCTCGGCAGCCCGTGCCAAGTGTTCGTTGAGGAAGGCTGCATAGACCACGGTCTCCTCCTTATTGGTATAGGCGTTGAGGTCGCCCCCCACATGCTCCATACGGTTGAGGATGTGCCAAGCCTTGCGGCGTTGAGTCCCTTTGAAGAGGGTATGCTCCACAAAGTGGGCCATGCCCTGCTCGTCGGACCGTTCATCGCGTGTTCCGGCATCAATGGCAAAGCCGCAATAGGTCACTGGCGAGAGTGACGGAAGATGCACGATACGCAGTCCGTTGGAGAGCGTATGGGTATGATAAGTTGTAAAAATGAGGTCGTTCTGCATATAAATAGAGGTCGGTTGATAATTTGGCCACAAAAATACAACAAAAGTTATTGCTGTTTGTAAAAAATTGCAGATATTTGCAGTTGTCAATGTGTAAGCACGATGCCTCACCTTGGCAGGAAAAACCTTTAAATGATTGAAACAATGATAGCATCAATTCAAGAACTTCTGAGAAAAGAGGCGGAAGCTGTGGCCCATATTCCGGTGAGTGATGCCTACGAAAAGGCTGTGGAACTCATTGTAGAGCAAGTACATCGCAAAAAAGGCAAGCTGGTCACCTCGGGCATGGGCAAAGCTGGACAAATCGCCATGAACATCGCCACCACCTTCTGCTCTACCGGTATCCCCTCAGTCTTCCTGCACCCCAGCGAGGCGCAGCATGGCGACCTGGGTATCCTGCAGGAGAATGACCTGCTGTTGCTCATCTCCAACTCGGGCAAGACGCGTGAAATCGTCGAGCTGACCAAGCTG
This sequence comes from uncultured Mediterranea sp., assembly GCA_945879145.1. Taxonomy (GTDB): domain Bacteria; phylum Bacteroidota; class Bacteroidia; order Bacteroidales; family Bacteroidaceae; genus Bacteroides. The sequence goes on from CAMCUZ010000003.1 coordinate 17,112, forward strand.
GCCCATAACTTAAACCCCGAGCTGAAGTTCATCGTCATCACCGGCAACCCCGACAGTCCGCTGGCCCACGAAGCCACCGTCTGCCTGCCTACTGGTCATCCTGACGAAGTGTGCGTACTGGGCATGACGCCCACCACATCGACCACGGTAATGACCGTCATCGGCGACATCCTGGTGGTACAGACCATGAAACGCACGGGATTCACTATCGAAGAGTACTCCAAGCGCCACCACGGTGGCTATTTAGGCGAAAAATCCAGAGAACTATGCGTAAAGTAATCGGCATCGGCGAGACCATTCTCGACATCATCTTCCGTAACCTCCAGCCTACGGCAGCTGTGCCGGGAGGCTCGGTATTCAACGGCATCGTATCGTTGGCACGCGCAGGCATACCGGTCTGCTTCCTCAGCGAGACGGGCAACGACCAGGTGGGACGCATCATCCTGCAGTTCATGCGCGACAACGGTCTCTCGACCGAACATGTCAACGTCTTCCCCGATGGCAAGTCACCCGTATCGCTGGCCTTTCTCAACGATCGCAACGATGCAGAATACATCTTCTACAAGGACTACCCCAAGCAACGGCTCGACGTCAACTTTCCCACCATCAACGAGAGCGACATCGTGATTGTAGGCTCCTACTATGCCCTCAACCCCGTATTGCGCGACAAGATTACGGAGCTGCTGGAGCGCGCCCGCGAGATGCATGCCATAATCTATTATGATCCCAACTTCCGCTCTTCGCACAAGGAGGAGGCCATCAAGCTGGCTCCCACCATCATTGAGAACCTGGAGTATGCCCACATCGTGCGCGGATCGGCCGACGACTTCTTCTATATGTATGGATCCAGAGATGCCGACAAGATTTACCGCGACAGAATCAAGTTCTATTGTGACAACTTCCTCTGCACAGCCGGCAGTGAACAAATCAGCCTGCGCACCCGCACGGTACAGAAGAACTACCCCATTCCACCGATTGAGGCCGTTAGCACCGTCGGAGCAGGCGACAACTTCAACGCGGGCATCATCTACGGCCTGCTGAAGTACGACGTACGCTACGATGACCTGCCCAACCTGAGTGAAGACCAATGGGACAAGATTGTGGCTTGCGGCATACAGTTTGCCGCAGATGCCTGCCAGAACGTAGGCAACTCCATCAGCCCCGAACTGGCCAGCACCCTCATCACTAATCACTAATCACTAAAACAAGATGATTACTTATCAAACCGATGGCGTTGCGATGCCAGACATCAAGAAGCGCGAGGTGACCGAATGGATCAAACAGGTGGCTGCCAACTACGGCAAGCGGGTGGGCGAAGTGGCCTACATCTTCTGCAACGACGAGAAAATCCTCGAAGTGAACCGCCAGTACCTGCAACACGATTACTATACGGACATCATCACCTTCGACTATACCGAAGGCTCGCGTATCAGTGGTGACCTCTTCATCAGTCTGGACACCGTGCGCACCAATGCCGAGCAATTTGCCGATGGCGACTACCACCGCGAGCTGCATCGCGTCATCATCCACGGTATCCTCCACCTCTGTGGCATCAACGACAAAGGCCCCGGCGAACGCGAGCAGATGGAAGCTGCCGAAGACAGGGCGCTGAAAATGGTGATTAGTGATTAGCGATAAATAGGATTACAATTTCACATAATACGATAAGTTGAACCAAACGATAAGGCCTATCGCAATCGCTATACGAACTACGCATATGGTAATCCACTGCTTTTTGTGAAGTTGTATAGCCTTCTTGATATCTTTCACTGCTTTATAAAGACCATGGAGAAAGCAGATATTCAGAGCAATATAGCCCAGAAGGAAGAGAGTGTGCGTCATAATAGGATGTATTATAGTGTAATTATGTTGTTTTGAATTGGTAGAACTAACTGATCACTAAGCACTGAAGAAGAAATAACTCACTACGATGGCCGCAATGATACCTGCCAGGTCGGCAATCAACCCGCATGTCACGGCATTGCGGGTTTTTGTTATCCCTACGCTGCCGAAATAGACGGCCAGGATATAGAATGTCGTGTCAGAAGCTCCACGGGCCACGCAGCTCATGCGCCCCACGAACGAGTCGGCACCATACTGCTTCATCGTATCAATCATCAGTCCGTTGGCCCCACTGCCGCTGAGCGACTTCATCAAGGCCGTAGGCAATGCCCCCACAAAGCTCGTATCCACCCCAAAGAGACCAACCACCCAACCAATGCCGTTGACCAGCAGGTCCATCGCCCCCGATGTGCGGAACACAGCAATGCCCACCAGGAAAGCGACCAAATAGGGGATGATACGCACCGCCGTGGTGAATCCCTCCTTGGCCCCCTCAATGAAGGCATCATAGACATTGATACGTTTCCACACACCCCAAAGAATAAAGGTGAGGATAATAGAGAAGAGCAACACGTTGGCAATCAGCGTGGAATAGACGCCCAGCTCGTCACGTCCCAGACTACCAAGCAGCCAGATGATGGTAGCAAAGAAGAGGCTGATACCGCCAATGAGTAGCATGATGGGACGGTTGAGCAGGTTGATGCGTTGCGCCACACTCACCGCAATCACACCCACGACGGTAGAGATGGCCGTAGTAATCAGCGTGGGGATGAAGATGTCGGTAGGCTGAGCCGCACCCAGCTGCGAGCGGTACATCATGATGCTGACAGGTATCAAGATGAGCCCTGAAGTGTTGAGCACCAGGAACATCACCATCGGATTGGTAGCAGTATCTTTCTTGGGATTGAGCTCCTGCAGCTCCTTCATCGCCTTGAGGCCCATGGGTGTGGCGGCATTGTCTAGTCCCAGCATGTTGGCCGAAAGGTTCATGAAGATACTCCCCATGGCCGGATGCCCCTTGGGAATCTCAGGAAAAAGCCTGCAGAATACAGGACTGAGCCAGCGCGACAGGGCATTAATCATGCCACTCTGCTCGCCTATCTTCATGATGCCCAGCCAGAGCGAGAGGATGCCGGTCAATCCGAGGGAGATTTCAAAAGCGGTCTTCGACGAATCGAACGTACTGTTTACCAACTCCGTAAAAATATCCGTATTCCCCATCACCAAGCACTTCCAGAGTGCCACCAAGAAGGCCACAACAAAAAATGCTACCCAAATATAATTCAATACCATCTGATTTATACGCTGTAATCGGTTTTTAACTGGCTGCAAAGATAGTGTAAATCGAGCGAACTGCAAAGGCAAAATGCATTTTGCCTTTCATTTACATTGCCATGAAAGCTCTATGGATTACCCCTGGAATAGGCTTCGCATCACCATTTGTAGAGCTTCTATCATCGCTTGACCCGGGTCATTCAATCGCTTGACCTTGGTCATTCAATCGACTGACCCGGGTCAAGCGATTGAGCGACCCACGTGCGACCACATAAGCAGATAATAGAAATGCCGACAAGAGTAGCTTGCCGGCACTTCTTTTTCTAACAATATAGAACCTTACTTCACGTTGACCTGCAGCGGATGGTTCATCTTCTGAGTGAACTCCTTCATATAGGCGTTCCACGCAGCGGCATCTGGCATGTCGGAATGACTCCAACCAAAGCCCCAATAGTAGAGGAACTGGCCATCGGGCTCGTAGATACCTTCGCCCAACAGATGGCCGTAGGCATTGCTGTGCTGCTTACGCTCCTCGGGAGTGAAGAGTACGGTACCAGCCTTTTGCAGACGCACGGGAAAAGCTGCACCCACATAAATCTCGCCCTGGTTGGGTCCTGTAGTGGGGTCAACGTAGGTGATGTAGCCCGCTTGCTGGTCGGCTACCACCACGGGCTCGGCATTGTGGAGTGCAAAGCCAGCCACGATGGGATGCTGCTCAGACAACCCTTCATAGGTCACCACCGTGCGATTCAGGTGTGAGCCGGCATCGAGCGTAATCAAGCGACGCTCAACCACAGCTGTATCGCTGCCCACCGTCATCGGCTTGAAGGTGAGGCGCACCGTGAAACGCAGCGGTCCGTTATCCAGAATCTCGTACGTATCGTAGCACCAGGGATAGACAATCTCCTCACCCTCGAGCAAGGCGGCCACACCTCCGCCCAGCGTAGAGCCCACGGCATAGCAGTCCATGCCGTAGCCATGGTCCACATGGTAGCTGAACGTCTTCAGGTACTCAGCAGCCTTGGCCTTGTCTTGAGCCGCCAGTTCACGGTACTTCACCCAATGCAGGGAGTCGAGTTCATCCGCATAGAGCGTCTCGAGCACAGGCTCAGAAGTACCTCGTTTGGGGAAGAGGTCGTAGCCAAAGCCACGCTCACCACAGGCCTGGAGTGCAGGTCCATAAGCACGAAAGCCCACCTTGTCGTTCTCCCAGGCCATGTCGTCCAGACGCTCGGGATATTGACGACCGCAAGCAATGACGCTCTGCTGCACCGTAGGCGTACCAGGTCGCAAGGTGTAGTAGGCAGCCGAGGAGGGCTGCACATCGGCTGCAAAGAGCAGCTTCTCGTCGTAGGTCAGCTGATAGGGCAGTTCGTTGCCATCTGCATCAGTCAAGACCAGGTCGTCGGTCTCCTTCAGTTGCAGCTGCTTCGAGACCTGTTCCATCGAGAGCTCCACCAGTTCTCCCTGGCGGCTGATGGGGAGGTCGTTGCTCACGCTAATGGTGAGCATCTGCTTAGGCTGCGAGCAGGCCCCAAGGGCCAGCGCAGCCAGCAGATAGCATAGTTGTCTCTTCATTCAGCAAGCAGGTTATTTGGGTTGTTTGCCGATGTAAGCCAGAATACCGCCATCCACGTAGAGGATGTGTCCGTTGACCGCATTCGAAGCGTCCGAAGCCAGGAACACAGCAGGGCCCTTCAGCTCTTCGGGCAGCAGCCAGCGGCCGGCAGGTGTCTTGGCGCAAATGAATGAGTCGAAGGGGTGACGGCTGCCGTCGGCCTGCGGCTCACGCAGGGGAGCGGTCTGGGGCGTAGCAATATAACCCGGTCCGATGCCGTTACACTGGATGTTGTATTCACCATACTCCGAGCAGATGTTGCGGGTAAGCATCTTCAGACCGCCCTTGGCAGCAGCATAGGCCGAAACCGTCTCGCGGCCCAGTTCGCTCATCATCGAGCAGATGTTGATAATCTTACCGTGTCCCTTCTTAATCATGCCGGGGATAACGGCCTTGGATACGATGAAGGGAGCCACCAGGTCGATGTCGATGACCTGCTGGAACTCTTCGAGCGCCATCTCGTGCATGGGAATACGCTTGATGATACCGGCATTGTTCACCAGGATATCAATCGTGCCGAGGGTCTTCTCGATGTCGGCCACCATGGCCTTCACCTCGTCCTCTTTCGTTACGTCGCAGATATAGCCATGGGCCTCGATGCCCTTGGCGCGGTAGTCTGCCAGGGCCTGCTCCAGGTGATGCTGACCGCGGCAGTTGAATGCAATCTTGGCACCAGCCTCGGCAAACGCCTCGGCCATAGCGAATCCAATACCATAAGCAGCTCCGGTAACCAGAGCCACTTTACCTTCTAATGAGAAGTTCAAATAGTTGTCCATACTTCTTGTTTTTAATGGTTATGAAATGAATGAAATGAGTTATCTCAGGTCGGTTATCAAGGCAAAGTCCTGGTCGGCGTAGTCGAGGTTCTCGCCTCCCATACCCCAGATGAAAGTGTAGGCCGAGGTGCCGGCAGCGGAGTGGATGCTCCATTCGGGCGAGAGCACGGTCTGGTTGCCCTTGAGCCAGAGGTGACGCGTCTGCTCCACCTCACCCATGAAGTGGCAGATAGCTTGACGGTCGGGCACCTCGAAGTAGAAGTAGGCCTCCATACGGCGGCTATGTACGTGGGCGGGCATGGTGTTCCACACGCTGCCCGGGGCCAGCTCGGTCATACCCATCTGCAGCTGACAGGTGGGGAGCACCTGGTTGACAATCATCTTATTGATGCAGCGCAGGTTACTCTCTTCCGCACTACCCATACGGGCCACGATGGCCTCTGCCTTGGTGATCTTGCGGTCGGGGTAGGTGCAATGGGCAGGCAGCGAGTTGAAGTAAAGCAGGGCAGGGCGGTCGGCCTCCACAGAGGCAAAGCTTATCCGACGGTCGCCACGGCCCAGGTAGAGGGCCTCCTTGTAGGCCAGTTCGAAACGCTCCTCGCCCACCGTAATCACGGCAGGGCCTCCCACGTTGAAGATGCCCATCTCCCGTCGGGTAAGAAAAAAGGGGGCCTTGAGTGGATCGATGGCTTCGAGGAGCAGATCCTCACCGGCAGGCATAGCGCCACCCACTACCATGCGGTCGTACATGGAATAGACCATGTTCACCTCGTTGGGGGCAAAGAGGTGTTCAATCAGAAAATCCCGACGTAAGCGGTCGGTATCGTAAACACGCGCATCCTCAGGATGGGCAGCATAACGGATTTCATAGTTCGTCTTCATACAAAAATGCAGATTGATGCGTAATACAAAACAGCGGCCAGTTCATGTTCGTTTGCGCACACGAGGCCTACAGGGCGCAAAGGTAAGAAAAAAGATTCAGCTTGAAGTTACACAAACGTCCTAAAAAGATACATTATTATACAAAAAGCGCCCACGAACGGTGTTCGAAGGCGCTTTTAATCTCATTTAAGGAATTGCTATCCGGCATCAGAGGCCAAAAGCCTGCTTCACCTGCTCCACGTAGTCGAGCTTTTCCCAGGTGAAGAGTTCAACGGTGACCTCCTTGTTGCCCTCGTAGCGGCTGCGGAAATGCTTGGTCACCACCTTTGGCTCACGGCCCATGTGGCCGTAGGCAGCCGTCTCTTGGTAGATGGGGTTGCGCAGCTTGAGGCGGTCTTCGATGGCCTTGGGACGAAGGTCAAAGAGCTCATCAATCTTGCGGGCAATCTCGCCGTCGGTAAGCTGTACGCGGCTGCGGCCGTATGTATTGACATAGATGCTGATGGGGCGAGCCACACCGATGGCATAGCTCAGCTGAACGAGCATCTCGTCGGCCACACCGGCAGCCACAAGATTCTTAGCAATATGACGTGCAGCGTAGGCAGCCGAGCGGTCCACCTTCGAAGGGTCCTTGCCCGAGAAGGCGCCACCACCGTGGGCACCCTTACCGCCATAGGTATCTACGATGATCTTACGCCCCGTCAATCCCGTATCACCATGGGGGCCGCCAATCACAAACTTGCCCGTGGGGTTGACGAAATACTTGATATCATCGTTGAAGAGAGCCAGTACCTTCTCGGCATGAATCGAAGCAATCACGCGAGGCATCAGGATGTGAATAACGTCATGACGGATGATAGCGAGCATCTCCTCGTCGGCCTTCAATTGGTCGGCTTCGGTAGGACCGGTAGGCTGGATGAAGTCGTCGTGCTGTGTCGAAACCACGATGGTGTCGATACGCACGGGTGTTCCATTGTCGTCATACTCGATAGTCACCTGGCTCTTGGCATCGGGACGCAGGTAGGTCATCTCCTTGCCTTCGCGACGGATGTCGGCCAGCACCTGCAGGATGCGGTGCGAGAGGTCGAGCGAGAGCGGCATGTAGTTTTCGGTCTCGTTGGTGGCATAGCCAAACATCATGCCCTGGTCGCCGGCACCCTGGTTCATCGGGTCTTCGCGCTCCACGCCGCGGTTAATGTCGGGGCTCTGCTCATGAATGGCACTCAGCACGCCGCAGGAGTTGCTCTCAAACATATACTCTCCCTTGGTATAGCCAATTTTCTGAATCACTTCGCGTGCGATGAGCTGGAGGTCAACGTACGCTTTGGTTTTCACTTCACCGGCCAGCACTACCTGTCCGGTAGTAACCAGCGTTTCGCAAGCTACTTTCGAACTGGGGTCATAAGCCAACAGTTTGTCAAGCACAGCGTCGGAAATCTGATCCGCCACTTTGTCGGGGTGTCCTTCTGACACCGATTCGGATGTGAATAAGTATCCCATTACAAAACAATCGTTTGGGTTAATGAATAAAAAAGTTTTCTATCAGAAACGCTGGGATGGGGTGATGCAAGTAGAAACACCTGCCTGTCGGTGCAGAGGAAGTGTGTTTTAGCATTTTTTTTGGTGGTTGCAAGCTACTCAAATCTGTCCACCCGTTGTTTCTTGGCCGCAAAGATACATGCTTTTTGCTTACGCTGTATCTCTGCGGCCCATTTTTTATGAAATATAGTGTGAATAGCGGTCGATAAAGCGCTTGAAGGGGGTTATGCGCATCAACATTTGCTCGAAAAGCAGGATGCCGAACAGGGCACAGCTGATGCCGAGCAGCACGTCGATGAGGTAGTGGTGACCGCTATAGACGGCCGTCCACCAGATACCCACCATGATGAAGGCAAAGAGCGCCACCAGCCAGCGGCTGCATCGTCCCATCACGGCGTATGCTGTGGCCACCACCATGTAAGCTGCATGGAGCGAGGGCACAGCGGCAAAGACATTGGCGTTACGGCCATAAATGCCCTCGAAGATGGTGCAGCCCAGCAACTCGTCGAAGCGACCCAGTCCGGCCACGTTACCTGGCGTACCCAGCTGGGCCTCGAAGCCATAGTTCATCGCATACCAAGGTGGTGCAGCGGGGTGAATGTAGTAACCGCAGAATCCCAACAGGTTGACCAACAGGAAGACGAGGGCAAACTTGAGGTAGAGTTCGCGGCGACCAGTAAAGTAGAGCCACACGCCAAAGGCGATGGGGACCGGTACCCAGCAGAGGTAGAAGATGCCGGCAAAGAGGTCGGCCACGGCAGCATGGTGGCGGGCAAAATATTCGCAGGGGATCAGCAGTTCGCCACCCGAGAGGAAGCCAAAGAGCGACTTCTCAGCCTCATAGAGCCCCTGTACGTCAATCGGGTTGACGCGGAAATTGGGATAGACGCGCATCCAATCGTACGAGATGGCAAAGACCACGAAGGGGAGCAGGGCCACAGCCAGCTTACGCGTAAGGGGCGAAGCGAAAAAGAGCCCAAGGAAAAGTCCCGACAGCAGGAAATGGTCGCCACGCAGGCCGATAAAGTGGGCGGTAAGCAGCAAGAAGAGCGCGGTAAGTCCCAACGTAAGGAGCATCTCGCGACGGGTGGGCAGCTGCCAGGAAGAGTGACGAAGCGATGTAGGCATAAGCGTTACTTGTTGAGCAGACGGTGGCAATGGGCAATACGATAAAAAGCGGTGGCATTAGCCAGCAGAGCGATGATACCCATCGGAACAATCAAGATCAGCATCGGGTCGAAGGCTGTTACATCCTGGAACACACCAGTAAAGATTGCTCCAAGGGCAGCCAATACCACCCGCTCGGGACGTTGCATCAAGCCCACCTTGCACTCCAGGTCGAGTCCCTCGGCACGGGCACGCACGTAGCTCACCATCAACGAGCCAATCAAGGCAACACTGGTCAGGATGGAGCCACACAGATAGTCATTGAGAAGCAGGTAATAGGAGATGCCCAGCAGGGTGAAGAGCTCGCTGTAGCGGTCGAGCACCGAATCGTAGAAGGCACCAAACGTAGAGCTCATGTTGCCCACGCGGGCCACACGTCCATCCATCATGTCAAACAGGCCGGCAAAGAGCACGATGCCTCCGCCCCACCCTACGTAGGAGAGTTCACCCGGGCAGCAAGCACCGGCATAGATAAAGATGGCTGCGGCCACCATGTTGAGCAGTAGTCCCGTAGTCGTAATAAAATTGGGGGTAATCCCCACCTTAATCATTCCGTGCACCAGCGGATTGATGATTTTGTAAATCAGCTGTTGCAAAAAGTCTCTATACTTCATGTTCGTTAATGTTATGTTTCCAGTTTCCAAAAAGGTTGCGATAAACAAAAAGGCGCTGCATCTGGTAATTCCAGAGCAGGGCTACCGATACGGCCACCACAACCTTCGAGAAGATGAAGAGGTCGTCGATATAGGAGGAGAGCAGTCGGTTGAGCCAGGCCATCTGGGTGAGCCATTCGGTCAGGAAGTAGGTGCCCCAGGTGTTGAGCGCGATGCTAATCAGCCACACAAAGGTGTATTTCATCACGATGTAATGACTCTTGCAATGGCTGTCGGCAAAGACCCAGCGGTAGTTGATGGCACAGTTCACCATGCCACCCACCACCGAACCAATCAGGGTGGCGTAGAGGTAGAAGAGCGCAAAGCCTTTCACCAGGAGCACCGTCACGACAAAATCAACCAGACTAGCCAATTGTGCCGAGAGTTGCGCCTTAAGAAAGGTGACCAGCTCGTGGTACCACTTTCCGCGCTTGCGTACCTTCTTCACCCCATCACCCATCGTACTGCTATCAAGAGGATAAATGCATAGACTCCCGCCAGGATATCGTCCATCATCACGCCGATGCCTTGGGGCAACTGCTCCATCCGCCGAATGCCAAGCGGCTTGAAGATGTCCAGCAGTCGGAAGAGCACAAAAGCGGCCAGGGCGTAGGTCCAGCTGCCACAGGGAGCTGCAAGCAACGGGAGCCAGACGCCCACCATCTCATCGATGACTACCCGCGAAGGGTCTTCACCCCAAAAGGGTTCCAAGCGATTGGCTGCCCATACCCCAGCCACGGTAAAGAGGAGGATGGCTGCCACGGTCAGCCAGAGCTGCATCATGGGACCAACCAGCAGGCCTAAGCCCCACCACATCAGGGTGGCCAGCAGCGCACCAGCCGTGCCAGGAGCAACAGGCGAAAAGCCGCTGCCAAAGCCGGTTCCTATCAGGAGTGGCCAAAAGGGAGTTTTCATGGTTTGCATGTGTTGTTTCTTTTGTTAGTCTGTCTGCTTCATCAGCTCGCGTAAAGGGGTCATCACGAAGTCGCGTTGCTCCATCAAGGGGTGAGGTAACTGCAGCTGCTGATCATCTACCACCACCTCATGCCCCTCGCCGTCGAGACAACGGAGCAGGTCGAGATCGATGATGCGGTCGTGATAAATGCCATCGATCGATTTCTCCTTACGCCCCATCGACTGCTCTATCTGCTGGGTGGCCTCAAGCAACTCCAATGGCTGGAGCTCGGTCTCCACCCTGCAGACGGCATTCATGAAGCGATGCGCAGAGCTGAAGCCCCACGGCTCGGTTTCGTAGAACGACGAGAGGGCTGTCACCTGACCGATACGCTGGTTCATCTGTTCCACTGCATGAAGCAAGTGCTGACGGGTATCACCCAGGTTACTGCCTAAGCCGATGTAATAGGTGTACATGCTTATTTATCCGTTATCAACATCGCGTCGCCGTATGTGCCAAAGCGGTAACCCTCCTTCAGGGCTACATCGTAGGCATTCATGACCTGTTCGTAGCCGCCAAAAGCAGTCACTATCATCAGCAGCGTAGAGAGCGGCATGTGAAAGTTGGAGACCATGGCATTAGCCACAGTAAAGTCGTAGGGCGGGAAGATGAACTTGTTGGTCCAACCTTCGAACTCCTTCAGGTGGCCATCGGTGCTGACCGCGCTCTCAACGGCACGCATGGCGGTGGTACCTACTACACACACCTGCTTGTTGTCATCCTTAGCTCGGTTGACAGTCTTCACCGCCTGCTCATCCACAAACATCTGTTCAGAATCGGTCTTATGCTTGGTCAGGTCTTCCACGTCAATCTCCCGGAAGTTGCCCAATCCCGCATGAAGGGTGAGAAAGGCAAAGTCAATACCCTTGATTTCCATACGCTTCATCAACTCACGACTGAAGTGGAGGTTAGCCGTAGGAGCAGTAACGGCTCCTTCGTTGCGGGCAAAAATAGACTGGAAACGTTCGGCATCCTCAGGTTCTACCGGACGGTTGATGATACCGTGGGGCAGCGGGGTCTCACCCAGTGCATACAGGGCACGCTTGAACTCATCGTGCGGTCCGTCATAGAGGAAACGCAGGGTACGGCCTCGCGAGGTGGTGTTGTCGATTACCTCAGCCACCATCGAATCGTCTTCGCCAAAGTAGAGCTTGTTGCCTATACGGATCTTACGAGCAGGGTCAACCAGCACATCCCACAGACGCAAATCTTCGTTCAGCTCACGCAGCAGAAATACCTCGATGCGGGCACCTGTCTTCTCCTTGTTACCATAGAGACGAGCAGGGAACACCTTGGTGTCGTTGAAGACAAATACATCGTGTTCATCAAAGTAGTCGATGATATCCTTGAAGATACGATGCTCAATTTCGCCTGTCTTGCGGTGGAGAACCATCAAGCGCGACTCATCACGATACTGCACCGGGTGTTGAGCAATCCGATCTTCGGGGAGTTTAAATTTAAATTGAGATAATTTCATATTGTTGTTAGTAGTTACAAGTTTCAAGTGTTGAGAGCTACGGGCCACAAGCTACGAGCTACGGGCTACGAGCTACGAGTGATTAGGTTCTCACTGTTCACTTCGTACCGGTGGCAGCGCATTGACCCACTCTTTGAATTGCAAAGGGTCTAAGCAATCCTCTACGCGGACATCGCCTACGCGGGTTCGGCGTAAGGCCGTAAGATGGGCCCCACTCTGCAGGGCCTGACCAATGTCGCGAGCCAAGGCACGGATGTAGGTGCCCTTGCTGCAAACCACACGGATGGTGATGTCGGGCAGGGAGCAGTCCAGCAACTCAATCTCGTCAATCACCAGTTTCTTGGGCTTCAACTCCACCTCCTGACCTTTGCGGGCCAAGTCGTAAGCACGGGTGCCATTGACCATACAAGCCGAGAAGGCAGGGGGTACCTGTTCAATTTCACCCACAAAGCGCTGCAGCACCTCCTCAACCATGGGGCGGTCGATATGCTCAGTGGGGTAAACCGCATCAATCTCATGCTCCAGGTCGTAACTGGGTGTGGTGGCACCCAGACGTAGCGTGGCTACATACTCCTTGGTATGCGCCTGCAACTCCTCAATCCTGCGCGTAGCCTTTCCTGTGCAGACCATGACAACACCCGTAGCCAGCGGGTCGAGCGTACCGGCATGGCCCACCTTCAGCTTCTTCACCCCCAAATAACGACAGAGGTGGTAACGCGCATGGCCCACCACCTTAAACGACGTCCACCCCAGGGGCTTGTCGAAACAGAGAATTTCGCCCTCTTTAAAATCCATCATCGCCAGTTGGTTAAGCAAAAACTAAAGCCAGCACACCTACGATGGCACAATAGATGGCAAAACCTATCAACTTACCTCGCTTGACGAGGTTAATCATCCAGCGACAGGCCACACACCCTGCTACAAAAGCAGCCACAAAGCCCACTGCCAACGAGAGCATCGGAATGTCTCCAGCAATGGCTTCGCCCTTCATCATCTTGAGCGTATCGAGCAACGCCTCACCCAGGATGGGCGGAATCACCATCAAGAAGGAGAACTGGGCCAAACGGGCCTTGTCGATGCCGAGAAGCAGTCCGGTAGCAATGGTACTGCCCGAGCGCGAAAGGCCAGGCATCACGGCACAAGCTTGTGCCAGACCTATCACAAAGGCAGCCCCAGGGGTGATTTTATCCTTAGGGCGCGGCTTGGCATAGTAAGAAAAGGCCAACAGCGCAGCCGTCAGCAGCAGGCAACAACCTACTACCATCAGCCCCGAGCCAAAGATGGCCTCTACCTGATCCTTAAAGAAGACACCCACAATACCGATTGGAATCATCGAGACCAAGATATTGATCAAGTAACGCATTTCATCATTCATCTGACAGCGGCAGGCTCCTTTGAGCAGCCAAGCCACCTCTTTCCAAAGAATGACCAGTGTACTGAGTACCGTTGCCACATGCACGACAATGGTAAAGGCCAGGTTTTCCTCTCCCTCGACACCAAACAGGGCAGCTCCAATGGCCAGATGGCCGCTGCTGCTCACGGGCAGATATTCCGTAAATCCCTGGACCAAACCAAGGATCAAAGCTTCAATTACATCCATACGTTGTGAGTTGATTGATTAGTTATCCGATTGTTTAGGTTTACGCACCACGGCGTAAATGATTGAGACAAAGCCTATCAGGCAGACGATAGGGGCCACCTTAATCCGACGCACGCTGAAGATGTCCGGTTCGAAGTGCTCGGGCGACGACGAGGGGCCCGTCATCAGCAGAAAGCCGATAATCACCACCACCATGCCTGCAGCCAGGAGCAGGAAGTTCATCTTGTCGAAAGCGAATTTATTCTTATCCATTGTTATGCTATAAATATTCCTATACCTTATTATATATAATACATCTCACACGCCTTCATGCGCAGGTAGCGGCCCACGGAGAAGAGGGCGCAAAGCCAGGTGAGCAACACGCCTGAGAGCAACACGGCCAACGAGACCAACAGCATGACCTCGGCAGTAACCACGGCTGAGAGTTCCGGTTCCCATTGCAGCAAACGCTGGGCTCCAACCCAAAGCAACGCATCAGCAAGCAGGGCCGACACCACACCCATCCCCACACTACGCCGCACAAAGGGACGGCGGATAAAGCTCCAGCTGGCCCCCGTCAGCTTCATCGTGTGAATCAAGAAACGCTTGGAATAGACCGTCAGTCGGATGATGTTGTTGATGAGGGCAAAGCTGATGAAGGTGAGTACCCCAGCCAAAGCCAACAGAAAGATACTGATGCCGCGGATGTTCTTGTTGACCGCATCCATCAGGTCCTTGGGGTAGGTCACCTCCTGCACGCACTTGTTCTTCTTGAGTTCCTTCACGATGAGAGCAATGCTATCCGAGTTGGCATAGCGGTTGTTGAGCTTTACCTCGATGCTGGGCTTGAAGGGGTTATAACCCAGGAACTCAGCTGGGTCGGTACCCATAGCCTCGGTCTGTTCCTTCAGCGCCTGCTTCTTCGAGATGTATTCGCTCTGCCTCACGTAGGGTTCCTTGTCAAGCTGACGTTTCATCTGGGTGATGTCCCCCTCACGCATCTCGTCGCTCAGCAGGATGGAGAAACCGATATTCTCGCGCACATAGACCGACAGGTTACGGGCGGTGAGTCCGAAGAAGACCACCAATCCGAGCACGAGCAGCACCATCAGGATGCTGACTCCCGCCGTCAAGTTCTGCATGCCGCTGCCTGTGGAGCGATGTTCACGTTTCTTTTTCATTGCAATCCTCCTCTTTTCTTTCTGAATACATAAATCATGGAGCTGCTCCGCTCCTTGCGTACCAGCGAAGCCCACCAAGCCGGTATGCCAGCCAACAGTCCGCGAAGAAAGGCACCCTTGTGGTGCATGTGCTTTTCGCTCAACATCGACACGTAAAAGGCATCAAGCGGCATAGGGAAGCGTTCGGCCAGGATAAAGCCATGCTTCTCACCCATCTGCTGGATGGTGTTGGGCGTGAAGTGCCACAGGTGACGAGGTACGTCGTATGCCGCCCAATAGGCTCCATACTTACGGGCATCCCACGAAGTGCAGTTGGGCACAGCCACAATCAGCACACCTCGTTCCTCAAGCAACTGATGGATGCGCTTCCAGGTGGCCTCCAGGTCGTAGAGATGCTCCATCACGTGCCAAAGGGTGACCACGCGGTAGGCCCCTTCGGGCAAAGCATCGAGCGAGTGGTCAGGCAACACCTTCAAGCCAAAGTGCTCTTCGGCAAACTGGCGGGCCAGTGCGCTCTTCTCCACCGCATCCACCTGCCAGCCCCGGCCGACCATCTCAGCGGCAAAGTATCCTGTGCCGGTGCCGATGTCGAGCAGACGCGCCTTGGTGGCATGCGACTCACGCTCCACAAGCTGTGCCTTTCGGCGAAGCATATAGCTACGCGCCCAATGATAGACGCGGTTCATCATTCCCTTGCGTGTATCGGTATGACTGATGTAGTCGGGAGCTTCGTAGTAACGCGCAATCTCCTCCTCAGCAGGGGCATCCTGCGTCATCAAGAAACCACAACGTGCACAACGACACAGCTTGAACATCTCCCCTGACGCATAACTATCTACACACGTCAGAACAGGTTCAAGCCGCTCATCACCGCATAAGGGGCATTTTGTCAAGCTGAATCTCTTCATACGTACGGGCACACTACACCTAAATTTGGCGCAAAAGTAGTAATAATCGCTGATATAGCAGGCCAGCGTTAAGTAGTTTTAAGAGAAATAGGTTCAATCCAGCGCTTCACCAAGCAACGTGGCCGAACTACTGGAGGTAATCCGCACATGCACCAACTGACCTATGCGATGCGTGCCGCGGTCGAACACCACCACCCGGTTCTGCTCCGTACGTCCGAAGAGCTGTTCCTTGCTCCGCTTGCTCACCCCCTCGACCAGCACCTCGTACTCTTTGCCGATGCAACGGGCATTGGCCTCGGCCGAGAGGCGGTTCTGCAGGGCAATGATTTCGTTCAAACGGCGTATCTTCACCTCCTCGGGCACATCATCGGGCAGATGCTTCGAAGCGTAGGTACCAGGGCGCTCGGAGTATTTGAACATAAAGGCGGAGTCGTAGGCGCAGGCCTCCATGAGGCTGAGCGAGAGCTGATGGTCCTCCTCTGTTTCGCTATGGAAGCCAGAAAAGATGTCGGTCGAGAGGCCACAGTCGGGAATGATGCGGCGGATAGCAGCCACCCGATCCAAATACCACTCCCGATCATACTTTCGATTCATCAACTTGAGGATACGGCTGCTTCCACTCTGCACGGGCAAGTGGATGTGGCGGCAGACATTGGGCTCTTCGGCAATCACGTGCAGGGTCTCGTCACTCATGTCCTTGGGATGCGAGGTGGTGAAACGGATGCGCATCGTGGGCACCTCGCGAGCCACCAGCCGGAGCAGCATAGGGAAGGTAACTACTTCGCCGCTATCGGGACGGGTAAAGCGGTAGGAGTTGACGTTCTGCCCCAGCAGGGTCACCTCCTTGAAGCCCTTCTGCTGCAGGTCGCGCACCTCGTTGAGGATACTCTCTACGTCGCGGCTACGCTCCCTTCCGCGGGTATAGGGCACGATGCAGTAGTGGCAGAAGTTGTTGCAGCCCCGCATGATGGAGACGAAGCCAGAGATGCGATTGCCACAAATGCGCGAGGGGATGATGTCGCGGTAGGTCTCGGTAGTACTGAGCTCCACGTTGATGGCCTTCTCCCCCGCTTCAACTGCTGCAATCAGGTCGGGCAGCGCGAGGTAGGAATCGGGACCCACCACCAGATCCACGTGGTGCTGGTCAATCAACTCCTGCTTGACCCGCTCGGCCATGCAGCCCAACACACCCACAATGAGCGCTCCCTTACGCTTCGTCTTTAGGGTGTGGAAGTACTCCAGACGGTTGAGGATTTTCTGCTCGGCGTTGTCGCGGATCGAGCAGGTATTCATAAATACCGCATCAGCCTCATCAATCGACTCAGCCATGCTGTAGCCAGCCATCTGCATGATGGATGCAATCACTTCACTATCAGCCACGTTCATCTGGCAGCCGTAGGTCTCGATGAACAACTTCTTGTCGCCACCGGCAGTTGCAGATTTAAAGTCTGCTTCTGTTCTTTCTTTCATTGTTCTATTCTTCATTTAATGCATTAACAGGCTGCAAAATTAGGAATATATCACCACACGGCCAAAAAAACGGCACGAAAAGCGTTCCACCTGCCGGGACACCATCTTTTGCTCTCTGGATAGGCCACTATACCCGTTGCTGCATACTGCGAAGCGAAAGCATGTGGGGCGGCACACAAGCCACTACAGCTTGACGAATCAGTTCAAGCAGGGCATGGCGCACAAACTCATGGGGTGTAGCCAGCACGACCTCACGCGTGGGAACGGGCAGGGCAAATGGGCGCACCAGCTCACGTTGTGAAGGGGTGAGCTGCTCTAAGGCCAATTCGGGGATGAAGGTGACGCCTTGTCCGCCCTCCACCATCCGCATAAAGGTCTCGATGCTGCCCAGGGTGTAGGCCTTCTTGCTCTCCTGAGCCGATTTGAGGCGGCAGAACTTGACGAGCTGGTCGCGGAAACAATGCCCCTCGTCAAGTAGCCAGAGGAACTCATGCTGCAGCTCCTCGGTACGGATAGAAGAGGCCTGTGCCAGCTTGCTGCCCCGTGCCACGTAGGCAAAAAACTGCTCGTAGTAAAGCGTCTGCTGGTCGAACTCCTTGCGTTCACCCAGCTTGACGAGGATAGCGGCATCGAGCTCGCCCTCATGCATGGCCCGATAGAGTGCCTCGGTCTGCATCTCCACCACGCGCAGGTCGGTCTCTGGGTGCTGCCTCCTCAACAGAGGGAAGAAGCGGGGAATCAGGTAGGGGGCAATGGTAGGAAGGACACCCAAGCGGAAGGTACCACTCAGCGAGTGCTTCTCCTCCTCCACCACATCACGCAGAAGTGAGGCATGAGCCAGCACCTCCTCAGCCTGAGCTACCACCTTCTGTCCGATGGGCGTGAGGCTGACCTGCTGTGAGGTGCGTTCAAAGAGCTTCACCCCCAGCTCGTTCTCCAGTTTCTGAATCATGGCACTCAGCGTGGGTTGCGTCACGCCACATTGGTCGGCCGCCTTGGCAAAATGGCGCAGACGGCTCACGGCTACGATATACTCCAGTTGTTGTAAGTTCATATCAGTTTACTGTGTAAAAGGTCCTATTCCGGCGGTAAAGATACAAAGAATTTTGGAATTCAAAGGGGATGAATAGATAGCATCTATACTTCTATTGTCCATATCTGTTGCACAGATACCAAGAAGTAGGTATCTTTGGCATCGAGAAAAGGGTCATACCCGCTCAAGTAAACCAACTATTAACCTATAAATTCAAGGAGAACAGAAAGATGAGAAGTATTACGACATTTGATTTACAGTATGCCCACCGTTTTTACGGCTTCAAGGGCGAAGCACAGTACCTGCACGGCCACACCGGTGTACTCACCATCGAGGTAGAAGACACCGTGAACGAAGGAGTGAACATGGTTTATCCCTGCAACGAGATTCAAAAGATAGCTTGGGATGTACTGAAGAACTTCGACCATGCATTGATTCTTCGTCAGGACGATCCCCTGCTACCCGCCATTCTTGAGGTATATGACAAGCAAGGCATTCGCAACGGCCATCCGCAGAACACGATGAAGGGCGAGGCCTTTAAGACCGAACTGGCTACGGCCTATCCCGATGCCCGTCTGGTCGTAACCAAAGAGACGATGACCGTTGAGGGCATGATTAAGATTGTCTATGAACTGCTGAAGGAGAAGCTCAACATCGCGAAGATTACCTTTACGAGCGGTGTGAATGCAGCATCGTGCGAGTTCGACAGCCGCAAACAGATTGACCGCTGTCCGCTCTGCGGCATTTCGCTCAACGAAGAGGGCATCTGCCCCAAGTGCGGCTACCGCAAGTAATCAGTCGGCCATAGTGTCATAGCGAAACAAGAAGCGAGAGCAGGGAGAGCCCCACCAAAGGCCCCTGCCCTCGCTTCAGCTTTTCCAGCCATACGTGAGATAAAACCGCCAAAGTTCGGAGTAAAAAAGCGCCAATCTTCGGAGTAAAACAGCGCCAAAGTTCGGAGTGAAACAGTTCCAATCGCTCAAAGACAGCCATCCGCACCTCCGACAAGCGGCACTTCACAGACCCAAGCATCGCCACCTCAGTGCTTAGAATCAAGCCCGATATGCTGTTGATGGACTTTGAATATTTCGGCTTTCTGTTTGAGGCACTCTGTACGCGTGATATCCGTGTATATACCGACGCCAACGACGGGAAGGTATATCACTACCGCGACAAAAATGGGCTGGAGGCAGATATGATCATTCAGCTGGCCGATGGACGCTGGGCACCCATAGAGGTCAAGATGGGAAGCCGACAGATTGAGGAAGCCGCAGCCAATCTACTGAAGCTGCAATCAAAGATAGATACCGAGAAGATGGGCGCTCCTTCGTTCCTCATGGTGTTGACAGCAGGCGAATTTGCGTACCGCCGCAACGACGGTGTACTAGTAGTTCCTCTAGGATGTCTGAAAGATTAATTCTTCACGGCTGAAGTGTTTGATGTACACGGCTGAGAAGTTAATTGCTCAGCCGTGAAATGACAACAAAAGAGGCACATCATTCCCTGCTGTGTCTATCT
Source organism: uncultured Mediterranea sp. (assembly GCA_945879145.1). Classification (GTDB taxonomy): domain Bacteria; phylum Bacteroidota; class Bacteroidia; order Bacteroidales; family Bacteroidaceae; genus Bacteroides. The sequence continues at coordinate 36,985 of CAMCUZ010000003.1, forward strand.
ATTCAGCATGGAAGCTGCAAGTTCGTCAATTGTTACAGCTGTTATAATTGAGCTGTTATATATATATATATGTAGGCCATACCATTCCCTAAGCTTTCCGTGAAGAATCGTAGAGGATGCTAAGGAAATGATAAGAGAATGGCAAAAACGATACTTACAATATTACTCTGTTACTGGACGGAGGGTACTGAACCGTTGAAGGCAAACCACTCTTTCTACCGATTATTGTTCCCATACCGCTTACTACTTGTTCTTCGGGAGACAAATTTACGATTGTTTTTGCTATTTACCAAGCATACTTGAGCCAAATCGATGAAAATTTACGCGATTTGGCTCAAGAATAACCTATACTAAAGCCAAAACAATGAAGAATTGCTCGATTTGGCTGAATAATCGGCATTCACCTTGTTGCCGCAGTCCCTCACCTCTTCCTCAGCCGCAGCTCTAATCAATCGCTAATCTGGAGTTAAATCAGGATTATGTACTTTATGGAATGTCACTGAGGTTGTCATGCTCGAATTTGTCATAGTCATGGCTGATAGCTTCGGAGTTGCCAACCGGATGAGCCCTTCGATGCAGTAATAAAAATCTGATGAAGATACCCATCTGAATGATAGGTATCTACTAACCATGGTAAGTTAACCACATACGAAACTTAAAATATTTGAGAAAAAGTGTTGCTTTATTGATTTTTCTTTGTACATTTGCAGCGGACTATAAGCACTTGATTTATTAGTCGGTGATAGATGCGCTCTTTCATGACAATAGACAAGATAAGCCTACGCCAAGCTAATAGTGGTAACGTTGCAAAGAAACAAATTACCATGAAAAAGCGGGAGAATGGGTAGGGAGTAAGAGTCCAAGACATATTAAAGGCGTTTATCAGACGCTTTGTTTAAGACACACCGAAATCTAGCAAATTACGGAATATTCTGTCTTGAACATAGCCAACGGTAGATGTCCAGGGTATGATTTTATCAATTGTAAAGCTGTATAGGCTTCAATGCGTCTTGCTTAGACAAGCAAGAACTATTGTGCTATATCGCTCTTTACGAAGAAGATAATTCATATCGGCGTGGGCTCTAACGTTGTCTGTTCAACAGAATTAGGCAATGCTAGAGCCTCGGTGTGTGGAACGGACAGCTGACGTTTCCACGCTTTTTTTATGTCCTTATTGCTACGGCATGAAAGACATAATGACCGATATGAACGCATTGCTTAATGCGCATACCACACAAGGCAACAACCCGCCGCCCCACATTGGATTTACCTCCAATGTCTTCCCCAATGAGCATAGCTCTCGACAAGGGGCGTCCTCGGATTATATACCAAAGGAAGGCCATCAATGGTACGTACTTCGGGTCACTTACAATAGAGTAAAAGCCGCATACAAAAAGGCTTTGTCGATAGGAATTGAGGCTTATGTGCCTACACATTATGTCCAGAAAATAATAGTTGGGAAGAAGAAGCGAATCATGGAGCCTCTTCTTCCCAACATTCTTTTTATATATGCCACAAGAGATATGGCCAATGCCTTGGTATGTAAGTCGGCCAACTCACCATACTACATCAAATATTATTTAAATCGGACCCTTCAGCCAGAAGCAAACGGCAAGCATCCACCACTGACCATACCATTTGAATCCATGATGAATTTCATCAAAGCCACGAGCACGAAGAGCGAACATGTGCGCATCGTGTCACTGGAGCAATGCCACTTCAAAAGCGGTGATACCGTACGAATCATAGCTGGAGAGTTTGAAGGCGTGACCGGTAAAGTAGCCCGTGTAGCAGGTCAGCAACGAGTAGTCATAGAAATGAAATGTTTATGCTTGATTGCCACAGCATACATCCCAACTGACTTCATTGAGATAATTACATAGTATAACCTTTAATATTTGAAAAGATGAAGATACGGTTAACATATATACTACCTATCATCTTCGCCTTATATTCGTACGGAACGTCTGCACAGGACATGAAACGAGGCTATTGTGTGGAATCTACGGAGAGCTACCCACGACATCTTTACATCAAGACGAATATCGTTAACTGGCTTATGGCCATTTCAAACTTTTCGCTTGAAGCAGACCTGTCGCAGCACTGGTCTGTCACTCTGCCCGTTTCCTTTTCTGCATGGAACTACTTCTCATCAACCGTCAAATTCCGTGCGCTCTCTTTCTATCCTGAAATCCGCTATTGGACCTCTGAACATCAAGATGGATGGTTCGCAGGGGTTCACTACGGAATTGCATGGTACAACTTTGCCATAGGCAAAAAATACCGCACGCAGGATAAAGGAGGTCATACACCGGCGATAGGTGCTGGAGTGGCCGCAGGCTATCGATTGCCTATTCACAAGAATAACAGATGGCAGCTGGAATTCTCGTTGAGTCTCGGCATATACAAACTCCATCATGACAAATTCCTCAACACCCACAACGGGCCTTGGATTCGTAGAGAGCGGAAGATCTACTTCGGGCCAGACCAATTATCTGTCTCATTGGCCTATATGATTGACTTGAAAAAAAGTAAATAGAGATGCGATTGAATAACCAATATCAAGCTATTAAACTCCATACACTAGTTGGTGCATGGACTATTCTGATTGGTCTATTGATTTCATCATGCGATGTGCATGAGTTCCCTAAGGATAAAAATATACACTTTACTCTGCGACTAAAGTATACCACAGACATGCCCTGGACGACATTCAATTCAGGCAACTTCTTTCAAAGAACTGTAAACAGCCGAAGCACCGACCTAGGTCGCCCGATACGCTGCATAGTTAGGCTCTATGGTGTGACAGGCGGCACACGTGCCGATGTGACAGCTAATTATCAGGAATACATTTACTACTCCTCTTCCACAGATAGCACCAGCAATGTATTTCCCATTGATATACCCCAAGGTGATTACCAAGTCATGGCCTGGGCTGACTTCGCCAATGAGGCAGATGGTACAGGTTTCTACAATGCCGACGATTTTGCAGATATCAAAGTTCCATCTCCATATATAGGTAACACCGATTACAAGGATGCTTTCAGCGGAACTGCAGAAATTAGGCTGGCTGATTTCCTCGAAGATAGAGCGAATATGAACAATAAGACCATCACCATAGAGATGAGCCGGCCATTGGCCAAATACGAATTTATATCGACAGATTTAGAAGAATTTATGGCTCAGGAAGCTGAGGCGCAAAAGAAAAAGGCAAAAGCCGGAAATACCGAATCGCAAAACGATGAAGACACCAAGGCGACTATCAACCTGAATAACTACAGCATCAGATTCTTCTACGACGGATATGTACCCTCATCCTACAGCATGTTTACAGATAAGCCTGTAGATGCTATTACAGGGGTATCCTTTGCGGGTACTTTCAATGTATTGTCTGATGACGAAGTATCATTAGGTTTTGACTATGTCATGGTCAACCACAAAGAGACGACAATCACCGTCAAGATGGGACTGTTCAATCAGCAGGGTGAACTTATCTCACTGACTAACCCCATTGATGTACCACTCAAACGCAGCACGCACACTCTGGTACGAGGGAGATTCTTGATGGAGAAATCCAATAATTCCGTCACGATAGACCCCTCATACGAAGATGACTACAACATCATTTTATAATTCACATTTTTACTAACTAAAATTGTTTTTCTTATGAACAAACATTTACTAATTATGTCGATGGCTGCATCTACATTGATGCTTGCCTCTGCTTGTTCTAGCAACGATGAATTCAGCAATTCATCCAGTAACATGGCACAAGTCAGCTTCAGTTTGCAGGCTGACGGAACAATGACAACTCGTGCTATCAGCGATGGTGCAAATGTGGCCAACTGATCTACCGTGTATTTGACAAGAATGGAAACATCATTTCAGGCCTGCAAAAGGTCACGGAAGCAGCGACAGATCTGACCACAGGCCACAAGGTAACAGTCAACTTAGCCAAAGGACAGACCTATAAGGTAGCCTTTTGGGCCCAGGATGCTGATTGTCAATCTTACACATTGGACGAAAACATGAATGTCAGCATTGACTATTCAGGTGAAAACAACAACGAGAGCCGTGATGCCTTCTTCAAGACTGTAGAAGTCACAGTGATTGGCGATGCTCAAGAGAGCGTAACACTGAAGCGTCCATTCGCCCAACTCAATGTGGGATCAAGCAGCGAGGACTGGACCGCTGCCGTGGCTTCGGGTATTGACATTCAAACATCTGCTATCAAGGTGTATGACTTGGCTGACAAACTCAGCATCCTGGATGGTACGGTATCAGGTAATGTAAACGTAGAATACACTACAGCCGCCATTCCTCAAGAAACACTGTATGTAGATGCCAATGGTGACGGCACCAAGGAAGCATACCACTACCTCTCCATGAGTTACCTCCTTGCTAACGACGCTACCACGGGCTATGCCAAGACCGTAGCCAGTGCAGAGCTTGTATTCACCCCCTCTGCTGGCGAAAACATCTACCTCTCACAAGGTCTGCAGAATATCCCGCTGCAACGTAATTACCGTACCAACATCGTGGGCAGAATCTTGACTGGGCAAATTGACTTCAACGTAATCACCGACCCGCTTTACGAAGATGACTACAACGTAGAAGTACCTACCATGGTCAATGGACAGAAATTCCAAACACTGCAAGAGGCCATCAACGTAATCAACCAAAGCGATGCGGATACCTATGATCTGAGCATCAGTGATGATGCCACTTGGGCAACAGGCGTTGCCGGTAACGGTGCTAACCTCATGTTTACCAACTCCAATACGACTGTCAACTTCAACCTCAACGGTCACACCCTTACCATGACTGGAGCAGGTGGATTGAAGAATAATGCCACAGTGAACTTTGTCAACGGCACCATTGTGGATAAGACATCGTACGAATATGAAAACGGCGAGACCGCTTGGGAGTTCACCTACCTGGAGTTCCAAGGTGCAGGCAAGTATAGCTTCAAGAACGTGATTTTCAACAACAGCGTGATGTTTGCAGCCGATGCTGAAGTTGATGGCTGTACCTTCCTGGGTAACGCCACACAGGCATCAAATGCAGACAATGAATATGCCGCATGGATCAACAAAGGAAATGTAACCATCAAGAATTCTAAGATTAAGAGCCCGTATCGTGGATTTAAGATTGCCGATAAGTATGGCGACGCCAGCAATCTCTACACCGTAGAAATTGATGGTTGTGAATTTACCAACTTCAGTAAGAAGCCTGGTGTAGCTATCGATAATACGACAAACTCTGGGGGATTCACTCCTTTCACCTCTATCACCATCAAGAACAGCAGATTCACAGATGTACAGCCTGGTGATCAGAAAGCCTACATCTACGAAACAGACAACTTCGTTCCAACACTTGACAATAACGTCGTTGCCTTCGCAACAGCAGAAAGCCTGCGTGGTTTTGCAGAGTGTGTAAATACAACCAATGGCGCATCCTTCCTCAACTATACCATTGAACTGGCTGCTGACATCGACCTCAACAATGCACTTTGGACTCCCATAGGCGGAACAGGATCTGGGTCAGGTCAATTTCGGGGTACATTTGATGGTAAGAATCATACCATCAAAAACTTGAAGGTGGTGAATAATTCCGTTAACATTAATAACTCTGCAACGGGGCTCTTTGGCTGGATTAATACAATTACAATTAAAAACCTGAAGATAGATGGTGCCAACATCACAGGTCACCAATATACGGGCGTGATTGCTGGCTATATGGAGTCTATTCCCACATGCGTAATCGAAAATTGCCATGTCAACAATGCTGTAGTACGTTGCACTTATGGAAATTCAGGTGCTGACGGTGATAAGTGCGGTGGTATCGCAGGCTTTGGACTCAATGGTGGAAGCCTAATTAAGGATTGCACCGTATCCAACACCAACATCAAGGCAGGCCGCGATGCAGGGCAAATTGTAGGCTGTGCTAAGACAGCACACGTAGAGAGTTGTTCTGCTACCAATGTTACGGTGGAATGGACACACGAAGAAAACACAACAGGTGCCAACATCAACAACGCCCTCATCGGTCGAGTAATTGATTAAGCGCTAAACTGGACAAACTACAGTTGCAAACATTAGTCCTTCTGGGCTGTATCAATTTCATCTATTGAGATTAGATACAGCCCTTTTCTTTATTATATCGTAGGGCTCTAAGGATTATTCTACCTTACAAGGAGATATCTACATTCCCTACAAGATTAATAACCTTACTCCACTAAGGTTATTAATCCTACAACAGTAAGGTTATTAATCTTGGTACTGCAGATACGTACTTGAGTCACTCTAGACTTCCCTTAAAAGCTACGGCTTTGTATATTCCATCCCCCCCAAAAAACTCTTTAGAGTTTTGGCTGTATGATTTAAAAGGACTAACTTTGCCTCGTTTACAGGCTAGACAGATAGCCCCGAAATGACTCAAGAGGGTAAAAACCAAGCCTCTATATAAGAAAAAATGATGAGAGAATAAGATTTATGGAAAGACTTCAGTTTGCATGTTGTGTAGTCACCCTGGTGCTGGCCTTGATATTGGCCATGGCTCGACTGCAGGTGCGGTGGATCAATCGACGCTACGAACAGTCACGGTGGATACTATGCCTGGTTATGGTAGCTTTTGCAGTACACTATTATATCCAGATGGCTTTTGGCCTGCGTGCCTCAAGCGATGAGATGGGGGCTGTGGTCAACATCCTTCTCTATACCCCCTCTGCCTTTGCCATCTCCTTCTCCATTCTCAATATTACGGGGGCGGAGAAAAGCCTTCTTCGCCGTCACCTGTGGATCAGTGCAGGAGTCTATCTCCTTCTATTAGGCTGCTTTGGTGCGACGTGGCCTAGCATCCAAAGCCACCACTTGAGTATGGGTCTTTATGCCATGATGTCCCTCTTCGTGCTGGCTATGATTCACAGCATTCTGATTATCCGACGCGAGCTACGGCGAATGCAGAGGGTGCTGAAGAGCCAGACGGGAAGCGATTTTCAGCCCTATACCAAATACATGCAGTCGGGAGTATCACTGTTGTACGCCATTGCTATTACTTTACCACTGGTTATCACTAGCAGTACCCTGCTGCTATTCTTCGGCCCGCCAATGCTTATTGCCCTGTTGTTCTTTATGCAGTCGTTCATCGCCTTAGGCTATTATTACGAGCCTTTGTCAACCAATCCAGACATAGAGCCTGTTGCCATTAGAGACGAAGCGGTTCCGAATCGCACAGACTCTGCACCAACAGATGGCGAGAACAAAAGCCAAAACAGGTTGACTGAAACGCGCATCGCACAGGTCGAGGCAGCGTTGAACCAGTGGTGCGAGGCCGGGGGATTCAGGAACTGCGAGGCCAATATGACCATGCTTTCCATGCAACTTCAGATAGAAAAAGGGGTATTGACCCGTTTCTTTGATCAACACCTGAAGACCAGCTTCCGAAGCTGGCTGAGCAACATTCGCTTTAAAGAGGTGCAACGCATGATGATAGAGTTTCCTCAGTATAGCAACGATGCCATCTCTTTTGAGTGCGGCTTCTCTTCGCACGCCCATCTCTATAAAATATTCAAAGAAAAAACCGGTCTTACTCCAGGACAATGGAAGGAGCACGCCATGCTCAGGCAAAACGAGGTCGTATCCTAATGCAGCAGGTGGAATACGAATAATCAGCACAATAGGAATTTCAAGAGGTGTTTCATTGCATGAATGAAACACCTCTTGACGTCTTTATGAAACAGCTGTTGCAGCAATGAAACATGCGGCAAGCATAGAAAAATTTATCTTTGCCATGCTAATTCTAACTTAATTATTCTAAACTAAAACATGATTGTATATGAGGAAAAACAAAAAGCAGATGAGCAGGTTGAATTTCATGGCGAGTAATAATCTAAAGCACCTTGTTTGTTGCAGCTTGGCCGTAAGCTTACTGTTAAGTTGTAGTGACGATGATACCCCCGGCAGCAACGAAGGTGGACAGATATTAGCTCATGTGAGTGTGCCAGCAAAAAACCCCTGGCTAGCACAGGAGACTTATAGTATCACACACTTCAATTCGGCGCAGACCGATGCGTTTCCGTTTGCGGTCAAAGACGGCGTGTTCGATGTGAATGTTGAAACCTGCGCACAAGCCTGGGCTGGACCAGTCAACTTGATGACCTTAGCCTCTACATCGTCCAGCTACATGTGGGGCATGAGCAGCGACCGCGTCTCCTACCTTCATGTGGCTAATGGCAAGCTGGAGCGGTTGGCCGAGTGTGCCTTGCCTGGCGTAACTCCCCGCACGCAAGACGAGCTAAAGCAGCTTACTGCCACATATACGTCATACGATGAACTGGAGAAGGCTGTTACCACAGTGCTCGGGGAACAACCACAGATGTCAATGTCCAACGGAAACTACGTGGTATGCGACAAAGAGAACTATGTCTATTCCAATGCTGGCCGCAAGCTGGCTCGCTATCGGCTGAAGCAGGAATCAAGACCTGAGGAGGGCATCGAGCAGGTGGGGGAGATTGATCTTACCCCACACATCGCCAGTTCATTCACACTTGTAGGGGTTTCGATGACGTACGATGGCTACCTGGTCGTAGCGGCCCAAAAGGCGTTACTCACTTTAACCCGGGATCTTTCTGTAGTGGATACCTACCTGTTGCCTGAAGGCCAGATTCTTACCAACTCCATTTCCTTGGACGAGCAATCACTCTACGTGGCGAGCAACAGCACTCAGCCAGATGGGAAAGGACTTATGCAACGCATCATCTGTAAGGGAGGCAGATTCTCTACTGCTGCTTCTGACGGAGCTTGGCAAGCCGCCTACGATGGCGGCCCCATGGCACCATCGATAAAGCTCGGGTATGGTACAGGCTCTACCCCTACGTTGATGGGGTTCGGCCACGACGAAGACAAATTGGTCGTGATTACCGACGGAGCTAAACGCATGAAGTTGGTTGCCTTCTGGCGCGAGGAAATTCCAGCCGATGCCAAGGCCTCTGCTACCGGCGACCCCAGAATAGCAGGTGTATTCGATATCACATGCGGACTTCCGGCATCCACTGAGTGGATACAGTCGGAACAATCGGTAGTGGTCGGTGGATATGATGCCTTTGTTGTGAACAATATCAGCAGCGGCATCTCCAAAGTGAGCGACAAGATTGTCGGTGTGCTGGCTATAGGTCCCATCCTTCAGGGACCGAAAGGCGTGGAGTGCGTAAGGTGGAATACCCAGACGAACAAGTGGGAAGCGCGTTGGACCCGTTCTGACATCAGTTCCGTCAGCATGATACCTGCTGTAAGCACAGCTTCTGACATGGTGCTCGTTGATGGATGGTACGATGCCACGGGCTGGGAGGTGACTGGCCTTGACTGGGGCACCGGACGAACACGCCATCAAGTAAGGTTCGGCAAGGATAACCGAGGCAATGGAGCCTATGCCATCATACAATATTTACCCAATGGCGACCTGCTCTTCAATTCTGTGGCAGGCCCCATGCGCATAGCACTTCAATAACGATTCCATCATGACATTTTATTCTATACAACAAAAAAATGAGTGCAACGATGTACAAAACCATACCTACACTATTCGTATCGGTTGTTTGCCTTTGCTTGGCACTGGCTGCCACTTCTTCCTGTTCCAACGATAAGGTGGATAACCCGCTTCCTATTCCCATACCCAAAGAGCAATGGAGCAAAACGCTGAAAGGAAACGGCGAGGAACTGGGTGCCTATCCCGACCTTTACGTCAACTATTGGGAATACACCTACAACCTTAAAGAGCATCAAGACAAGATTCTCTTTTTCAAAGGCCATTTCCCTCATTGTCGATATTTTAGCTTCTCTCTGTACGACGACAACACGGGCAATGTGATTGGAGGCATTGACGACCAGAACATAATCCCAGACGAGGGGAGTGAGAATCCTTTTCTTAAAAGCGTTTCGGGCGAGCACTCGTTCACAGTCTGCGTAGTACCTTCCTCCGTCAGTGAGCAGACCATCAGCAAGCTTGGCTTGCGTAATGTGTGCCGTATTGACGTAGCAGTAGAGCGAGTGGCCATCGTGGTCAGGGAGTATCTCGGAACTACCTCCGACGGCTTGCAGCCGGATGAGTATGGTGGCACCGACCTGCCAGCCATCACTGCCATCAACATCCATACACTCCGGCAAACAACCATTCCTGAACATGTAGAGACCAACGTCAATAAGATTACATCGAAAGTATTCACTCAGCGCTCCGACGAGAATCGAACGATGCCGTTCTTTCTGGCACCCGTGAGCCGATACTACCCCAACAACTCCACAGCCTATCTCTATGCCCGTACCCACCTGCGCAGCGACTCGGTGCTGGTGTTCAGCTTCGTCCCTGCACCCTATCCTACGAAGCCCGAGGAGTACCAGTCTGCTGTCACGCGTTATTGGTCCATCTGTCTGGGTTCTTGCTCTGACACACGCTCCTATTATTCGGTGTGCGATAAGGAGGCCCTGTTCGTTGCCGGAAAGAAATCCACCTTTATAGTCTGCTTGAAGAACAATCCCAGACTTGCTGACATACGTGCTAAGGTGGAGCAAATGAACAACCAAGGTGAGCGGATGAACCTCTTTGTATGGGACAGCGAAAAGCTGAATGTAGATGGCAAGCCTATCGGAGAGGTCATAGCCGTGATGTATCGCAACATACTGCCCGACGCAACCTGGGAGTATTCCATTGCCAACATGCTGCCCACGGCTTACAAGGACGAGACAGGTGAGCCTATTGACCACGTCACTCATCCTGAGCGCCAGCTGGCCCACTTGGCCCTTGGCGACTATGGGCCATTGGGAGTGAAGTATGCTACAGATGAATTCCTTAAATAAGGCTTTCCATACCCGAGAAATAAGAGTGGTTACAATGAGTACAAAATTACACCTTTTAGGAAAAACGACCAAAATATTTTGATGTTATATCGAATTATGCTACCTTTGCGCAAAAGAAACCCATTGTATAACCCAACTAAATCTCGAAATTTTATGATGAAACGAATCCAAACGACCCTACTCATCCCGCTCTTCTGCTGCCCGATGAGCACACTGCAAGCCCAGGTAGAGCCCCCTACCAACAAGCCTGCACAACCGCTTACCATCTGGTTTGATACCCCCACCACGTTGCAGGGTGCCCTCCCCTGGTACCACGGCAAGCAGGAGCTATGGCAGGCAGGAGCTAAACACATCGACGAGAACGCCTGGGGCGCAAGCGATGCCGCAGAATGGGAAAGAGTTTCTCTGCCCATCGGCAACGGCAACCTGGGTGCCAACATCATGGGCTCCATCGAGGCTGAACGCATCACGTTCAACGAGAAGAGCCTGTGGCGCGGAGGACCCAATACGGCGAAAGGTGCTGACTACTACTGGAATGTGAACAAGGAGTCGGCCCACCTGCTGCCCGAAATCCGTCAAGCCTTTACCGACGGCGACCTGAAAAAGGCCTCAGAACTCACCCGCAAGAACTTCAACAGCACGGTATCGTACCAATTGGACGAACAGCCCTACCGCTTCGGTAACTTCACTACGATGGGCGAATTCTACGTAGAGACTGGTCTGAGCGCCGTGGGTGCCACGAACTACCGCCGTGCCCTTTCGCTCGACTCGGCCTTGGCTACCGTGGAGTTCACTAAGGAGAAGGTACACTACCGCCGGCAATACTTCATCTCGTACCCCCACAACGTGATGGTGATGCGCTTCTCGGCCGATAAGCCTGGAAAGCAGAATCTGGCCTTCAGCTATGCGCCAAACCCCGATGGCAAGGGTACCATGAAGGCTGATGGCAACCAGTCGCTCTGCTACGAAGCTCGTCTGAACAACAACCAAATGGCCTATACCGTTCGCATTACCGCCTTGCCTACTGGTGGTAGCGTGCGTACCGACGATGGACGTCTCATCGTGGAACAGGCCGACGAGGTAACCTTCCTCATCACGGCTGATACCGACTACAAAATCAACTTCGACCCCGATTTCAACGACCCGCTCACCTACGTAGGCGTCAATCCCTCTGCCACCACGGCAGGATGGATGAAAGAGGCTAGCGAACTGGGCTACGACCGCTTGCTGCAAGATCATCTGGCCGACTACCAACCCCTCTTCCAACGTGTGAAGCTGGCACTCAACCCCGCATCGGAAGCCTCGAAAGCAACCGATATCCCCACCCCGCAACGACTCAAGAACTACCGCAAAGGGCAGGCAGACTACTATCTCGAAACGCTCTACTACCAGTTTGGCCGCTACCTGCTCATCGCCTCCAGCCGTCCAGGCAACCTCCCTGCCAACCTGCAGGGCATCTGGGCCAATCAGGTGGATGGCCCTTGGCACGTGGACTACCACAACAACATCAACCTACAGATGAACTACTGGCCCGCCTGCAGCACAGGTCTGAGCGAATGTGTAGAACCCCTCATCGACTTTATCCGCACGCTGCAGAAGCCGGGTGAGCGTACAGCCAAAGCCTACTTCGGTGCACGTGGCTGGACCGCCTCCATCTCGGGCAACATCTTCGGCTTCACCACACCGCTGAGAGACCAAGACATGTCATGGAACTTCAATCCCATGGCTGGCCCATGGCTCGCCACCCACCTATGGGAATACTACGACTATACCCGCGACATGAAATTCCTGCGAGAGACGGCCTATCCGCTCATCCGCGAAAGTGCCATCTTTGCAGCCGACTACCTGTGGCACAAGCCCGATGGCAGCTATACAGCTGCCCCCTCTACCTCACCCGAACATGGTCCGATTGACCAAGGTGCCACTTTCGTTCATGCCGTGATCCGCGAAATCCTGCTTGAAGCCATCGAAGGGTCACGCCTGCTGAAGTGCGACAAAGAGGAGCGCGCCCGTTGGGAAGATATCTTGGCTAATCTGGCTCCCTACTCGATTGGCCGCTACGGACAACTGATGGAGTGGAGTCGCGACATCGACGACCCCAACGACCACCATCGCCACGTCAACCACCTCTTCGGCCTGCACCCGGGCCATACGGTATCGCCCATCACCACTCCCGAACTGGCACAAGCCTCACGCGTAGTGCTGGAACATCGCGGCGACGGCGCTACGGGTTGGAGCATGGGCTGGAAGCTCAACCAATGGGCCCGTCTGCACGACGGTAACCATGCCTATACCCTCTACGGCAACCTGCTGAAGAACGGTACGCTTGACAACCTGTGGGACACGCACCCACCCTTCCAGATTGATGGAAACTTTGGTGGTACGGCTGGTGTTACGGAGATGCTGCTGCAGAGCCATGCCGGATTTATCCACCTGCTGCCCTCGCTGCCCGATGCATGGAGCGAAGGAACGGTAAGCGGACTGGAAGCCCGCGGCAACTTCTGCCTCGACCTTACCTGGGCCAACGGCCAGTTGAGTGAAGCACTCCTCACCTCACGCAAGGGTGGACGTTGTATCTTGCGCTACGGCGACCAGGAACTCACCTTGCAGACCCGCCCCGGCAAGAGCTACCGCATCCTCTATAGCGACGGCAAACTGGTAAAGAAATAAAGTCAAAGGCAACATGTAGCATCACATTTGATGCAGAAATTGATACAAGAAGGGCAGACCCCATAACAGGGTCTGCCCTTCTTATTTATCCTTCCTGATTGCGCCCACGGTTGCAATTTAAGTTTCGGTATGCAGGGCGCAAGATATGGCGCCCCCACAAGTTGTAGTCTCGTTCATCGTGGGTATGCATTGCAGCATTACTTCCTGACAAACTTCAGTCCACCAGATTGTATGAGTTGTTCATGCGTGATACGGTAGTTGCGCAAGCGCTTGCCTCCTGCCCACACCTCTTTCAACAGCGGAGTCTCACCAAGAGGAGTGCTCTCCAGCACAAGGCTGTCGCGGCCCCACACCTTCGGGTCTAAGTGCAACGTAGCCTTGGTAAAGACAGGCGACGTAAGTGTATAGGCCGGTTCACCCGGACAGTCGGGATAGAAACCGAGCATGTTGAAAATGACCCAAGCCGACATTGTACCCGTATCTTCGTTGCCGGGAATGCCATTGGGAGCGTTATGGAAATGCTTGGCCAGCAGCTCGTGAATCAGCTTCTGCGTGCGCCACTCCTCTCCCGGTACACGAGAGAAGAGGTGAGCGTAAGCAATATCGGGCTCATTAGCGGGGTCGTACAGTCCCTCGTCGAAGACCATCTGCAGTTTGTTGACAAACGCCTTATTACCACCCATCAGCTTGATGAGTCCCTCTACATCGTGGGGGACGAAGAAGGTGTAGTTCCAGGCACTTCCCTCATGGAAGCCAGGGCAAGGCTCGAAGTTCTCACCCTGACGCGGGTTAAAGGGGGCGAGGAAACTGCCGTCGGGCAACAACGGACGCAGGGTACCACTCTCCTTGCTGTAATACTTTCTGTAACCCAATGAACGGCTACGGAAGAGGCGGGCATCGGCTTCAAACTGCTTCTGAGCAGCTTTATCCCCTTTGCGAGCAGCCTCACGGCCCAACTCAGCAGCCAGCAACGAGAGGGCATTATCAGCCACATAATACTCCAAGGCATGCGAAACCGAGTTGTCGTACTTCTCACGCAGGGGCACGTAGCCCAGCTGCATATAGTCATCGTTATCTGGGCGTAACAGGTTCTCAGCACCAGGTGTAAGGGCCGATTTACGCATGGCCTCGTAGGCCGTAGCGATATCGAAATTGCGCAATCCCTTCAGGTAGCTGTCGGCAATCACGCCTACGGCAGGGTCACCCTCCATGGTGAGGGTCTCGCGGCCATAGAGCTCCCACTTAGGTAGCCAACCATGTTCGCGGTACATGCCCACCATACTCTGCACCATCTCCAGCTGCCGCTCGGGATAGAGCAGGGTGAGCAGCTGATGCACATTCCGGTAGGTATCCCACAACGAGAAGACCGTATAGCGGCGTCCCGTCGTCGTCAGAATTTGGTCGCTCTCCATGGCTGGGTACTGTCCGTTGACATCGCTCAGCACGTTGGGATGAATCAGCAGGTGATAGAGGGCCGTGTAGAACACCGCCTTCTGCTCCTCCGTGCCACCCTCTACCTCGATGCGTCCCAGGTCGCGGGCCCAGGCAGCACGGGCATCCGCCAGCACCTGATCAAAGTTCTTTGTGCCCTGCTCCTTCTCCAGGTTGAGACGGGCATTGGCCATGCTGACAAACGATACGCCCAGCTGCACCTCTACCTGCTCGCCCTCAGCCAGCTGGTAGTTGAGGTAGAGGCCGATGTCATCACCAGCCATCTCCTTCTTGTAGTTGGTATAGCGCTTGTACTTGCCGCTGTCAGCATCCCATTGAGCCTCCACACCCATGGGGCGTTGCTTCTTCCAGTAGCCTGTCGAGGCAGGCAGCTTGTTGACGCGCACCACGAAGTAGATGGGGAAGACGGCCTGCGGGTTGTAGCAGAAGGTGCCGAGCAGCTTGCTTCCCTCCCACTCGCAGGGGCCCGTCTGGCGGATAAAGGCACCACTCTCGTTGGTCAGTCCCTCGCCCAAATTGAGGAGAACATGACCCTCGCCTTCGGGAAAGGTAAAGCGACTCACCCCACTACGCATCGTAGCCGTCACCTCAGTACGGATACCATAGCGCGTCAGGTAATTGGAGAAATAGCCCGGCGAGGCCTTCTCCTCTTTATAGCGACTACCATACTCCTTGTAATCCACCGACAGTTCGCCGGCGGTAGGCATCAGCAGCAGGGAACCCAGCTCCGGACAGCCCACTCCACTCAAGTTGACATGAGCATAGCCGGTAAAATAGCAGTTGTTATACTCGTAGGGCGTGGACCACCAGCGGGCATCCTTGTCATACTTGTTGTCCGAAGAGCCCATCACATTGAAGGGCACCACCGACATCATACCACCCGGGCAAACTGCTCCAGGGTTACAGGTTCCATAGTTGGTGGTACCAACAAAAGGATTCACGTAGTTAAGCAAATTGCCGTTCGTCCTTCCGCACACCATGGCCGGAACGAGCAGCAGGATAAAAAGAAGTCTTTTCATTTGGGTTGAGGGGGATAAGGGGTTAACAACCTGTTATCTGATCTATCATTTCTGCGCACTCATGGTCAGCTCCAGCAGGCCGCCCTGCATCAGCTGCTCATGGGTGAAGAAGGGCTCGGCCAAGAGGTTGCCGTTGAGCTTCATCTCACTCACGTACTTATTCTGGGCTGAGTTGTTGTGGGCTACGATGGTAAAGGTCTTTCCGTCGGGCAGGTGGATAATGGCCTGCTCAAACAAGGGGCGACCGATGCTATAAACCGGCTTACCGGGGCATACCTGATAGAAGCCCATGGCGTTGAGCAGGTACCAAGCCGACATTTGTCCACAGTCCTCGTTACCACTCAAGCCGTTGGGATTGTTGAAGTAGAGGGTATGGAGCACCTCGTCCACAATCTCCTGTGTGCGCCACGGCTGTCCCACATAGTTGTAGAGGTGGGCAATGTGGTGGCTCGGTTCGTTGCCGTGAGCATACTGGCCAATCAAGCCCGAGATATCGGCCGATACGAGGTCGCCCTCCAGGGCCGAGTCGGCAGTAAAGAGAGAGTCGAGCTTTGAGATGAAGCCTTCGCGACCACCCATCAACTCAACCAGTCCCTCTACATCGTGGGGCACGAACCAGGTCCATTGCCAAGCCGTTCCTTCGCAATAATCGTCGTTACGATGGTTCGACGAGCGAGGATTGAAGGGTTCACGCCATTTGCGGTTGCTATCCAGTCCGCGCATGAAGCGTACGGAGGGGTCAAAGTAGGTAGCATACCCCTTACCAAAGGCCTCGTACTTCTCGCGTCCGGCCTCATCGCCTGCAGCAGCAGCCAGCTGTGCGATGCACCAGTCGTTGTAGGCATACTCCAGCGCCTTGGCCACAGCTTCGTTGTCCTTATCACAAGGCACATACCCCACCTTGTTCTTCCAGTACTTGGCCGGTGGGAAGAGAGCTCTCACCCACGCCTTTGGAGCACAGATACCCGTTGTGTCGTATTCGGCTGCACGACGTGCGGCCTGGTAGGCTTCCTGGATGTCAAAGCTGCGGTCACCCTTGGCATAGGCATCTGCCAGTAAGGATACGGCATGATAACCAATCATCGTGGCAGTATAGTTGCTGGCCAGTTCCCACATGGGCAGCACGCCACCCTCCTTAGCCTTGAGCAGCAGGGAGTGGATGAAGTCGCTATTGAGCTTCGGGTCGATAATGGTCATCAAGGGATGGTAGGCACGGAAAGTGTCCCAAAGGGAGAAGATGGTATATACCGGCCGGTTGACATCTCCTTGATGTACCTTGTGGTCCATGCCGAAGTAGCGTCCGTCGGCATCGGTAAAGAGGTTGGGCTGCATACCGGTATGGTAGAGGGCCGTATAGAAGATGGTGCGTTGGTCGGCGTTGTCGGTCGTAATGTCAATCTTGCCCAGGTAGTTGTTCCAACGTTGGCGGGCCTCACCCTTCACGCGTTCAAAATCCCAATCAGGCAGGTCAGCCTCCAGGTTGCCGCGGGCTCCTTCGGTATCCACAGCCGAGATGGCCAGCTTGACCAGCACCTCTTCATTCTTCTCGGTAGCGAAGTGAAGCAGGGCTTTGGCCGTGGGATACAGCTTGCCGCCCTCTTCGAGGGCCATCGAGTCGGTCAGCAGGGTATAGGTAAAGGGTTTGGAGAACTTGGCATAGAAGTGGATATGTTGCTCAGGCGCCCATCCACGAGTAATCTTGCTGCCGCGTATCTCGGTATCGCTCAGCACTTCGAGTTGCATGTCGATGTTGCGCTGTCCCTGCAGGCTGTAATCCAGGTCGAGGATGAAACCAGCCTCATCGCTTTGGGGGAAGGTGTAGCGATGGAGGGCAGCACGAGGAGTGGCAGTCAGTTCGGCCTTTACGCCGTAGCGATCGAGGAAGACGCTATAGTAACCTGGAGTAGCCACCTCAGAACTCTTCTTGAAGGGAGAGCAGTAGGCCTTCTGCTGGCTTTCGCTACCCAGGCTCTGACAGGTCTGCTCGCCCACGGTAGGCATCAGCAGTACGTCGCCATAGTCGCCGCAGCCCGTTCCGTTCAGGTGGGTATGGCTGAAGCCGTTGATGGTGCTGTCGGCATCGTAGTAGCCCGAGCAGGCATCCCATTGGTAGATGCGGGTATCGGGGCTGGGCTGAATCATGCCGTTAGGCACCATGGCACCCGGATAGGTATGGCCATGGCCTCCGGTGCCGATAAAGGGGTTCACATACGAGGCATAATCGGTCTCAACCGAAGCCGTTGGCGAGCAGCTGCAAAGCCCTACCAGCAGGCCGCAAAGGGCACTACTCGCCTGGATGATTTTTTTTGTCAGGTCTTTCATACTATGATGATTTTTTGGTGATTATTGGTTTTAAGTCTATAAAAGTACAACATTTTCCAATACTACCGACATCCCCTATACAACTTTATAGGTATTTAACAATTTTACAATGTAGTGACATGGTCTATGTTGCATCAGTCAAGTTGCTGGTTTTCAACCTGAGTGTAGAGATAGAGCCTTGAACACATGGCAGAGCCATTCGGAAAACTCAAGAAAGGGCTTATCATATAGAAACGCGGGTTGCTCTCTTGGGGAAAGCAGCCCGCGTTAATCGTTTTGCATCTCGCAGAGAGGGGGAAACCTGTTCAGGCCACTCTCCCTCTCACACGAAGTTCAAGATGTTTAATTCACAGCGGTCGGACCCTGTCCGGCTACCATCGGCCATCCGGGGTTCTGATAGATATTTGAGGTAGATAGGTCAGTCTGATCACCCGTAGCGGTCTGACGGAATACATTCTGCGGAATAGGGCTCAGGTAGTGAGCCGGCGTGAACTTGTAGCCGTCAAACACGTTGTTGTTCTTTTTGGATATCTGATAGGGACGGATATAGACACCGCTGATAGCTTGGTCAGAGATGTTACCCGTACCACCTTCTACATCCACCTTCACAAGATCTTCACCCGTTTCTTTGCTAAGCATGGTGTTCTCATAGATAGAGCCCCAGAAACGCAGACCTTCAATTTGGTAACCGTTCACCTGGTCGCAAGCTCTCCAGCGCTTCAGGTCATTCCAACGCATGCCTTCTCCGATGAACTCGTTGCGGCGTTCGCGACGGATGTTATAGAGGGTAGGATCAACCAACTGGCCCTTCGAGTAGGCGCCGAAGTCCCACTTAGCCTCTTCGTTCATGTCGGTAGCTGCGATGGTCTTCTCAAAGTCGGGATCCACCTTAGCACGTACACGGAGTGCACGCCAGTAGCTGGCTGCGGTAGCGTCAATGCTTCCGTTCTTCTCGTAGCAAGCCTCCATGTAGTTCAGCAGAGCTTCAGTGCCACGGAATACGATGCTGCCCGAAATGCCTTTTTGGTGATAGGCCTCCATGGTAGGATCGTAGTGCTTACCCTTCTTAATAGCAAAGCCTGTCATCATCTTGGTCTCTTCTGCGCCACGTACCATCCAAGTGGGGTCGAAGAAGGATTCCGTGCCAGCAAAAGTGTAGAACTCCACGTCGCCATCTTTCTTCGTAAACTGCCAGATGCGTGAGTCGCGATCCTGCAGGGTCTTCTTGATACCCTCTTTCTCCCATTCGGGGTCATAGCCCGAACCAGCGGCATAGATGGGCAGACCATTGCGCATCAGGAAGGAGTTCACCAGACCACGGGTCCAACCCGTACCGCCACCATTGCGGATGAGCTGCATCTGGATGTTGTGCGTCACGCCCTGCTCCTCATTATAGGCACGCCACATCAAGATTTCGTCGTACTTCTCCATATCCGCATCACAGAACATGGCATAATAGGGGTTGAGAACATTCAGGTTGACATCGTATCCCTCCTTGGTGTCGGTATTTTCGGCCAGGTTGTTCACCAGCTTGTCGCCAATAACCTTGGACGAAGTCATACATTCCGTCAGGAAGTAGTTGATTTCGGTATCGATGTTGAAGCCATCCAAATCAGCGCTGTTACCGGGCCATCCGGGACCACCAGGAACGAAAGCGGTACCTTTGTGGTGCTTCAGCCACGTACCCTCAAACAAGGCCACGCGTGAGCGGAGCAGGTAAGCAGCATCACGGCTGATGCGGTTCTTTCCACCCGGAGGAGTCTCTAGCAGATATTCCAGGGCCTTGTCAATCTGTCCAAGGATGAAGCGGGCCACCTTGTGGCGAGGCTGACGCTTCGAAGCTTCAACCAGCACTTCCTTGTCATCGGGCAAAGCCTGTTCAATGATGGGGCAGTCGCCGATGGTTACCAACTTATCGAAGTAGTTGTAGGCACGAATCAGGTAAGCTTCACCGATGTAATGGCGGATATTGGCTTCGTTACCCGTGATGGCGCCACTCTCATACTTAGGCAGTACCTGATCGAAGAAGTAGTTGATCTGACGAATGCGGGTAAAGTTCCAGGAATCGCTCGATGAAGAGCCCACATTCTGCGGCACCTGCCATACGCCAGGCTGCCAGAAACTGGAAGCGCTCATAGCGGCTTGGTTATCTGTACCATTATCGTAGCCAAACACGCTGATGCCGTAGCTACCAGGAGCAATACTGGTAAAGGTATATTGATTGATCACGTAGGCGGACAAGTCGGCTTCTGATGTGAAGTAAGAGCTGGGGGTGATATCTGACTGCGGTACGCGGTCGAGGAAATCGTTGCAAGCAGTCATTCCCACCACAGCAACGCCCATTGCCATATATTGGAAAATCTTATTCTTCATAATCGTAGAATATATATTTAAAGTTATTATAATGTAACACTTACACCAAATGAGATGTTCTTGGTCAGCGGATAGGTCTTTCCGAGACCCCAGCTGTCGGAGGCGTCAATGATTTCAGGATCGCCCAAGCCGGTGAAGCTGGTAATGGTAAAGAGGTTCTCGGCCGAGAAGAAGAGACGGAGATTCTCTACATAGAACTTCTGGGTAATGTTGCGCGGCAGGGTGTAACCCAAGGTTACGTTCTTCAGACGGCAGTATGCAGCATTCTGCAGGTAGCGGGTCTGAGTCTTGTTGTTGCGTCCGCCGTTCCAGTTGGCACGGGGGTAGTAGCTATCCAAATTGAGGCCAAGCGGGCTGTTGGGATCGTCGCGGAAGTAGTCGAGGTGCTCGGAGAAGCCCGTAGCCTGCCACTTACCGATACCGCATGCGCCCCAGAATACGGCGTCGCCCGAACCGGGAGCGTAGTCACGCTTCATAGTGCCCTGGAAGAAGACCTTCAGATCGAAGCCCTTCCATGCTCCGGTCAAGTTCAGACCGAAGTTGTAACGCGGCGTGGAGTTACCGATGATGCGGCGGTCGCCCGGTTTGTCGGCAGTATTCTCGCCGGTGTTCACCTTACCGTCGCCATCCAGGTCGGCATACATGATATCGCCGGCACCCCAGTTGCTACCCAAAGCGCTCTGATTTACCTTGGCCAGGTGTTGGTCCATCTCTTCCTGTGTCTTGGCAATACCGATGGTGGTGTAGCCCCAGATGTCGCCCAGGTAAGCACCGCCATAGTAGTCGCCCAGCTTGCGTGCAGGGTTGGGGTACTTATTGATCTTCACGCGGCTGTCAGTCAGGGTGAAGGTTACGCCATAGTCAAAGTCGCGGATCTTGTCGCGCCAGCTGACCATCAGGTCAAAACCTTTTGAGGTCATATCCAAGTTGTTCACCTTCGGAGCAGAGGTACCCAGTACGGCGGGAAGCTCAGGAGCAGGACCTACCATGTCGAGTGTCTTGCGGCTGAAGATTTCGAAGGTACCGGTCAGACGGTTGTTGAATGCACCCCAATCCAAACCGAAGTTCAAGGTCTGTGTCTTTTCCCAAGTCAGCGATGAAGAGACGAGAGCAGGCTCGCTGGCCGTGTTGGGCTTCTTGCCGTTAACCAGCCAGTTACCACCCATGTTCGAGTAGCCGATGGTGGGATAGAAGGGATACCAGTTGGTAGTATTCTGGTTACCCAGCTCACCCCAAGATACTCTCAGTTTCAGGGTATTGACATACTTCTCCAGTGATTTCCAGAAGTTTTCGTGAGCAATATTCCAACCTAAAGAGAATGAAGGCGACCAGTGCCAGCGCTGATCCTTGAGGAAGCGCGACGTACCGTCGTAACGCAGGTTGCCCTCGAAGAGGTACTTACCCTTGTAGTCGTAGTTGATACGGCCAAACATACCCATCGTGGACCAACTGTCGTACTTACCACCTACCTTGGGGTTCTTCGACGTGGTGTTGAGCGTGGGCAGACCAGCGGCGATGGTGTATTGCTCAGCCGAAATCCAGCGTTGGTTCAGCAGTTCGCTCTGATAACCGGCCATCACCTTGAAGTTGTGCTCTTCATTCAGACTGAAGCTGTATTCTGCATAGATGTTGGGGTTGAAGTAGTTGCTCTTGTAAGCATACTCATAGACGGCATCGTTCGGGTTGTTGAAGACGAACGGATTGTTGTCGGCATCATAACCGTACGTGGTGAGCCAATCCTTATGATCCATGGTGTGGTTGACGCGGTAGTTCATCTCTGCGTTCACTACGAGGCCCTTGAGGGGAGTAAGACGAACGGAGAACTGATGGGCCTGTACGTCCTTCTGCGACTTGTAAGTACCACCGTTGATCAGGTCACCCGGGTTAGAACCCGTTACTACAAAGTTGCCGTTGGGGTCATAGACGGGGATGATAGGCCAGTAGCGGCAGAGGTTGTGGTAGTAGAGTCCATCCATCATGGTCGGAGCGGTATAATCGGTACGTGAGAAGCGGGTGTTGTAGGTAAACTTGACCCAGGGGGCAATCTGGGCATCAATCTTACCCGTGATGGTGTAGCGGTCCTGCGTATCTTCACCATACTTCAGCAGACCCTCGCGGCCCAGGTAGTTGGCTGAGAAGTAGTACTGCAATTTTTCATTTCCACCCGTAGCGCTTACAGTGTGCTCCTGCGAGAAGCCCGTGTCGAACGATGACTTCAGCCAGTCGCGGTTGGCAATAGGCAGCAGGTCATTGGCGTCCCAGATTTCCCAGCGACCCTTGTCATTTACAAACA
The DNA here is from genome assembly GCA_945879145.1 of uncultured Mediterranea sp. Classification (GTDB taxonomy): domain Bacteria; phylum Bacteroidota; class Bacteroidia; order Bacteroidales; family Bacteroidaceae; genus Bacteroides. The sequence continues at coordinate 59,964 of CAMCUZ010000003.1, forward strand.
TGGTCTTCATCGTGGGGTCACTCTGAGCGGCCTTAATCTGTCCCAGCTTGGTATCGGTAAACCAAATACCCGAACCGGCATTCACACTGGCGTCGTTCATGTAGAGTGCCCAGTTGTAAGAATCCAGCTGGTCGGGCATGTTCTGCGGAGAGCTGAAGCGGAAGTTGTTGTTGTAGTTCACCACGGTCTTTCCAGCCTTACCACTCTTAGTTGTAACCAGAATCACACCACCAGCTGCACGCGAACCGTAGATAGAAGCCGAGGCGGCATCCTTCAGCACGGAGATGTTGTCGATATCCTGCGGGTTTACGGCGTTCAGGTCGCCTTCCATACCGTCAATCAGCACCAAGGGGCTAACCGATGAGCCCGCACCGATGGTACCTGTACCGCGGATGTTGAATTTGGCTGTTGAGTTCAAGGCACCACCGCCTGAACCAATGGAGAAGTTCATACCGGGAATCATACCCTGCATGGCATCAACTACCGAGTTGACCGGACGCGATGCAATCACGTCGTTACCCAGCGTAGCTACGGCACCGGTCAGGTTAGCCTTCTTCTGCGTACCGAAGCCCACCACAACGACTTCGTTCAGCAGCTGAGAATCTTCTTCAAGGGTGATTTTTATTACCCCCCCTTCCAGACTACCTCTTGGGTTTTGTAACCCACGAATGAGATTTGAAGTACATCGCCCGACTTCACGCCGTCGATTGCGAAGTTACCATCGATATCGGTTACGCAACCGATGGTGCTTCCTTTTACCATGACTGCGGCACCAATCACTGGCTCACCCAGCGCATCAATTACCACACCGGTACATTTGTTGACTTGTTGTACAACGTGTGTACTACCGAAAACAGGGGTTGCCAGCGGGAGTCCTACCGGAGCAGAACATACCATGAGCAGCCCAAGTCGAATTAAATAACTGCTTGTCTTCATAGCGCTAAAATTAATAACAAAGTTAAAAAAATTAATTGCGTTTTTCTCTGTGAATGCAAAAGTACAACAAAATTAAGATATCGCAAGCATGGATTTCCTTAAATTTTGTTTATACAGAGAAAAAAAATATGCATCCACCCGTTAGTAAAGCAACCCTGCACCACCTCAGACGAAACCTGTAGATAACAAAATAGCCACATAAAGGCGTTACCTTACAGGCAAAGTAACGCCCCACCTCATCCTTCGCATTCCGGTACATATTGACCGAGCCTTCAAATAGGGTGGTCATCACCCGCCGCTCGGTCTCGCGTGCGCGAACATTAAATTTAAAACGGCGATCCAATGTTATCGGGCGGAATTATATCCGCCCGATAACAACCACGCGTGGCGGTTTATGTGGTGGTTCACAGGGCCGTATGCACCAGCCCAAAGCGCCTGAAAATTCACAGAACGGACGAATTTGCGATTTTTTTTTGGCTGAGATGTTGGAAGTGGAAAAAAAGTCTCTATCTTTGCGAGACCGTTAACAACGCTTAGTAACTATGGATACCAACAAAATTGTAGGCGAGAAAATCAAATCGCTGCGCGAAGAGAAAGGCCTCTCGCGCGAAGAACTGGCCCGTCAGTCGGGCATCGGCATCGAACAGATTGAACGTATCGAGAGCGACATCGACCTGCCCTCGCTGGCTCCGCTCATCAAGATTGCCCGCGTGCTGGGCGTACGCCTGGGCACCTTCCTCGACGAGCAACAAGAGAATGGCCCCGTGGTGTGCCGCAAGGACGAGGTGATGAACAGCATCGAGTTCTCCAACAATGCCATCCAAAGCCGGAAACACATGACCTACCACTCCCTGTCACGTTCAAAAGCTGACCGCCACATGGAGCCGTTCATCATCGACGTCATGCCGACCGACGATACCGACTTCGTTCTCTCCACCCATGAGGGACAGGAGTTCATCCTCGTCATGGAGGGCACCATGGAGATTACCCACGGACGCAACAACTACATCCTGAACGAGGGCGACAGCATCTACTACGACTCTATCGTACCCCACCACGTACATGGCTACAAAGGCCAGGCCGCCAAAATCCTGGCTGTAATCTATACCCCCATCTGATGGGCAATCAGCGTTTTTTTCAATTTAAAATTTAAAATTAAAAATTTAAAACGGCTACTTGCTGTATCCATTCGGGATTATTCCCCCTTGTAGGGGCGGAACATTTTCCGCCCCTACAAGGGGGCAACTGCTACTTTTTTGTCTTAGAGGCGTGGGTAGTTCATGTTCTGCTCGGTCATCTGCTCCAGCACCTCGTGGAGGTATTTGGCGCTCTCCCAACGGGCCATAGGCAGGTCGTGGAGCAGGTAGTTGCCGCAATCTTGCGGTGCCGTACCAGGTACTTCGCCCTCAAAATCAGCAATGAAGCGGAAGGTGCGTTGCATCAGCTCGAGGATATCGGCAGGTTGTAACCGACCACGCATCAGCAGGTAGTTGCCCGTCAGGCAGCCCATGGGGCCCCAATAGATGATGCGCTCCTTCCATTCGGGGTCATTACGCAGGTAGGTGGCAGCCAAGTGCTCGATGGTGTGCAAGGCGCCCTGACCCAAAGCGGGCTCGCGGTTGGGCTCCTTCATGCGGATATCAAACGTGGTGATCACCTCACCATTCACCTCATCCTGTCGCGATACATAGATACCACGCAGCAGGTGAATATGATCAATCGTAAAACTGGGAATCTTTTCCATATCTCTATTGTTTTTTGTTCCTATTATAAATCAAACCTTATCCACGAATCACTCCCCCATCTGGGGCAGAGCCTGCAAGAAGCTCCAAGTGGTATGGAAAGAGCGGTCGGCCATGGTCTTCCAGAAGTCGAGGTATTGCGCAAAGTTCTCCTCGTGGGCACCTGGCGTGTCGCTGATGATGCGGAAGCTAATAAAGGGCACGTCACGCAGGTAGCAGGTATGGGCCAGTGCAGCCGACTCCATATCTACGGCCAGCGCCTCGGGAAAACGGCTCTTGATGAGCTGCAGCTCGTCGCGGTTGCTGATGAACTGGTCACCCGTGCAGATCACTCCCTGATGGATGCGGCTCTCCAATGCTCCCCCCTCGTTGAGCGAGAGAGCAGCATGAAGCATCCGCTGGTCGGCCTCGAAGTAGAGAGGCAGCCCCTGTACCTGTCCGTAAGCATTGCCATCGCCGCACCACACGTCGTGATAGGCCAATTGGCTAGAGGCCACTACATCCGTTACTTGCAACACCGGGTCGATTCCTCCAGCCACACCCGTACTAATCAAGGCTTCCAGGGGGAAAACATCCATCAAGGCAGCGGCTCCAAGGGCCGCATTCACCTTACCGATGCCGCTCTGAGCAAGCACCACCTCATTCCGTCCGATGCGTCCCGTAACGAAAGTCAACCGTCCGCGTTCCAACACATTCTTCTCCTGCAGTCGAGCCGCCAGCTGGTCGTGCTCACTCTGCATCGCACTAATAATTCCAATCATTATGGTAAAAATAAAATTCGGCTGCAAAGCTACAAAATCCAGCAGAAATACGCAAGGAAACAGGGGGTAGTGATTCGTGGTTTGTGGTTGTGCTCAGCGCAGCGAATGATGAATGTACCCATTGTATTCCTGCAGGTAGGTAATCCGCTACTATAACCCAATAACGGAAATTTGTCCTAAAGCTTTACTTTTTAGTTTCAAATGGGCTAATCACTTAAAAAAACGAAGTATAGAACAATTACCTGTCGTTTTTATCCTATTTGAACGATTATCACCTCAACAGCTACCCTACAGTAACTCTAAGGTAAGTCTAAAGTAACTCAATAGTAAGTCTAAAGTAACACTAATCCGACTCTAATTCCCAATTAGAGATTGATTAGAGGTTGATTAGAGAATGATTAGAGGTTGATTAGAGGTTAAGCGAAGCAACTTGGGAAGGACAAAAGCCAGCTTGTTGATAATTTTCTTTCATTTATTCAACGATTTTTGCCCAAAGACCACCCGATGTTCACAAATAATTCGTATCTTTGCACCCCAAAACGAGGTTGTTGCCTCTGCAGGCTACTCACCCTCACCCACTCACCCTCTAAAAGAGATAATAAACATGATGAAAAGAATCTTACCGGATATCGTAGCCGTAGCGCTATTTGCCGTACTGGCCTTTGCCTATTTCTTCCCTGCCGACGTGGAACAACGCGTGCTGTTTCAGCACGATACCGCAGCTGGCGTGGGATTGGGACAGGAAGCCAAGGAGTACAAGGAGCGCACAGGCGAAACCACCCGCTGGACCAACTCTGTGTTTGGAGGCATGCCCACCTATCAGATTTCTCCTTCGTACGACTCTACCCAGCCCTTGAACTGGGTGCAAAAGGCCTATAGGCTCTTTCTGCCCGAATATGTCTATCTGCTCTTCATCCTGATGCTGGGCTTCTACATCCTGCTACGCGCTTTCGGGCTGCCAGCCTGGTATGCCGCTCTGGGCGGAGTAGCCTGGGCCTTCTCCAGCTACTTCTGCATCCTTATCTCGGCCGGACACATCTGGAAGTTCATCACCCTGGCCTATATACCGCCTACAATAGCAGGTCTGGTGCTGGCCTACCGCGGAAAGCTGCTCTGGGGCGGCTTGGTGACGGCCCTCTTCACAGCCATGCAGATTGCATCGAACCACCTGCAGATGAGCTACTACTTTGGCTTCGTGATGCTCTTTGTGGTGAGTGCCTACCTGGTGGAAGCGCATCGCAACCACACCCTGCCCCAGTTCTTCAAGGCTACGGCCGTGGTGGTGGCAGCCGGCATCATGGGCCTATGCGTCAACCTGAGCAACCTCTACCACACCTACAGCTACAGCAAGGAGAGCATGCGGGGACAGAGCGAACTGGTCAAGCAGCCTACGACCGACGGAACAACACAGAGCAAGGAGGCTACCAACGGGCTGAACCGAAGCTACATCACCCAATGGAGCTACGGCATCGGCGAGACCTGGACACTCCTGGTACCCAACTACAAGGGGGGCTCGTCGAGCCACTCCCTGACCGAGAGCTCCACAGCCATGGCCAAAGCCGACCCCGCCTACGCTCAATGGGGCATCTACCAGATGGGGCAATACTTCGGCGAACAGCCAGGCACCTCGGGTCCGGTCTATGTGGGAGCCTTCGTACTGCTGCTCTTCGTGATGGGTTGCTTCGTGGTCAAAGGGCCGCTCAAGTGGGCCCTGTTGGGAGCCACAATCTTCTCCATCTTGCTGTCGTGGGGTAAGAACTTCATGCCCCTGACCGACTTCTTCATCGACTATGTGCCGATGTACAACAAGTTCCGTGCCGTGTCGAGCATCCTCGTCATTGCCGAGTTCACCATTCCCCTGCTGGCCATTCTGACCCTGAAGCAGCTGCTCGACGACCCCAAACTCATCCGACAGAACCGCCGCGCCCTCTATGCGGGTACAGGAGTAGCCATCGTGGCCCTGCTGCTCAGCATCGCCCCCGGCTTGCTGGGCAACAGCTACGTGCCTTCGGCCGAGATGCAGATGCTGCAACGGGCCGTGAATCAGCAACAAATCAACTCGTCCGACCTAGCTGGTATCGTGGCCTCGCTCAACGCCATGCGCTCCGCCCTGGTGAGCAGCGATGCCCTGCGCAGCTTTATCATCTGTGCTATTGGCCTGGGTCTGCTCTTACTCCATAGCGCCGGTAAACTGCGCCCCGCACTCACTCTGGGTGGCATTGGCTTGCTCTGCCTCATCGACCTCTGGGACGTGAACAAGCGCTACCTAAACGACGAGCAGTTCGTCACCCGGAGCGTGCGGACCGACAGCTTCCAGCTGACAGCAACCGACAAGGCCATTCTGGCTGACAGCGCCCTCGACTACCGCGTACTCAACATGGCCTCGAACACTTTCAACGAGAACAACACCTCCTACTGGCACAAGAGCATCGGTGGCTATCACCCTGCCAAGATGGGACGCTACAACGACCTCATCAACCGCCACATCGACCCCGAAATGCAAGCGGCACAATATGCCATCTACCAGGCCAAGGGCGACATGGACAGCGTGAACTGTGCCCTCTTCCCCGTGCTCAACATGCTCAATACACGCTACTTCATCTTGCCCATCGACCGACAGGGAGGTACTGCCCCCCTACGCAACCCCTACGCCTGCGGCAACGCCTGGTTTGTGGAGCAGGTGCGCTATGCAGCCAACGCCAACGAGGAGCTGGATGCCCTGGCCGACTTCGACCCACGCTATACAGCTGTGGTTGACCGCCGCTTTGAACAGACCCTCCACGGCGCCACCCTGCTGCAGCAGAGCCCCGAGACCCACATCACTCTGACGAGCTACGCACCCAACCACTTGGTGTATGAGGCCGAGAACCCCCACGATGGTGTGGCCCTCTTCTCCGAAATCTACTACCCCCATGGCTGGCAGGTAACCATCGACGGCCAACCTGCTACCCTGGCCCGTGCCAACTACGTGCTTCGTGCCCTCTACCTACCGGCTGGCCGCCATACCGTAGAGATGCGCTTCGACCCGCAAAGCCTCCACACCACGGAGGGCATTGCCTACGCTGCCACCGGTCTGCTGCTGGTGGGCTTCCTCCTAGCGCTGTTCCTCAGCCTGCGCCGCAAGCACGGATAAGTGGGAAAATTAGAAAAAAAACGCTATATTTGCACACCAATAACAACGAACTATCGAAACAAAGCCTCTTAGACAAGCTATTTATGAAAATTACTTTGTTGACCAATAAACAGAAATATCCGCTGATTTCCTACGTTGCAGCCATGCTCCTGCTGGTTACCCTAATTGGTATCGTGGTCAACTGTCAGCATACAGCCGACTACCGCGTACTGGTGATTCACTCGTACGACAAGAATTTCCCCAACTATCCGGAGTTCAACCGCCTGATTGAGTCGGAGTTCAACCGGCAGGGCGAACCGGTCAAGATCACCTACCACTACCTGAACTGCGAGGGGCGCAACCACCCGGAAGAGGTGAAATTCATGAACAACGTGATTCATGGCATCCAGCCGGGCGAAGAGCCCGATTTGATTATCCCTGTGGGTGACCAGGCCACTTACTCGCTCCTCGTAACGCACGACTCGCTGATTCACCATACCCCCATCATGTTCCTGGGCGTGGAGTTCCCCAACGACCTACTCTATGCCCGATATGACAATCTGACGGGGCTGACCGACTCGCTGGCTGTACTGGAGAACCTCGAGGTGGTGCGCGAACTGATTGGCAAGCGTCACGTCTTCACCATGATGGAGATGCACGTGCTTGACAAGCGGATGATGGCCGAATGCAACAGACAGCTCGATACCGTGCCCTACGTACTCAACAACCTGGGGTGGAAGCACACCATGTTTTACACCCGCAATACGCCCGACAGCATGCTCACCCTCACCTCCCTCTCCGTCCGCAGCGGACAAACCAACTCGGCCATGAAAGATGCCGACGAGGAGGTGCGCAACGCCCTGAGCGACGAAAACTTTTTCTTCATGATGCGCTCCGACCAGCCCTTTTACTACCTGCAGTTGAAGTCGGACGGCTTCAGCAAGACGATGCTCAACTTTACCAACAAGGAGCAATTCACAGCCACCTACCACTACTTTGGCACAGACAAAGGCGGCTTTGTGGCAGGCTATTTTGCCTCGATGCAGTTGCAAGCTGCCGACGGTGTGGCCACGGCCATCCGCATCCTGCGGGGCGAGAAACCGGGCGACATACCCATTCGCGACTGCCGCAAAGGGTACTACATCGACTGGCAACGCTACAAATACCAGGGCATACCGATTGACTCCGTACCCAAAAAGTACGAGCTGATACGGGCCGACTTCAAGGACTTCCACCCCGACATGTTCCTCTGGATCTACAGCATGGTGGGCTTTGTGGTGATAACCATCATCGGCTACCTTATCTACATCATCTTGCGCGAACAACGCCACAAACGACTCCTCATTGAGCAGTCACTCGAAGAGCGGAAGATGTTTAAATTGGCTCTTCAGAACAGCAAGGCCTTTGCCTGGCGGAAACGAGGCGACGAGATTACGCTCGAAGAGGACTTCTGGCGCTATGCCGGACAAGAGCGCCATCAGATTCATACCGACGACTTCATGGCCTACATAGCTCCCGAGATGCGTGAAGCCTACCGCGACGTGTTGAAGAACATGAACCGCGGCAAAGAGACCGTATGCGAAGTGCGTTGCGATTTCGTAGGCAACGGGCACTACGAATGGTGGCAAATCAGGACAAACAGCCTGATGCCGGCGTATAATAATAATAATAATAATAATAATTTCGGAATTTTAATAAATATTGAACTTATTAAACAACGTGAGCAGGAACTGATCAACGCACGCAAAATGGCCGAGCAGGCCGAGCTGAAAGAGTCGTTCCTGGCCAACATGAGCCACGAAATCCGCACGCCCCTCAACGCCATCGTAGGCTTCAGCAACATCCTGGCCACCCCCGGTATGGAGCTGGAAGATGAGGAGAAAGAGGAGATGATGGAGACCATCAACAAGAACAACAGCCTGTTGCTCAAACTCATCAGCGACGTACTCGACCTGTCGCGCATCGAATCGGGCAACATCATCATCTCCATGGAACCCTGCTCGGTAAATAAGGTGATGGAGTATATCTACCAAAGTTACAGCGTACAGGCTCCCAAGCACTTAGCGTTTGAGATGGTACGTGGTGAAGCGAACTTGACCATCTGTGCCGACGAGGGACGCATTGAACAGGTACTAACCAACTTCTTGACCAATGCTGCCAAATTCACGCCCGAAGGTTACATCCACTTGGGTTGGAAGGCACATCACGAAAAGAGACAGGTTGAGCTCTACGTAGAAGACAGCGGCATCGGCCTCACACCCGAACAGCAATTGATGATTTTCGAACGTTTCTATAAGGTGGACGAGTTTAGGCAAGGCACAGGCCTTGGCCTGAGCATCTGCAAAGTGATTGCCACCAAGATGAAGGGCCGAATCACGGTACAATCTGCCCCAGGTCAAGGCAGCCGCTTCTCCCTCTGGCTGAAGATGAGCGACAAGGCCATATAAGCACCAACCGCGCCCGCAACAAAATGAACTTCTGCTTTTCTTTCTCAAAAAGAGAACACAAAAAGCCCTTAAAATCCAACTTTTTTCTGTAATTTTGCGGCGTGGTATGCGCTGGTAGCCAGCCATAGGGCGCCAACAGCAAGCTATCTTGAGCAACCAGCCGCATCAACCTAAACGAGCCAACAAGCAAAAAGAAAAACTAAAAACAACAAAACGATATGGAAAAGCAATTCAAACGTACCACCGTGACGTCGGCCCTGCCCTACGCCAACGGTCCTGTACACATCGGACACCTGGCCGGCGTTTATGTACCCGCTGACATCTACGTGCGCTACCTCCGCCTGAAGAAACAAGAGGTGGTTTTTATTGGCGGTAGCGATGAACATGGCGTGCCCGTCACCATCCGTGCCCGCAAAGAGGGCATCACTACCCAAGAGGTGGTTGACCGTTACCACTCGCTCATCAAGCGCTCGTTCGAGGAGTTCGGTATCTCGTTCGACGTCTATAGCCGCACGACAAGCAGCATCCACCACCAGTTTGCCTCTGACTTCTTCCGCAAGCTCTATGACGAAGGCAAGCTGGAGGAGATTACCGAGGAGCAGTTCTGCGACGAGGTGACAGGCGAATTCCTGACCGACCGCAACATCGTGGGCACCTGTCCCCGCTGTGGTGCTGAGGGTGCATACGGCGACCAATGTGAAAAGTGTGGTGCCACCCTCTCGCCCGATGAACTGATCAACCCCACCAACAAGAACAACCCGGGCCACGGCCTGGTGAAGCGCCCCACCAAGAACTGGTACCTCCCCTTAGGGCAGTATCAAGAGTGGTTGCGCCAATGGATTCTGGAGGGCCACAAGGAGTGGCGCCCCAACGTCTATGGCCAATGCAAGTCGTGGCTCGACATGGACCTGCAGCCGCGTGCCATGACGCGCGACCTGGAATGGGGTATCCCCGTTCCCGTAGAGGGTGCTGAGGGCAAGGTGCTCTATGTCTGGTTCGATGCTCCCATCGGCTACATCTCGAACACCAAAGAGCTCTGCGACGCACAGCCCGAGCGCTGGGGCAGCTGGCAGAAGTGGTGGCAAGACCCCGAGACACGCCTCATCCACTTTATTGGCAAGGACAATATCGTATTCCATTGTCTCATCTTCCCCGTCATGATGAAGGCCCACGGCGACTACATCATGCCCGACAACGTACCCTCGAATGAGTTCCTCAACCTGGAGGGCGACAAGATATCGACCTCGCGTAACTGGGCCGTATGGCTGCACGAATACCTGCAGGAGTTCCCCGGCAAGCAGGACGTGCTGCGCTATGTGCTCACGGCCAACGCACCCGAGACCAAAGACAACGACTTTACCTGGAAGGACTTTCAGGCCCGCAACAACAATGAGCTGGTGGCCGTATATGGCAACTTCGTGAACCGCGCCCTGCAGCTGACAAAGAAGTACTACAACGGCGTAGTGCCTGCCTGTGGCGAACTGACCGACGCCGACCGCGAAACTCTCCGCGAGTTTGCTGACGTCAAGCAAGAGGTGGAGCAGCTGCTTGACGTCTTCAAGTTCCGCGATGCCCAGAAGGAGGCGATGAACCTGGCCCGCATCGGCAACAAGTACTTGGCCGACAGCGAACCATGGAAAGTGGTGAAGAGTGACCCCGAACGCGTAAAGACCATCCTCTACATCGCCCTGCAACTGGCTGCCAACCTGAGCATCGCCTTCGAGCCGTTCCTGCCCTTCAGCAGCGCCAAGCTGCGCCAGATGCTCAACATGACTGAGTTTGACTGGAACCAGCTGGGCAGCACCGACCTGCTCCCTGCCGGCCATCAGCTGGCTGAGCCAGAGCTGCTCTTCGAGAAGATTGAGGACGACGTGATTCAGGCTCAGGTGGATAAACTGCTGGCCACAAAGAAGGCCAACGAAGCTGCCGAACATAAGGCCAACCCCATCAAGCCCACCATCACATTCGACGAATTCGAGAAACTCGACATCCGCGTAGGTACCGTGCTGGAATGCACGGCCGTACCTAAGATGAAGAAGCTGCTGCAGTTCAAGATCGCCGATGGCCTGGAGAACCGCACCATCGTAAGCGGCATCGCCCAGCACTACAAACCCGAGGAGCTGGTAGGCAAGCAGGTACTCTTCATCGCCAACCTGGCCCCCCGCCAGTTTAAGAATGGATTGGTAAGCGAAGGCATGATTCTCTCTGCCGAGAACTTCGATGGCTCGCTGGCCGTTACCAGCCTGCTGCGTGAGGTGGCTCCTGGTAGCGAAGTGAAGTAATCACAAAAATGTGTCCAAATGAACAATAGACAACCCTCGCTCTATCTCTACCAGGTGGATGGCAGCAAGGAGCAACAGATAGGCAGATTGGCCGCAGGGATGGGCATTCAGGTGCACCAAGTGCTCCCCACCGACTACCTGCAGCCGCTGGGTGTGCTCTTGGGGCTACCCGGTTTTGAGCGTTCACCCCTGCGCTACAACGGTCCGTTGCTACCCGACGAGATGATGCTCATGAGCGACTTCGACGACACCCTGTTGAGCCGCTTTCTGAATGCCTATCGTCATGCCAGCATTCCAGCCATCCCCTTGAAAGCCGGGGTCACCCCCCACAACATCTTCTGGAACTCACTCCAGCTCCACCAAGAGCTGGAAAAGGAACACCAGATGATGAGTTCCAGCTTATAGAGGCGGAAAAATAGGCCACTCTCAATAGGCCTCATCACTCCAAGAAGGGAAATAGCAGAAAAGAGAGAACCATGAGTGAATTGAAAGAGAAAACCGCAAGAGGACTATTCTGGGGAGGATTCAGCAACGGCATTCAGCAGCTGCTGAACCTCCTCTTTGGCATCGTACTGGCCCGTCTGCTTACACCAGCCGACTATGGCATGGTGGGCATGCTCAGCATCTTCGTGATGGTGGCCAGCACGCTGCAGGACAGCGGTTTCACCAATGCTTTGGCCAACAAGAAAGAGGTGAGTCATGCCGACTACAACGCCGTCTTCTGGTTCAGCACACTCATGGGAGTACTGCTCTACTTGCTGCTTTTCCTTTCGGCTCCGCTCATCGCCGCCTTCTTTGGCCAGCCTGAACTGGAGTCGCTCTCGAGACTGCTCTTCCTGGGCTTCCTCATCTCCAGCACAGGCACGGCCCACAATGCGGTCTTCTTTAAACAGCTGATGGTGAAGCAAAAGGCCATGGCTCAACTGATTGCACTCTGCGTATCGGGAGTGACTGGTATCACCCTGGCTCTCTGCGGCATGGCCTACTGGGGCATTGCCCTGCAGACCGTGACCTACATTGCCGTCTGTACCGGACTATACTGGTGCTTCTCCCCCTGGCGCCCCTCACTCGAGGTGGACTTTCGCCCGCTACGCCCTCTCTTTGGCTTCAGCAGCAAGCTGCTCCTGACCAACCTCTTTACTCAAATCAACAACAACCTGCTCTCTGCCCTGCTCGGCCACCTCTATGCAGCCCGCGAGGTGGGCCACTATACCCAAGCCAACAAATGGACTACGATGGGGCACGTGCTTGTGGCCAACATGGTAAACGGTGTAGCTCAACCCGTGTTTGCCCAAGTGGCCGACGACAAGCCCCGTCAACGGCAGGTATTCCGTAAACTGCTGCGCTTCACCTCGTTCATCTCCTTCCCAGCGTTGTTGGGGCTTGCCTTGATAGCCCCCGAGCTAATCCATCTGGCCTTGACCGACAAATGGATGCCCTGCGTACCCTTGCTGCGCATCCTCTGTATATGGAGCGCCTTCCTCCCTATCCAACAGCTCTACTACAACCTCATCATCAGCCATCGACGCTCGAACGTCGTACTGACCATTGCCGTAGTCGTGGGAGTGCTGCAACTGCTGCTCATGGCCTTGATTTATCCCTACGGCATCACCTGGATGGTGACGGCCAGCGTAGCACTCCACGTAGGCTCCCTGCTCTTATGGCACGATGCCGCCCACCGGGCTATGGGCCTCACCTTGGCAGAGGCGCTCCGCGACATCTTGCCCTTTGCCGGTATAGCCCTGGGGGTTATGGGGGGTATCCATCTGCTGATGACGTGGCTGCAGCTCTCGCCCCTGCCCACCCTGCTGCTCAAGATAGGCCTTGGAGCCCTTTTTTACCTGGATCTGATGGCTGCAAGCCGAGCTGTAGTGCTGCGCGAAACCATCCACTTCATACTGAAAAAGAAACCATTATAAACAACAAGGAGCCGTTATGAATAGCCAACCCACCTCTACTGCCAACGCGTTGCGCCACCGCTACCGCACGCTGAACGAATCGTTTCAGCGCAGGCTGATTTACCACGTAGGGATAGATGCCGGCTTCTTTGCCGAGTACAACTACTTGATTGCTGCCATGCTGTGGTGCTTGCAGCACAAAGTGCGCTTCGTACTCTTCGCCGACGATGCCAATTTTGGTCACACCCGTGGCTGGCAAGATTACTTCGAGCCTTTTTGCGAAGAGGTGCACGACCCGTTCCACCACCGCTACAACCGCCATCGTACCCCCTCATGGCCACGTATCTGCCGCATGGTCAAGCAGCAGCAGAGCATCCGTCCTATCAAATGGAAGGTGAAGAGCCTCTGGCTCAATGCTGTAGGCAGCCTGCTGGCCTGGCGTACCTACGGCCAGCGAACCTACCTCAATCATCACATTGACTTCGACCCCAAACAGCCTATCGCTATTCCCGAGCTCGACATAGCCGGCAACTACCTGGAAGCCTTCAATCAGCTGAGCGACATCGTGTGGCACCTGCGCCCCGAGGTGAGTGCCACCTGTCGGCGCTATGCCGAGCAGATAGCCCTGCCAGCACACTACGTGGGCTGCCAAGTGAGAGGAGGCGACAAAGTGACCGAAGTCAATCTCCTCCCCTCGCAAGCCTATATCGACACCCTGCGGCAGGTAGCCCCAGATGCACCCGTTTTCCTGCTGACAGATGACTACCGCCTCTATGAATCACTCTGCCAGGCCGACCCCAACAGAAGGTGGTACACCCTTTGCCAACCCGAAGAGAAGGGGTACGTCAACAGCACCTTCACCCAGCAGCAGGGTCCATCAAAGGGTGAGCAGATGATTCGCTTTTTATCCTCTATGGAGTTACTGCTCCGAGCTGACCAGTTCGTAGGGAGTATCACTACGGGGCCCAGCCTCTTTGTTCTGAAGCGCCTCCACCCACGCATCACCCTGATGGACTGCACCCCCGAGCAATTCACCCAAGCCATCTGCCTGCCCATCGGTGCACGCGGCACCTTGGCTACGGACTTTCTGAAGCAGCAAGCCGCCCAGCAGCAAAAGGAGCGACGCTACACATCCGAAGAGCTACAACAACTGCATCAAGTGCTCTACGAGATTTTGGAACAGATTATCCGCATCTGCAAGAAACATCAGATACCCTACTTCGTCATCGGTGGTACAGCCATCGGGGCGCTATATGACCAAGCCATTCTACCCTGGGACGACGACGTAGATATCGGCATGCTGCGCGAAGACTACGACCGCTTCCTGCAAGTTGCCCCCCAGGAGCTGGGAGCAGCCTATTTCCTCTCTACGGTAGAAAGCGACCCCCACAGCCCCTACTACTTTGCCAAAGTGAAGAAAGAACACACCTGTTTTATCGACCCCCTCTTCCCTCAGGTGCCGATGCACCCCGGCATCTTTGTCGATATTTTCCCCTTCGACCGCATTCCTGATCATCCCACGCTGCGCCGATTGCAACACGAAGCCGTGAAGTTCGTCAACTGCTGCCTGATGGGTAAAGAGGCATGGCTCTGGCCCCATTTTGGCACTTGCCTTGTACCCACGCCATCGCATCGGGGTCGCATCCCCTGCCTGCTGAACCGGCTCATCGATTGCTTGCTGAGCAAACAGATTATCTATCGCCTGATGCGCTACCTACAAACGGCCTGCAACCAGCAACACACCCATTATTATAATAATGTAATGACCGTAACTGACCGCATAACCGAGAGTCAGGTACACGACCTGATAGAGGTGCCATTCGGTCCGCTACAACTCACGGCCCCCCGCGAACTCGAAGCCTTCTTGCGCCACAACTACCCCCATCTGCATCGCTTCACCCCCGAAGAGGTGAACCGACTGGCCGGTCACTATCCAGCCAAACTCAGCTTCGATACCCGTTGGTCCGAAACACTCCATACCGAAAACCCTCAACCCCAATCATCAACCCCTCATACCCAACAGCCATGAATCCAGCCCAAGTAGATATCTCTGTATTGATCCTCTTCTTCAATCGTCCCGACCTGCTGAGCCGCGTCTTCGAACAGGTAAAGAAAGCCCGTCCCACACGCCTCTACCTCTATCAAGATGGTCCACGAGGCGAGCGCGACCTACCCGGCATCATGGCCTGTCGCGAAGTGGTGGCCCAGATTGACTGGGAGTGCGAAGTGCACCACAACTACCAGGAGCGCAACTACGGCTGCGACCCTTCGGAATACATGGCGCAGAAATGGGCCTTTTCGCTCAGCGACAAATGCATCGTGCTGGAGGACGACGACGTGCCCTCGGTCAGCTTCTTCCGCTTCTGCAAGGAGCTACTCGACCGCTACGAACACGACGAGCGGGTACAGATGATTGCCGGCTTCAACCACGAAGAGGTAACCACCGATATCGCCGATGACTACTTCTTTACCACCAACTGCTCCATCTGGGGATGGGCTAGCTGGCGACGCGTCATCGACCGCTGGGATGAGCACTACACCTTCCTAGACGACCCACAAGCCATGGCCCAGTTGCAACAGCTCATCCGCAGCCGTCGCTATCGCAACGACTTCATCACCATGTGCCACAACCACCGCGCCACAGGTAAGGCCTACTACGAGAGTATCTTCCATGCTGCCCTGCTCCTTGGCTCGGGCCTCTGCATCGTACCCACTCGCAACATGATCAATAACCTGGGCGTTACTTCTGATTCCACCCACTTTGCCGGATCGGTCTATACCCTGCCCCGCGGCTACCGTCGTATCTTCACCATGAAGCGCCACGAGCTGGAATTCCCCCTGCGGCATCCACGCTATCTGATAGAACATACCGCCTACAAAGAGCGCGTCTATCGCATCATGGCTTGGGGGCACCCCTGGATTAAGGTGAGCCGCTCCATCGAGGAGCTACTGCTCAACCTACGCTACGGCAACTTCAAGCTGATAGGTCAGGCGCTGAAGAACAGAATAGCCAAATGGACCGGACGCCACACCCACCATTAACCGATACACTTTATCATTACTGCATACGATATGAAAATATTGATAGTAAACACCTCCGAACGTACCGGAGGAGCCGCCGTAGCCGCAGGCCGACTGGTGGAGGCGCTAAAGAACCACGGCGTGAAAGCCAAGATGCTGGTGCGCGACAAGCAGACCCAAAATCTCTGCGTGACGGCTCTGAATCACCACCTGCGCAACCGCTGGAGGTTTGTCTGGGAACGGTTTGTTATTTGGGCTGCCAACCGGTTTAGCAGGCATAACCTCTTTGCTATAGACATTGCCAACACCGGTACAGACATCACATCACTTCCCGAGTTCCAAGAAGCCGATATCATCCACCTGCATTGGATCAACCAGGGAATGCTCTCGCTCAAGTCCATCCGCAAGATACTTGCCTCGGGTAAGCCTGTAGTATGGACTATGCACGATTTCTGGCCCTGTACGGGCATTTGCCACCACCCTTATGACTGCGAAGCCTTCAAGACAGCATGCCAATGCTGCCCTAAACTGACACACCCCAGTTGCAATGACTTGTCACACCGTGTGTTCCTAAAGAAACAACGCCTGCTGCAACAGTCATCGCCTCACTTTGTAGCTGTGAGTCATTGGCTGGCTGAGCAGGCTGCTCAAAGCATGCTACTGAAGCAGAAAACTATCAGCGTCATACACAATGTCATTTCTGCCCACGTTTTTAGCATTTATGACCGGACAGAGTCGCGCAGTCAGCTGCAGCTACCTGCACGAAAGTTCATCATCGCTTTCGGAGCAGCACGTATCGACAATCCCATCAAGGGCTTCAACCAATTGGTAGAAGCACTCCATATACTCATCAGACGAGGTTCGTTCAATGCCGATGAGCTACACCTGGTTCTTTTCGGAACCATCAAACATACAGAGGAGACCTGTGCACAGATTCCAGTCAGCTACACACTGTTGGGACTGATTGACAACAACGACACCCTCTCACGCATCTACTCGGCAGCTGATGTCACCGTCTCTGCCTCAGCCTACGAGACCTTCGGACAAACCCTGGCTGAAGCACAAGTGTGCGGTTGTCTGCCTGTCAGCTTCGGAAACAGCGGTCAACAGGACATCATCACCCACGGCAGAAACGGATACCTGGCCTCCTATCCCTCGACAGACAGTCTAGCCGATGGTATAGAATGGGCCTTGCACAAACCTGAAGATGCACTTAATCCCAAACAGCTTCGTGAAGATGCTCTGAAGCGCTTCTCCGACGCAGTCATAGCACGCCAATACACAGATTTATACACCAACCTTCTACGAACAAAACATTCATCTTAATCCATTCTGCCCATGTACAATTATCAACCCATACACCTGCAACCCAAGTTCAGCATCATTACCGTATGCCGCAACGCCCAGGCTACCATTGAAGATACCCTGCAGAGCGTCATCACCCAGGGGTACCACCACGTGGAGTACATCGTGATTGACGGCAACTCCACCGACGGCACCCTCTCCATCATACGCCGCTACCAGGAACGCATCGCCCACGTGGTGAGCGAGCCCGACAAAGGGCTCTATGATGCCATGAACAAAGGATTGCGTCTGGCCACAGGCGACTACGTCTGCTTCCTCAACGCAGGCGACTGCTTTCACGAGGACGATACCCTGCTGCAGATAGTACACCGCCTCCATGCCGCAGGACTGGAAGAACTGCCCGATGTCATCTACGGCGAGACCGAGCTGGTGGATGGCGAGGGGCACTTCCTCAGGATGCGACGCCTCTCCACACCCGAAAAACTGACGTGGAAAAGCTTCCGCCACGGGATGCTGGTGTGCCACCAAGCCTTCTTCGCCAAGCGTACCCTGGCCCCTGCCTACGACACGAGCTACCGCTTCTCAGCCGACTTTGACTGGTGCATCCGCGTGATGAAGCAGTCGAAGGTTCTCTTCAACACCCACCTCACCCTGATAGATTACCTGAGCGAGGGAATGACCACCCGCAACCAGCGTGCTTCGCTCAAAGAGCGCTTCCGCATCATGTGCCGCCACTACGGCTACTGCTCCACGCTGCTGATGCACGCATGGTTTGCCCTCCGTCTCATCTGGAAGCGATAAGTGTGAGTATTTAGGGCTTCAGCATCGCGCGTAGCTGCTTCACCCCCTCAGAGGCGCCAGCCCGTATCACGTGGATAGGACGCGAAGTGTGCGCATCTACCGGCTTAGGGTCAATCAGATAGACCTCGCAATCCATCGGAGCATAGTGGAGCAAACCCGCTGCAGGATAGACATTCAGGCTCGTGCCGATAATCACCAGGATATCCGCCTGCTCCACGTAGCCGATGGCCGTCTCAATCTCGGGAACCGCCTCGCCAAACCAGACGATGAAGGGACGCAACTGACTGCCGTCACCAGCCAAGTCGCCCATTTTCACCTCATACTCATCGGGCTTGAGCTCCTTGATGAAGTGCGGATTGTTGGGGTCAAGGCTCGAGCAGACCTTGGTCAGCTCGCCATGCAGGTGAATCACGTGGCTACTCCCCGCCCTTTCGTGCAGGTTGTCCACGTTCTGCGTCACCACCGTCACGTTGAATAGTTTCTCCAGCTCAGCCACTCCCCGATGCCCCTCATTGGGCTCAACAGTAAGCAGCTGTTTGCGCCGTTCGTTATAGAAATGAATGACCAACTCCGGGTCACGGGCATACCCTTCGGGAGTAGCCACAGCCTCTACAGGATATTGATCCCACAGGCCACCCGCATCACGGAACGTACTGATACCACTCTCAGCGCTCATACCGGCGCCACTCAAAATAACCAAATTCTTCATCTTACTATCCTCCTATTGTCCTGCAAAAATAGGGCTATTTGGCGAAAAAAGGCCATTCCTAAACGTATAATTTACTGAAAAGGACGATAAAAGAGTAAAAAAAGGAAAAATATAGAGCAAACCTACTCTTATTCAAATAAAAAGGCGTACTTTTGCGCCCTAAAAAGACGAAAAGAGATGGATAAATTCAGTTACGCTATTGGTTTGGGCATTGGCCAAAACCTGTTGAGCATGGGTGCCAAAGGCATCGCAGTAGAAGATTTTGCACAGGCAATCAGTGACGTGTTGAACGGCAATCCTACCGCCATGAGCCACACCGAAGCCCGCGACATTGTAAATAAGTTTTTCGAAGAGATGGAGCAGCAGATGAATGCTGCCAACATCGAGAAAGGTAAAAAGTTCCTGGAAGAGAACAAGAAGCGCCCCGAGGTAGTCACCTTGCCGAGCGGTCTGCAGTACGAAGTCATCAAGGAGGGTGACCCCACTGCTGTACGCGCCAAGGCAACCGACCGCGTAGAGTGCCACTACGAAGGAACGCTGATTGATGGTACCCTGTTCGACAGCAGCATCAAGCGTGGTCAACCCGCCACCTTTGGCGTCAATCAAGTGATTCCCGGCTGGGTAGAAGCGCTGCAACTGATGCCCGAAGGGGCCAAGTGGAAGCTCTACATCCCGAGCGAGCTGGCCTACGGAGCACGTGGTGCAGGCGAGATGATTCCGCCCCACAGCACGCTGATTTTTGAGGTAGAGTTGCTCAAGGTACTGAAGTAACCACCAGAAGCAGAACAAAGAACAAACCAAACATCAAACAATACTAAAATTAATAAAGAAAGCAATGAAAAAAGTATCATTTATCCTGGCTATGGTCGTAGCTGTAGGTCTGACTTCATGCACCGCCCAGAGCCCGAAAGCCAATCTGACTACCGATGTAGATTCACTCTCTTACGCCATTGGTCTGGCACGCACGCAGGGCTTGGACCAGTACCTGGCTCAACAGGGCATCGACTCTACGCAGATTGCGCAGTTCCTGAAAGGTTTCTACGAAGGTGCCGCCAAGACCGATGAAAAAGACAAGGCTTACATGGCCGGTTTGCAGATTGGCCACATGGTCAGCACACAGTGGGTTGAAGGCTTCACCCGTCAGATTTTCGGCAACGACTCTACGCAGACACTGAGCCGTGAGAACATGCTGGCCGGTTTCGTAGCTGGAGTAGCTAAAACCAAAGGTGCCATGACGCAGGAGGAGGCCCAGCAGTACATGAACACCCAGATGGATGCCATCAAGGAGAAAGCCATCGCCGAGAAGTATGCTGACAACAAAGCCGCAGGTGAGAAGTTCCTGGCTGAAAACAAGGAGAAAGAGGGTGTAGTAACCCTGCCCAGCGGTCTGCAGTACAAGATTATCACCGCCGGTAAGGGTGAAATTCCTGCCGATACCTGCCGTGTAAAGGTGAACTACCGCGGTACGCTGATTGACGGTACCGAGTTCGACAGCTCCTACAAGCGCAAAGAGCCCGCTACCTTCCGTGCCAACCAAGTAATCAAGGGTTGGACCGAAGCACTCACCATGATGCCTGTTGGTTCAAAGTGGGAGCTCTACATCCCCAGCGAGCTGGCCTACGGTTCGCGTGAGACTGGTGGCGACATC
Source organism: uncultured Mediterranea sp. (assembly GCA_945879145.1). GTDB lineage: Bacteria > Bacteroidota > Bacteroidia > Bacteroidales > Bacteroidaceae > Bacteroides. The sequence goes on from CAMCUZ010000003.1 coordinate 80,626, forward strand.
AAGCCCTTCTCAACCCTGATTTTCGAGGTTGAACTGCTTGAAATCGTAAAAGAGACGAAGAAGAAATAAAGTCTGCTTAGCAACATCTCCCGCTGCCGTTTTCGGAACAACATACCGAAAGCGGCAGCGGCTTTTTTATGCCGAATTATGTCGAATAACATCATTTCAGCCTCATATCGCAACAAAAAAGCAACTTTTCAGCAAAAAAAAGTCGCAAAAACATAGATAAAATAAAATAAAGAGCTATATTTGCTTACTTTTTGCAAACAAGTTGAACCAATATCAAGAAAAGAATATGGAGAAAATTGACTCATTAGACCGGCAGATACTGGAGATCATCTCACAGAATGCCCGCATTCCGTTTAAAGACGTAGCCGCAGATTGTGGTGTATCTCGTGCTGCCATTCACCAGCGCGTACAGCGCCTCATCGACCTGGGCGTCATCATCGGTTCAGGCTATAACGTCAATCCCAAGTCGCTGGGCTACCGCACCTGCACCTACGTAGGTATCAAGCTGGAGAAAGGCTCGATGTACAAGGCCGTAGTAGCTGAGCTGCAAAAGATACCCGAAATCGTGGAGTGCCACTTCACCACGGGCCCCTACACCATGCTCACCAAGCTCTATGCACGCGACAACGAGCACCTGATGGACCTGCTGAACAACAAGATGCAGGAGATACCAGGTGTAGTAGCCACCGAGACGCTCATCTCCCTGGAGCAGAGCATCAAGAAGGAGATACCTATCTGTCCCGAACAATCATGATGGAGTGGCTGACCGACCATAGACTGGCAGGCATCACTATCGGCATCTGCACCTTCCTCATCATCGGCCTTTTCCACCCCGTTGTGGTGAAGGCCGAGTACTATTGGGGAACGCGCTGTTGGTGGGTATTCCTGCTGCTTGGCCTAGCCAGCATAGTCCTATCACTCATGGTGAGCAGCATCATTCTTTCCACGCTGGCGGGTGTCTTTGCCTTCTCCTCGTTTTGGACCATCAAGGAGGTATTTGAGCAAGAAGAACGGGTCAAAAAGGGGTGGTTTCCCAAGAATCCACGCCGAAAATACAACTTTTGACCAAAAATCTTGCATAATTCATCAGAAAGCAGTACTTTTGTCACCGCTTCAAGACAGAAGCCCCATTTCAGGACTTGTAGCTCAGTTGGTTAGAGCAACAGACTCATAATCTGGAGGTCCTAGGTTCAAGCCCTAGCTGGTCCACATTGAAAATCAAGGAGTTAAGATAAAATCTTAGCTCCTTTTTTATTTGTCGGGAAAACAATGGGAAAACACATTGCTTTTGAAAACTTCCTGATTTTCTGCTAAACTTGGCATCGTATCAATCCAAGTAAAGCATGTAAATAAGGTCTCTCGGAGTATCATAATTGCGTGGGAAAACAGTAGGGAAAACAAGTTTCTGTCTATTTTTCCTCTTTCAAGTACACATTTTCATTCTTCATTTTTGGGGTGTTCCACAATCGCGTGCACCTCAATTTTTTATTTCCACCTTGTACAAGATAATCATCGTGCCGTATGACTCGCCTTAGAGTTATGCGGCTCATTTTGTATGTCCCTATATCAAAAGCGCTTGTTACCCCCCCCTATTTTTCAGTCTTTTGTCTTGCCTAAATCTTAAAATGTATTTCAAAACCATACAGAAAAAACTTGTTCAATTTTTGGCGTATAGCACCCTTAATTCTTCATCGGCTTAAACAGACTACCTTTGCCTTCGAATTCCAAATCAGGGGAGTTCAAAGATGGTTCATGAACCGAAAAAGAATGTTTAACCGGAACGTCAGGAAGTACAACTGACGGACCACAAAAAAGAATTAGGTGTTATGACAAGATTAGTTACAATAGAGCAATTGCTTGAAAAGCCCATCTGCATGATGTCGGGCGAGGAGTTTGTTCTGCTTCTCCAAAACGCTGAGAAGCAACCGGCAAAGGTACCTGCCGAGGTGGTACTAGAGAGACATTACGAATATGGCATAGCTGGCATTGCCAAGATTTTCGGCTGTAGCATACCCACTGCCAACAGAATCAAGAAGAGCGGCGTTATTGACTCCGCTATCACTCAAATGGGGCGCAAGATAGTCATTGACTCCGAGTTGGCATTGAGCCTTGCTAAGGATGCTGGAACGCTGAAAGATTAAATCAATACCCTTATGACGTACATTGATTATATGAATCAGTTTTGGCGTGTCGCATCGGTTCGTCCGATACCAGCAAGCGAAGTGGCTATGTATGCATTCCTCGTAAACGAGTGCAACTTGCGCTACTGGAAGATGCCAGTACCATGCCCTACATATTATATCTGTGAGTCACTGCATTTATCGAAGCAGACTGTCATGACTGCCAGAAGACATCTTGCAGAGAAAGGTCTTATCAAATTTGACAACGGAAAGTCACGTTTCCTACCGTCCAATTACTACCTGCTGGAGTTGACGGCAGACTTGATGCATGGCTTGACGCTTAATAATAAAGATAAAGACAAAGATTATATTAAAGGTCAAACTCAAAATCCTAATTATGATACAAGTTCCATCAAATATAGACGTAGGCCAATTGAAGTCCGTACTGCTTCAGCGGAGGATTATGAAGCAGCTTTTTAGGTTGCCGATGTCAGCAGAACAGGCATACAACTGTCTGCTTGCCGCAACTATAGCAGAAGTAGAGTTCCGTCATCGCAGTTTCTATGAGAATAATGATAACAAGGCTCAACTGCGCCAAATGGCTGACTGGCTAACGAGTGGCAGCAGCAAGTTCGGCATATTGCTATGCGGCGGATGTGGTAATGGAAAAAGCACCTTGCTTAAGGCGTTTCAGCAACTGCTGAACTATCTCGCCATTCCGATGCATGACGGTCAAGGCAACTATGGCATACAGATTACCGATGCCAAATTTGTTGCTCATCTTGCCAGAACTGACTACTCAGCATTCCTCCGACTATCTCATAAGGACATGCTCGGCGTTGATGACCTTGGCACCGAGCCGCAGGAGGTCATGGATTTCGGCAACGTCGTGACTCCTGTCATTGACTTGCTGACAAAACGGTATGATGAGCAGCTGTTCACCATCATCACCACCAATCTTACGCCCAAGCAGATTCGTGACCATTATGGCGACCGCATCGCCGACAGACTTAATGAGATGGTAGAGAAAATAGTATTTACCAATGGTACTTATCGTACTAACAAATCTTAAAACCCAAATTACATGGAAATGGAAAAGAAACATTATTGCTTCACGCTGTCAGAAGAACAGCTGAAATTCCTGCGTAGCAAGAAATACAAGATTGACCGCATGGAATGCTTCATGTCACTTGTAGAACTCGCTGAACGTGATACGAAATTGGTGTCGATAAGTAAGACCCAACAGGTTGAGATATTGCGCGGGCAAGTGATGGTTGACAATACCCAACTCGCCAAACTTTGGAACAAAGACCGCAAGACAGTTCCAAAGATTATAGAGGCTATGGAATCGTTGGGTATTTCCTCTTCGCAGAAGGTGGGTGAGAACCGCATCCACACGCTTCACTCCCTGTCGGGTTGGTATGTGAATGGTCAATTCTACGGAAATAGCTTTGCCCAGAAACGCTATGCGGAGAAGAATGCCATCACGCACAAGGAGGTCCCGCCTGTCAGGGTTATTACGGTTGAGAGTCCAGACGACACAAACAAGGACGGCTGTGTTTCTCCACAACACAGCAACAATTTCCCTATCGGTAATGAGGATAAGGTTTCTTCTGCCGATGCAGTCGTGTCACAGCCGACACCATAATCTAATGATAGTGGCAATGTGGATAATTCTCATTCGGACGTAAAATCTTCCGATACCTCTCTGAATAACATTCCCCTTCCGTCCGACATCATAACTGTTTCCTCTATTAAAGTCTATGACAATATGAACGGAGGGAAAGGAAAAGAGCTATCATCCAAACAGTAAGAAGAGTTCGCTTACATCCAGACGATAGCCCATCGTCTGGTTACAGTAGCTTACAAATGGTTGCTGGCGGCAACGCCCATAACAGCTGCAATAGCGATGAATGACGTACCACAGGAAACAGGTCTGCGACCTGCACCGTCCATCTATACCAAGGGAAGCTTGCCGATGCTGGACGCAAGTCAAACCCAAACAGACTCCTAAGCCCTAATGGGAATCTCGCAGTTAAAAGTGCCGTCAATTTAGAGGTACTTTTCAAGAAATCCTTTTGTAGTACAAAACAGGTGTCCCCGTTTCTGTCCTCCCAAAAGTTTCTTTAGCTACTCGCAGGCTCGCAGACCGTGTCCTTTTTATTAACTGTTTTACAATCATCCCATTTTATCAGAACGAAGTAACATGAAGAAAAAACAGATTACAAAGAAACCACAGACCAGAGTGCACGCCTTCAGGTGTACTGATGAAGTCTGGTCAAAGCTCAAAGAGAAAGCCAAATCTTGTGGACTTAGCCTAAATCGCTATCTCACCGAGACAGGCTTGAAGCACCACCCACGGAAACGACTCACCAAGGAAGAAGTCGATGCCCTCAATTCGCTTGTTTTTGCCAGGACGGATTTAATAAAAGTCAGCAGCGTCCTTCTAGGCAAAACGGAAGTGGAAAAGTTGAAACTCTTCAAGTCGGAGAAGTTCATGTCGTGGTGGCTAAAGGCAAGTACGGAACTAATCCGACATTGGTACAGCATCGAGAGCAACATCACTTCTCCTGTACTGACCAAGGAAGGAGGTGCATCATGATTATGCTCGCAAGCGTTGTGTCCTACGGTGGCAATGCCGTGAGGTACGCACTGGAAAAAGAGAAGGCAAAGTTGGTCAAGATCAACCACATGCCTGATGGCATCGACACGACCGCCATCTGGTACATGATGAAGCATCATTGTGAACTCCATCAACAGGACAGAACGGTGGGGAGGAAGTTGGAACGCTTTATGGTGCAGTTTGTAATTTCACCCTCAAAGGAGGAGGCAAAGAACTTCACCATGAATGATTGGGCGAACCTCGGTGATGAAGCATTGGAATCTTTGGATGCCGTCGGACTTATCCCCAAGGGAATGGGTAGACAGGTCAAGACTAATTTCCGTAGCTCCATGAATGTGTCGGGGTTACATTCCGACTCGAAATCGGGAACGCTGCACCTTCATCTTGATTGCTGCCGTGTCGACCTTGATGGCAACACCAATGACGTCCACGATATTCACGACCGAGCAATGATGGCTGCGGAGATTATCAACATGAGGCATGGCTGGAAGCAGTCCGAGGAAATACGTGATATGCGTAAACAAGAGATTGAGGACTTCTGCGAATATACCCTTCAGAAGATGCAGGAGTTTGACATTGACTTCTACTTCAAGATGCTTCGGATGAAGGGCTATGAGGTGGCACCTCGCTACGACAAGAGCAAGCGCCTTGTTGGCTACACCATCGGCAAGAATGCCTCAGTGTTCAAGGCTTCAGAGATTGGTCGCAGGTTCATGGCAACGCAACTTGAAGCCACTTGGAAGAAGTACCATCCGAAACCTACCCAAGTCAGGATGAAGCCAGCAGCACCCTCCGTTACACAAAGCATCCGTCCAGTTCGTCCGACAGCCCAGACAACGAAACCTACCCGGACCAAAGCCTCGCCTATTACCCAGCCGAAGGCAGAGACTTCCTTCACCTTTTATAATATCAACACACCGCAAGGCACAAAGATGGTCAAGATTCCAAACATTGTTAAGGACATCTTCATTAACGAGGCTCAGATACCAGAAGGCAACGATGCTGCCACTATTGAGAATGTTGCAATGCTTCTCTTTGCAGGATACATCGATGCTGCCACATCCATGTCTGAATCTTGTGGAGGTGGCGGTGGTTCAGCCCCTGAGTCTGATTGGGACAAGAAGGACGACGAGGACGATTTGAAGTTTGCCCGTCGCTGTCTCAATATGGCCCATTCAATGTGTAAAACAAAGTCAGTTAAACGCGGCTACCACCGCTAAAATCACAAAACTATGATTAGAAAAAGCAGAAACAATAAAATTCCGCCTGTGCCTGAGCAGAGCAGAGATCAGCTTGACTTCGACGAAATGATGAGCGAAGCTAAAGATGAAATTCAGGAACGTGATGCCGAAGACGCCATCATCAGCCGTGTGCCGGAACTAAAGCAGTTGAGTAGCAACATCGACAAGGCAACCAATACTTTTGCAAATGCCAGGCTTGGTCTGGAATCGGCCATCCAGCAGTACCAACGTGCTGAAAACAAGTTGGGCAACGCTGTTACGACCATCAGTGACAAGCTTGACAACATCAACACACATATTGATAATGCAATAGAGAATGCGCCCACAAAGTTGAAAGTGACAGTAACGCTATGTGATGTGGATTGGCAGAAAATACAAGACCTGCTCCGCAAGCAGCGAGAATGGTTAATCAACCAATCACAAACAACTGTTCAGAGTGTCAATGCCATGTTAGTCGAAGAGCGTAAGAAAGCCATGAACCGCTACAAGGAATACGATGGCTGCTACCTCGGGCATTATGCCCAATGGTTCTTTTGGTTCTTCTTCACCATTGGCTTCTCTGTGGTGGCAGGAGGTATCGCCATGCTGATAGCGTAGCAATATGGGCCGTAATCAAGAGGAAACCACCTCCGTAAATTGCTACGGTGGTTTCCTCTTGATTTATTCCAGAACCTCCCAATGCCCTCCAAAGTCACCGCCAACACGCCGAATCATATTATTCTTTCTCAGTTTCTTTGTATTCCAATATACACCATCCTCCGTGATACCACAGGCTACTGCAAGTTCCTTATTAGTTATTTGAGGGTTCTCCCTCATCAGTCTTATTATTTTCTCCGCCGTTTTCTCCGTAGTTTTTTTGGAACTCTCCGTAGCTGTCTCCGTAGTTTTTTCACCTGTCTCCGTAGTTCTCTCCGTAGTAGTAACCGTAACCCTTTCCGTAGCGGCAGAACCGTTTCTCTCATCAATATCAGAATCTGGCTTGGTGCCACAACCTGCATGTATAGGGATATGGATGAGGAATGTCAGACGATCATCCGTAGTCTCAAAGGTAGCACGGGGAGAACCATTAACAGCCAATTTCTCTTGTATAGTGGGTACTCCAGTTGAACGCCCTTCCGTCAAGTCCAATTCTTTCAAGAAGTCACCCAAGCGACGATTACGATAACGGCGACTCTTCAAACTGTCGCCCTTTTCAATAGCTGACATAGGAATGCTACGGTCAGGACCAGGGCAGTTGAGAATGGTGATGCCGTCAGGTTCAATGGTTATCTCCACAGGTTCATGTTGCAGGTAATCTCTATGATACATTGAGTTGACTACAGCCTCCTCCAAAGCATCATACGGATAGTTCCAAAAGCGGTTGGCTTCCTGCTGACCAGACACTTTCTGCACCGTTTCAAATAGGACATTCGTTTCCAGATAATCCATTGTCTGCTTGATAATCTGCGGAACACTTCCTTTGAATGTCTTTTCCGTGAAGTTATGTGGATTCTTCACTTTTCCTTCGGGAAACGTTACCACATCTATCTGTGTATAAGGAAAGAACTTCTCTGGATGCTCACAGAACATCATCGCTGCCACATTCTTGATTATGCGATTCTCTGTTGGCCCAGTCATCAGTTCCATTTGCTCCAGTGTTTCTGGCACAGGTTGGGTAAATAGCGAAGCCTCCAGTTTACTGCCGATGGTGGCAAGATAGTCACGAAGCAACACCATAGAGATGTCACCCATGGCAATACTCGGGTTCGGGCGTTCATCGAAAGGCACACGGTTTGTCATATCCCTCAGTTCGTCCAGCACTTCGCCTTTGGCAATGATGCTGCTCGAACCGCTGCGAATGTAATACCGCATCTGCTTCGCTTTTGCCGTCACATCCTGAGGAATGGCATAAGGTCGGTTTACTCCAGACGGTGCCCATATCACCAACACCTGCTGCCCGTCCACCTCCTCCACAGAAGTTCGCGGCAGATAATAAGGGTCGAACATGTTGTTGAACCCAACCATCTGTTTCAAGATTCCGTCCACATCTTCAATGTTGATACCAGTGACGGGTCTTTTAGCGATACCATATTCATTCTCTTCAACACCCACGAGCACATAACCGCCTCCGAGGTTGTCAAAATCGTTAGCAAAGGCACAGATACTGTGGTAAATATCCACAGGGTTCCAGCCTTTCTTGAACTCAATCCTGCTTCCCTCGACTTTCCGCTTGTTTAGTAAGTCTTCTATGTTAATTGGTAGTGCCATATTCTTATAACGTCTTATTGCTTAATGTTATTATGATTCGTTCTGCTCTTTGTCCCATCTGCCGTATTATTAATTGGTCAAATAAATATTTGATTAATGATTTCTATTTCCTTTGGATGTATTATTCCATCAGCCTCAGCCATTCCAGTAAACAAAGTCTTTGCAAAAGTTTTATTCTCATCGGACATTCCACAGATAATAAGTTTTGATTGTATATCATCAATGTTTGAAATGTCCTCTATATCATGGATTGTTATAGAAAAGTCACTATATGTTTGATTCATATATTCCTCTTCTTTAGGATGAATAATGCCATCTGCTTTCATTATGTGAGAAAGCACTTTTACAATGGCATATTTTTCTATTGTTGTAAAACTATTCATAATGCCTGATTATAGAAAAAGTTGTGATATGTATCGTTACCAATATTAATTATATACATGTTCTCCCTTGCACGAGTTATCGCCGTGTATATAGTTTGAGGCGACATCGGGCGGAATGTCGTATTGTGCAAAGCGAAGTCACTTTCAAGAATGACTATAACGGAAGGAGATTCCCATCCTTTGAAACTTTGTATGGTAGAGATTTTCAAGCAACGCTTCTCCGTGGTAAACAATTGCTTTCTTGTTCGATCAAGCGCTTCAAAGTCTCTATTAAATTTCCAATTAGCTGCCCTTTCATCAGAAACGTTATGTATCTGTTTTAACTTCTCAAGGGCTTCAGTGGAAATAAATGTTATTTCTGTTTGCTCATTTGTCCTTTGACGATAAAGGGTGTCAATATTACGCAGCAATTTTGTTGATGACGCAAGCACAACGAAATCTCTTGCTTCGTTGCTGTCATTGGAAATGATGGTTATTATATTGCTTACAAGAGCATCTGTGGTATTATTTTGTCTCATGTCAATATACGTTAGAATTTGGAAATTGAAAGTATTTGACATGATGTTCTCTGTTGTTATATCATCAGAGGGTAGATTTGCCATAAATTGCGCTTGAAATGCTGTGGCAAGATTTGCAAGGCGAGGATTGGTAAATCTACGACTGGTCGTTAATTGTCGATTCCATTGTCCTCCAATTACACCTAAGCGAATATCGCCATTTGTATCTAAAGGTCGTTGATATACATTTTGTTTAGGGTCTCCAAAAACGACCAATTCACCATTAGGTTCCAAGAGAAAATTCTGCATAATGATGCGAAGCCATTCTGTTGTATAGTCTTGTACTTCATCAACGAAGACAGCTGAATACTTCTTGTGATTTCTTGAATCACCAAAGAATGTTTCATCTTGATAAGAGCCAAATTCTACATGCAGCTGACATTCGGCAGCACGTATTCTAAAAAACTGATGATATGGATATACGTCTATTTTTTCCCATGAGAAATCCTCACGAATTTCTGAAAGTCTAAACTTTAGATAATTGGCTAATGTAATGTTATATGTCAAAACTAAGACATCACCTCCTGTGCGTTTCATGGCATTCACAGCCCTAAAAGCAAGTACCTGTGTCTTTCCAGAACCAGCGACTCCACTTATCTTCTGTTGTGTTACACTGCTTTCAGATAGTCGTCTCTGTGCTCCAATAGGCCGCATATCAATTCGTCCTTCTTGATAGGAATGCCAGGATGGAGATATTATCTTGGCCAATTTCCGTCTAACAACATCGTCAAAAGCGTTGTTGTTATACAGGAAGCCTGTAGTAGTATATAAATTTTGTGTTACGTCTCTTTCTTCAATAAATTCCTTACCAAAAACATAGGTAAAATTAACAACGTTTCCTTTGTATCCAAAGAAATCCTTTATCTCGTCAATAGTATTTTCCGAGAATATAACCACCTTTTTTATAAGGCTAAAATTCCGGCTGTCCACAATTGTACTCATCAAAAGTTCTTCTATACCGTCCTTGATGCTCGATTGGCAAAGGCTTATAAGGTCAATAGGAGATTGATACAGTTGCCCATGTACATCTATTTTCTTTTTATCTTCTGATAAAGTACACTCACTAAGATTCTCCTCAAACACGTTCAGCAAAAGCACACCCTTATTCGGTCTGACAATAATAAAATCTGCTGTGACTTCGTTTACTACAGCATCAATATACATTATGTCATCCACAGACAAAATGTTCTCCAGTCTCCATGCAATTCTTGCTTTTTGAGGTGATAGTACATGGTTTTGTATCTGCAAGCGCAGGTCGTATTCATTATATATTGCCTCATGACTCTCACCCACCAAAGCTAATCTGTTGAGGTCTATTGTTGCACCATTATACTCAAAACATCTTGTCATGCATGTATAGGGGTGAGCCGTTCTCTTTGTACGTGCATAGCGTACACTATCTATCTGGCTGAAATAATTCTGTTCACCAAAAACAGAACAGAACTTTTCAAGTCTATACGCAGCACCATTTTTGGGACCAATACATAGAACGAAATGTTTACCATGTGCAGATGCCACCATCCTTGCAACTGCTCCCAAGTCGATAGTAGTTACATCCAATATATTAGAAAATATGTGGATGACGTTATTATACCTATACCCGATTGGGCTAAGGGTTTCTCCTTCAGCTATGCCGTTTGCCGGAAGGAAAAGGTTTTTTACGTCTATTTCAACTGTATCATGTGTTAATGTGCGGATATTGTCATTGGCGCGTTCTATGGCACTACGTGAAGGCTCTATAAGCGTAACTTTTCTTAGCCATTGAAGTAAATTGCGTTGCCTTAACACTTCAATTATGGTAGCAGAACCAATACCTTGACCGCATCCCCAATCAACAATCTCAATACTTCCCTGAATATCATTAAAAGGGAAATTCATCATTGCGGCTCGGCATTTGGTTACATGCATATCTCCGTATGCAGACATATAACAATTTAGAGCCACATCACTTGCCAATAGATTTATACCTCGTTTTAACTCTGGATGTGTCCAGGGTCTTCCTTTATATTCTATTGGTAACGCATCGTGACAATAATCAATAATGTCATCAATGCTATTACATTGTCTTATGTCTTCTACGTAAGGCATAACTATTTCCCAGTTATTGTATCTGCAAATCTATTATCTTGATGTTGTTTCCAATTCTGCAATGCCAACTGCTTGGTCGAGTTGGCATAGCAATACTCACAAAGATGTGGGCAGGTGTTATATTCACCAATATCCTTAGAGGCCATGCACTCACAGAATGGTCGCTGCCC